>JBAUYI010000352.1:0-4769 GCA_049584715.1 Xanthobacteraceae bacterium
ACACGCAGGTCATAGTGGCTTATGTGGAACCCGGTCATGTTGGGACCGAGCGCCGTGAAGACATGCGAAGGCCCCACCGGTCGATAAACCAGTGTAACCTCGCGAGGTGGCGTCGCCGTCCTAGCCATAACTTAAACCCGTGGGTTGCTCTCTAGCCCTCTCTCCTCTTTACGGTGAACCAATGACAACGCCGTGGCGCGATCTTGGTTTCCGTAAAAAGCAGGCGCGCACAGCACAAACATTAGCTAATGTCAAGACCCGACATCTGCAAGGTTTATGCCCGGCGCACCTTAACGAAGGGTTACCAGGGTATTTTGGCGGCGTTTTCCGGGCAAAGTCAATGGACTCGCGCATCCCGAGTGCCGCCCAGAGTAACAAATTGGGCGACAAGCAGCGCGGTCGGCGCATAGGTTTTTTATCCGCAAATCAACCGCTTAACAATATGTTGGGCAACAATATAAGGTACGCCCAAGATAGTGTATGGCCCCGTTTGCAATTCGAGGACACTCAGAAGAATCACCCTCAATCTGAGATGTCAACGGTGATTCCCATGATTCACTCTGATTCGTCGGATTATTTGAATCCTTGCCAGTGAGGCTCAAAAGTCACGCGACCTGCCACCGCCTCGGCACGCCGTCGCCGACGCGCCGGACCGCTTTACCCACATTTGATTCGAGGCATGACCGTATCCCGGCCGTGATGCCGTTCCGCTGCTTCATCGTGGCGTCGCGGATGCCCTTGGCGGCTAGGACGCCAGCCGTAATCTCGCCCACCGTGAGCGGCCCTGTGGCCGTGCGGAGCACACCTAGCGCCTCGCGGAATAGGGTGCCGCGCTTGAACCACGGATTGGTCTTTTGCCGCCGCCGCGCCGATATCGTCCGCGCGTTGAAATCGGGATCAAACAATTTGATGACGTGTTCGACCGCCAACATAGACGCGGCTAGACGGGCGGCCTCTTTCTTATTGTCGAGGAGCTTGCCGCCAATGTCGGCATGTAGCCGGACCAGGTACGCGACGGCGGGATGGTCGGGGGTAGCTTTGAAGGCGTGGGGCATCTTGCACCTGTGCTGTGAATTTCTGCACAGGTGGGGGCGTCAGGGATTCAAATCTTGTGGCGTTTGCGCCATAATACCGCGTGGCCCGACGTTCTGGCTGCGGATAAGGCGCAGCCAGTCGAGGCGTTGTTCGTCGGTGAGGTAGATGCCGTGCACCAGCTTGTTCACGTCTGCCCCCAAGCAAGCGTAGCAATTGTAGCCCGGATGAGCGAAGCGATATCCGGGTTCTGCCCTCCCGATTATAACCCCGCATATCGCTTCGCTCATGCGGGCTACTTGGTGGATTGTGCCGCAAGAACGCGTTCGCTTCACCCTCCCCTGCAGGGGGAGGGTTGGGCACCGTAGGTGCGCGGGTGGGGCCGTAGCCTTTGCGCTTCCCCCACCCGCGAGCTTCGCTCGCGTCCTCCCCCCTGCAGGGGGAGGTGAAGCGAGGCGCTGCGCGAGCGGGCAGGAATTTCTTGCAAAGCGGCGGCCGAACCCGCAGAGTCGCGGGCGATTGCCGCGGGAACAATCGGGTTCCGTTCGGAGGGCTGGCTTGCACGGTAATTTGGCCAAGCGCACGTTTAGGGTCGAGCTGATCAAGCCGTCGCATTACGACCGGGACGGCTATGTCATCCAATGGCTGCGCTCGACCTTGCCGTCGAACTCGCTGGCCAGCGTCTATGGGCTGATGCGGGAGTGTGCCGACAACCGCGTGCTCGGCCCAGACGTCGATATCGAGGTCGATGCCTGCGACGAGTGCAACACCATCGTCAATGTGGCCGCCGCGGCGAAGCGCATCCGCGCCGCCGGTGGCGGCATGGTGGGCCTGATCGGCGTGCAGTCGAACCAGTATCCGCGCGCGCTCGATCTCGGGCGGCAGTTCCGCGCGCTTGGGATACCCGTGGTCATGGGCGGCTTTCATGTCTCCGGCTGCATTTCCATGCTGCCGACTTTGCCGGCGGATTTGCAGGAAGCGCTCGATCTCGGCATCCATCTGTTCGCCGGCGAGGCCGAAGGCCGCATGGCAGACGTTTTGCGCGACGTCGCCGACGGCAAGGCCAAGCCGATCTACAATTATCTGGCCGACATGCCGGAAATGGCGGCCGCCGTTTATCCAATTCTTCCGCGCGCCGTGGTCACGCGGGTGGCCGGACATTATTCGAGTTTTGACGCCGGCCGCGGCTGCCCGTTCCAGTGCAGCTTTTGCACCATCATCAACGTGCAGGGCCGCAAATCGCGCTACCGCACGCCCGACGACGTCGAGGCCATCGTGCGGGCGAACGAAGCGCAGGGCATTACGCGCTTCTTCATCACCGACGACAATTTCGCCCGCAACCGCAACTGGGAACCGATCCTCGACCGCCTGATCGAATTGCGCGAGCGCGACAAATTCAACATCCGCCTCTTGCTGCAAGTCGACACGCTGTGTCACCGCATCCCGGGTTTCATCGAGAAATCGGCACGCGCCGGCTGCACGGCGATCTTCCTGGGGCTCGAGAACATCAACCCCGAATCCCTGATGGGGGCGAAGAAGCGCCAGAACAAGATTTGGGAATATCGCGAGATGTTACTGGCGTGGCGGGCGCAAAAGGTCATGACCTACGCCGGCTACATTCTTGGTTTTCCAACCGACACGCCGGAATCGATCGCGCGCGACATCGAGATCATCAAGAAGGAATTGCCGGTCGACATTCTCGAATTCTTCTATCTGACGCCGCTGCCGGGCTCGGAAGATCACAAGAACCTCTTCATGCGCGGGGTGCCGATGGACCCCGACATGAACAAATACGATCTCGAACACGCCTGCACCGCGCATCCTTTGATGTCGAAGGAGATTTGGACAAAAGTTTATGCCGATGCGTGGACGCGCTATTACACCGACGCCCATGTCGAGACCATCATGCGCCGCGCCGTGGTGTCCGGCATCAACCGCACAAAAATTCTCGATTCGCTGACCATCTTTTCCGGCGCGTCGCGCATCGAAGGCGTGCATCCGTTGCAATTCGGGTTTTTACGCCGCAAGCTGCGCACCCAGCGCCGTTATGGCATGCCGGTGCTCAATCCGCTGGTGTTCTATCCGTGGCGCGTCGTGGATTTCCTCAAAAGCTCGGCGCAATGGTTGCGGCTGGTGTGGCGCTATCGCCGCATCATGGCGCGTGTCAAAGCCGATCCGGCCTCGCGCACTCACTTCGACGAGGCGCTGCGGCCGCACACGGCTGGCGGCGAGACCGATCATTTCGTCGAAATGTTCGCCGACAAGATCCCGCACACCCACGGCGCGCCGGCGCGCGCGCCTGCCGCGGTCAGTTGAATATTCCTTTAGGCTTGAGAGCTGCCGCCAATCTTGCTTTCTGTGCCGCCGAGAAGCCGCGCGATATTGGCGCGATGCATGATCCAGAGCAGCACTGTAAGCAGCAGGAAAAGCTCGGTGAGCCGCACATCGCCGGTCCACCACAGGATTACGGGTGTCGCGGCGCTCGCCACCAGCGCGGCCAGCGACGAGTAGCGGCTCAGCGCAGCGACCGCGAGCCAGATCGCGCAGAAGCCGACGAGCGCAGGCCAAATCTTGAAGCCGAGCAAGAGACCGATGTAGGTCGCAACGCCTTTGCCGCCTTTGAATTTGAGCCAGACCGGAAACAGGTGGCCCAAAAATGCGCCGAGCGCGGCCACGATCGCGGCATCGCGGCCGAAGACATGCGCGATAATCAGAACCGCCGCGGTGCCCTTGAACATGTCGCCGAGCAAGGTCGCGGCGGCAAGGCCCTTGCGGCCGGTGCGTAAAACATTGGTGGCGCCGATATTGCCGGACCCGACCGAGCGCAGGTCGGGCGCGCCGGCGAGCCGCGTCAACAAAATGCCGAACGGAATCGAGCCGCACAAATAGCCTAACACTAAGGCCGCGGCATATTCGGACATGAGCGACCAGTCGATCGCGTTTGGCATGATGGTTCAGCGGAACGTTGTTTGTTTAGACCGCGCGCGCTTTCCTGCCGCCCTCGCGCGGCGCGAAGCCCGCGGCGAGCGCGTCGGTTGCGCTGCGGTAGATGACGAGGTGTTTGAGCTTGTCGCCCGCGGCGCGGATCAGCGCCGTCAGATCCGGCGCAAAAGTCTTTCGCGTCGTGTCGGCGACGACGAATTCGCTCGCCTTGTCCTCGACGTCCTTCTCGCAATAGACGCAACGCAGCTGGCAGCGCTGCGGGCTGTCGTCCTCGACGACGTAGAATTTGTTGGCGGCGTATTGCCGCTCCGCCGGATCGCCGGTGATGCAATTGGCATTGTCGCATTGCAGGCCGGTGCCGATCGGCTGCGCGTAAATCGGATAATCCGGCTCGGCGAAGCCGCCGTTGAATTGATGCAGCGACTTGTTCTTGTGCAGGTGCAGCATGAGCGAGATCAGCGCCATGCGCACCGGAACGCCATAGGCGGCCTGTTGGAAATAGATGGCGCGGCGGTCGCTATCGAGCGAAGCGTCGAGCTCGTTGACCCGCGGCAGCGGATGCATGACGCTGGCGTCGGAGTATTTCGCTTCGTTCAAGAATTTCGCATCGACTTTCGGATAGGGCCGCTCCTTCTCGCTCCAGCGCTCCTTCTGGAAGCGCGTCACATAGACGGCGTCGATCTTCTTCTGCACCAAAAGCCCGTAATCGATTTCCGGATCGGGAATGAGCGACAATTGGTGCGGCTGATCGGCGGTGACATAGAGCGCGTCGATCGAGCCGACTTGTCCGGGAT
>JBAUYI010000353.1:0-2644 GCA_049584715.1 Xanthobacteraceae bacterium
GAGCCGCTGTCGGTTGCGACCGGCCGCTCGATAGACGAGATTGCCGAAGGCAAAGGCAAAAAGCGGGTCTGGCACAGCAATCGCGAGGCGAAGAAGGAGCCGACGAAGCAGAAAGCGTCGGTCAGCAAGCCTGCGGCGAAACCACGAGCGCGGGCCAAAGCTGCTTCGAAAACGAGTGCGCAGAAAAAGAGCTCCCGGACCGCGCGCGACCGCTTGCCCGATTTCGTCCCGCCGAGCCTTGCCACCCTGCACAGCGACGCGCCGCGCGGCGCCGAATGGCTGCACGAGATAAAATACGACGGCTATCGCATCCAGGCGCGGCTCGATCACGGCAAGGTGCGCTTGCTGACGCGCAAAAGCCTGGATTGGACGCATCGCTTCAAGCCGATTGCGGCGGCGGTCGCCGCATTGCCGGCCGAAACCGCGCTGCTCGACGGCGAACTGGTCGTTGAAGACGACAAAGGCATTTCCGGCTTCTCATCGCTGCAATCCGATTTGAAGGACGGCCGCAGCGATCGTTTTGCCTATTACGTGTTCGACCTTCTGTATCTCGACGGCCGCGATCTGACCGGCGAGCCGTTGGTGGCGCGCAAGACCGCGCTGCAGCGCCTCCTCAAGGCCACCGGCAAAAACGGCCGCATCCGCTACGCCGAAGATTTTACCGAAGACGGCCCGGTGATCCTCAAGCATGCCTGCGGCCTGGATCTCGAAGGCATCGTGTCGAAGCGCAAAGACGCGCCTTATCGCTCCGGCCGGTCGGAGAATTTCATCAAGGCCAAATGCCACAACGCCCAGGAATTCGTCGTTGCCGGCTATAGCCCCGCGTCGGCCGATCCGCATGCGGTGGGCGCGCTTACGGTTGCGGTGCACGACAACGGCGAACTGCGCTACGCCGGGCGGGTCGGCACCGGCTACACCCACAAGACAGCGCGCGAACTGTGGCGCCGGCTCAAATCCTTGAAGATCGACAAGCCGCCACTGACGCTGCCGAAGGACGAGCGCCGCAAGGACGTGATCTGGGTGAAACCCCAAGTCGTCATCGAGGCGGAGTACCGCGGTGTCACTCATGGTAATGTGCTGCGCCAGGCGTCGTTCAAGGGCCTGCGCGAGGACAAGCCTGCGCGCGAGGTGGTGCTCGAAGTACCGGCCGCTCCGGCGGCGATGGCGCAGCGGCAGGCGGTGAGAAAATCGGCAAGGACGATGGCGAAATCACGCAACAAGGCGCCGGCAAAGCCACAGCCCGCGAAGCCGGCGGCGGCGCGCGCCAAGGCAAGCGCGCGTAGCGCGGCCGACGTCGGCAACGTTCACCTGACCCATCCCGACCGCGTCTATTGGGTCGATGTCGGTGTCACCAAGGAAGATCTGGCCGAGTATTACGTCAGCGTCTGGGACTGGATGGCGCCGCACGTTGTTGACCGGCCGCTGGCTTTGGTGCGTTGTCCTGGCGGCACCAAGGGCCAATGTTTTTTCCAAAAGCATATCGCAGACAATGTGAAGGACTCAGCCCTGCGGCATTCCGTCGACGCCAAGGAGCACGACGTCATCGCCGTGGAAAAGCTCGACGATGTGGTGACGTTGGTGCAGTCCGGCACGTTGGAGATCCATACCCGCGGCTCGCGGCTGGAAAAACTCGAGCTGTGCGACCGTATCGTGTTCGATCTCGATCCGGGCGAGGGGGTAGCTTGGAAGGAAATCGTCGCTGCGGCGCGCGACGTGCGCGAACGGCTCGATGCATTGAAGCTTGAAAGCTTCGCCAAGCTGTCTGGCGGCAAGGGCATCCACGTGGTGGTGCCGATCGCCGGTGCCGATTGGGAGGCGACGAAGAATTTCACTCAAAGAATTGCGCTCGGCATGGCCGCCGACAGCCCGCAACGCTACGTTGGCAAAATGACCAAGGCGCTGCGCAAGGGCAAAATCTTCATCGACTATTTCCGCAACACGCGCGAGGCGACCTCGGTCGCGCCCTATTCGACGCGAGCCCGCCCGGGCGCCGCGGTCTCGGCGCCGCTATCGTGGGAAGACCTCGGCCGCACCAAGAGCGCCGCCGATTTCACCGTGCTCAATTTGAAGAAGCACTTCCGGAACGATCCCTGGGCCGACATCGGCAAGGTGCGGCAGAAGCTGCCAAATAAATAACGCTCACCCCGCCAGCCTGAAGCGCTCGGCTTTCGGCTCGAATCGCGAGCGAAAAATTTCCGCGTCCAGCGGGTCGGCGAAGCAGTAGCGCACGAAGGCGGCGCAATCGTCCTCGACATACATGTCGAATTTCTCGACGTATTGGATGAGGAAATCCATGATCTCGCTGTCATCGGCGAGCTGCTGCCGCGGCAGCACCACCTGATAGGGGCATTCCTCATCCAGTTTGCCCAGCCATGCGCTTTTCTTGTCCGAATCCATGGTCTTCAGCCCTCGTTCGAACCGCCTAACGTTCACTATTTGTTCTAGATTGTCAAGCGGTTTTCCAGGCGGCTTTTCGCGAAAGTTGGGGATTTCCGAAGACGAGGGCGGCGCCGGCGCGACGATTATTCGACGTCGAGCGGCTCGGTGCCGGTCGGCTTGCCCTGCGCATCGAGCGTGATCTTCTCGACGCGCGCCTCGGCCTGGCGCAGCAAATCCTCGCAGCGGCGTTTGAGCGCCTCGCCGC
>JBAUYI010000354.1:0-8812 GCA_049584715.1 Xanthobacteraceae bacterium
ATGATGGGCGCCGAGCGGAAGTCGCTGGTGATGACCGACGAGGAAAAACTGCTCACCGCCTATCACGAGGGCGGCCATGCCATCGTCGCGCTCAACGTCAAGGCGACCGATCCGGTGCACAAGGCGACCATCATCCCGCGCGGCCGCGCGCTCGGCATGGTCATGCAATTGCCGGAGCGCGACAAGCTGTCGATGTCGCTCGAGCAGATGACGTCGCGGCTCGCCATCATGATGGGCGGCCGCGTCGCCGAGGAACTGGTGTTCGGCCGCGAACGCGTGACGTCGGGCGCTGCGTCCGACATCGAGCAGGCGACCAAGCTCGCCCGCATGATGGTGACGCGTTGGGGCCTGTCCGACGCGCTCGGCACCGTTGCTTACGGGGAAAACCAGGAAGAAGTCTTCCTTGGCTATTCGGTGTCGCGCCAGCAAAGCATCTCCGAAGCCACCGTGCAGAAGATCGACGCCGAAATCCGCCGCCTGGTCGAAGCCGGCTATTCCGAGGCGCAGCAAATCCTCACCGACAAGCGCGGCGATCTGGAGACCTTGGCCAAGGGGCTGCTCGAATTCGAGACGCTCAGTGGCGACGAGATCAAGGATCTGCTGCTCGGCAAGCGGCCGAGCCGCGAATCGATCATCGAGCCGACGACGCCGCGCAACACCACCGTGCCGACCGCCGGTGCCGGCCGCAACCGACCGCGCCCCGAACCGGGCCCGCTGGAGCCGCAGCCGCAGGGTTGAACCGCAAGCTGCAATCGCGCGACGGACTGAGACGGGGAGGGCCGTTTATGCGGACCATTTTGATTGTCGGCGTCATTCTGGCTGCCGCTTCAGGCTCGGCTTGGGCGCAGGGTTTTGGCACGCCGCCAAAACCATCCGTTGCCGCTAAGCCGCCGGTCGCGGCGAAGCCGCCGCAGGCCGCGGTCAAGCCCGCGAGTACGCCGGAATCGCGCTCGGCCGCGGCGCTGGCGCTGTCGTCGAACCCGGTGTTCGACGAAGGCACCTTCCAACGCATCAAGGAAGCGCTGCTGTTCTATTCGGATATCCAGGTGCGCGGCGGTTGGCCGATGCTGCCGGCCGACGCAAAGCTCGAGCCGGGTGCGAGCGGCCCTAACGTCGCGCTGCTGCGCCAGCGCCTTGTCATCTCCGACGACATGGGCGTCGATCAGGAAGCCGGCGAGGCCTATGACGCCAGCGTGGTCGAGGGTGTGAAGCATTTCCAATTGCGCCACGGGCTGGATGCTACGGGAACGGTCGGCGCGCAGACCCTGAAAGCGCTCAACGCGCCGGTCGGCGCCCGCATCAAGCAGCTCGAAGCGTCGCTTGAGCGGCTCCAGGGCATGGATTTCATCTTCGCCGAGCGCTACGTCGTGGTGAATATCCCGGCCGCTTTCGTCGAGGCCATCGCCAACGGCAAGGTGGAGCGCCGCTATCGCGTCATCGTCGGCAAGATCGACAAGCCGTCACCGACATTGACCGCGTCCATCACCGCGGTCGATCTCAATCCGACCTGGACGGTGCCGCTGTCGATCACCAAGAACGAGATCATCGCCCATATGCGCCGCGATCCGAGCTATCTGAGCCGCATGCATATGCGGCTCCTCGGCGGCGGCGATCAGGAGATCAGTCCGTCGTCGGTCGACTGGGCGTCCGACCGCTCGCCGAATTTCACCGTGCGGCAGGATGCCGGCGCCTGGAACGCGCTCGGCAATCTGAAAATCGACATGCCCAATCCATATTCGGTCTACATGCACGACACCGATACGCGAAAGCTGTTCGCCGACGACTACCGCTTCGATTCCCACGGCTGCACGCGGGTCGACAATGTCCGCGACCTTGCCGCCTGGATCCTCGAAGACGTGCCGGGCTGGAACCGCGCCGCCATCGACGCCGGCATCGCCGCCGGCCAGACCAAGATCGTCAACCTGCCGCACAAAATGCCGGTCGCCTGGGTCTATCTCACCGGCTGGGTGACGCGCGATGGCGCGATCGAATTCCGCGACGACGTCTATAGGCACGACGAAGCGCTCGACCGCGACGCGCTCGCGCAAGCGACGGGCGCCGGCGGCTTCGTGCAGCCGGCGCCGACCCAGCCCATCAAGCGGGTTTCTATCGACACGCGGTGAAGCGAGGCATCGCCGCTGTTCCTCCCCCTGAAAGGGGGAGGGCGGGGTGGGGGGCGCGGGCCGGCAACTGGTATAATGGGCATCGCACCGGCCTCACCGGCTGCGCGCTCTCTTGACGTTTGCACATCCGTCGAGGCCGCGGACCCCCACCTTCCTCCCCCTTCCAGGGGGAGGAAGAGCCCAGCTGCTCGGGCATCGTGATCGACGGACCCCGCCGATGCGCCAGATGATCTTGGTTGGCTTCCTGCAGGCGCAGAACTGCACGAACCTTGCGAGTTCCTGGCGCCATCCGGCTTCGCGCACCGACAGCTGGTCGCCGGATTTTTACCGGCACATCGGCCGCGTGCTGGAGGAAGGAAAATTTCATCTCGGCTTCTTCGACGATCGGCTGTCGATGCCGGACATGTACGGCCGCAATCACGCGCACACCGTCGAACACGGTATTCGCTGCGTGAAACTCGACGCCGTCACCGTGCTCACCGTGATGGGCATGGCGACGCAGCGGCTTGGGCTGGGCGCGACTTATTCGACCAGCTATTACGAGCCGTTCCATGTCGCGCGCGTGTTCGCCACCCTCGATCTGATGACGGGCGGCCGCGCCGCCTGGAACGTGGTGACGTCGCTCAACGACGGCGAAGCGCAAAACATGGGCCGCGACGAGGCGGTCGCCCACGACCTGCGCTACGACCGTGCCGACGAGTTCATGGAGATCGTGCTCGGTCATTGGGATGCCTGGGAGGACGACGCCATCGTCCAGGACAAGGGAAGCGGACTTTTTGCAAGACCCGAGAAAGTTCACCGCCTCGATTACGAGGGCCGCTACTTCCGCTCACGCGGGCCGTTCACGGTGCCGCGCTCGGCGCAGGGCCATCCGGTCATCATTCAGGCCGGTTCGAGCGGCCGCGGCAAAGCTTTTGGCGCGCGCTGGGGCGAAGTGATCTTTGTGGTCTATCCGAGCATCGAGACCGGCACGCGCGACTATGCCGAGTTCAAGGCCGACGTAGCGCGCTCCGGCCGCGATCCCGAAGCGATCAAGATCACGCACCTCGTCAACACGGTGGCCGCGGCCACCAAGGCGGAAGCCGAGGACAAGTGGGCGGAGATCGCAAAGCTGCCGCTCGAGATCGACGCGCTGTCGTTGCTCTCCGAAGCGCTCAATTTTGATTTTGCACGCAAGGGCATGGACGAGCCGTTCACCGCCCATGAACTCGCGGAAATGTCGGGCCTGCAGGGCATCCGCGACCGCGTGCTGGCCGCCAGCGGCACCAAAAATCCAACCGTGCGCGACTTCATCCGCATCAGCGGGCGCGGCCGCGTGCACAACGCCATCGTCGGCGGCCCGAAGGAAGTCGCCGACCAACTCGAGCAATGGTTCACCGCGCCGGCTTGCGATGGCTTTGTGCTTTCCGCTACCCATGTGCCCGGCGCCTATGAAGATTTTGTGCGCTTCGTCGTGCCGGAGCTGCAACGGCGCGGGTTGTTCCGCAAGGATTTCGCCGGCATCACGTTGCGGGAGAATTTGGGACTGCCGGTGCCGGCAGTCGGCGCGTGGTGCTCGGCGGTGAGCTAGGACGCTGTCCGAACCAGCCAAAGATCTGTTCCACGGAACTCGGATTCCGGCGATACTGTTGCCATGACCATCGTCGGCCGCATCGTTGCTTCTGTTGTCGTCGCGATCGCCGCGGCTACGCCCGCAGTTCTCGTGCGTGCCGCCGACGTGCAGCTTGCTCCGACGATCCATCGCCGCATGAGCCGCTATGTGGATGCAAAGTATGGCTTCTCCTTTTGGTACCCGAGCACGTTGCGCATAACGGCGACGGCGGCCAATGACGACGCGCATTTTCCCGGCGGCGTCGTGGTCGAGACCTTGCAGGTCCAGCCCGCAGGCGGCATATCGCTCTATGTCGTCAATTCGCCGCAGAGCACGATCACCGACGAACCCAACGGCCATGCGGCGCCGATTCCACAGACCAAATATTTTTACGACGCCGCGTCGCAACGCTGGATGGTGACGTATCCCGAGGGCACCGACGGCGGCGGCAGCGGCGCGCCGGCGCCGGCCGACGTGTCCAAGACCACCATCGGGGGGCAGCCGATGCTGCCGAGCGGCGCCCGCTTCGACACCACCATCATCCCGCTGTCGACGATGCAATTCGTCGTCGTCCAGGATGGTGGCGGCAGCGCGTTCACCAACGAGCTGGCGCGCACCGTTGCGGCCACGGGCGCCCATGTCGATGCCAAGACGCTGGCGGCAGCGTTGCGCGCCGAGGCCATTGCCTACGAGAAGCAATTGCAAACGACAATCAGCCCGGAAACGCTGTGCCTCCTGCAGTCTTCACTCTGTAAAAAATAATTCTGCGAGACACCCCCATGACAGGCAAGTTGATTTTAACCGGCGACGTCAATCTCATGAACGTCGCCGATGCTACCGTTCCGTTTCGGCACGTGGCTGCCGCGTTGCACGAAGCCGACGTGGTATTCGGCAATCTGGAATGCTGCCTGCATCTGCCGCCGCGGCGCTCGCACTCAACCGAAGGCTTTTTCGCCGATCCGCAGGTCGGCGGCGAGGCGCTGCGGCTGTCCGGCATCCACGCCGTCGGCATCGCCAACAACGTCAATTACGGCGCCGACAATATCGCGGCCTCGATCGCTCGCCTCGATCGGCTCGGCATTCCCCATACCGGCGCCGGGCCCAATCTCGCCGCGGCGCGCGCGCCGGTGATCGTCGCCCGCAACGGCTTGCGCGTCGGCGCCGTGCAACGCAGCTCGGTCTATTGGCCGACCGATCATGAGGCCCATGCCGATTCGCCCGGCATCGCGGTCATTCTCGGCCATACCGCTTATCACGTGCCAACGAGCCGCGTTGCGCCGGGCGTGCCGCCGCCGAACCGGCCGGGGGTGCCGCCGGTGATCGTGACCTGGGCGGACAAGCACTATCTCGATGAATTCCGCGCCGATATCTCAGCGTTGCGGCCGCAGGTCGACATTGTCGTTGCCTCCTGTCACTGGGGGCTTGGCCGCGAGCCGCTGCAATACATGACCGACATCGCCCACGCGGCGATCGATGCCGGCGCCGACATCGTCGTCGGTCACGGACCGCATTATCCATTGCCGGTCGCAATGTATAAGGGCAAGCCGATCTTCTACGGCCTGTGCAATCTCACCTTCTCGACCGGCCATCTCGGGCGGCGGCACGCGGGCTGGATCGGTCTCTTGGTGGAATTGAGCTTCGAGCGCGGCGCGGCAACGGACTGCAATTTCCGTCTGGTGCGCAACAACGACGTCGAGGAGACGTTTTTTTGCCGCCTTGACGACGAGGCCGAAACGCTCGCTAATCTCGGCGAACGAAGCAAAAAGCTTGGCGCACACTTCAATCCGAAGTGCGACCGCGTGCACGTCACGCCGTAACGCGCAAAAAGCGCGAACCGCCAGGGAAGATGCCATTGCGCTTTCGCCGCAGAGGATTCCTGCAGCTCGCCGTCGGCGCACTCGCGTTGCCGGCATTGCCGCGGCTTTCTGTCGCGGACAGCTATCCGTCGCGGCGCATCACCATGGTGGTGCCGTTCGCGCCCGGCGCGCTGAGCGACATCCTCGGCCGCGTTATGGCCGAAGGCATGCAGGCGGTGCTCGGTCAGACCATCGTCATCGAGAATGCCGGCGGCGCCGACGGCACCATCGGCTCCGGCCGCGTCGCCCACGCCGTACCCGATGGCTATACGCTGGTCTGCGCCAACTGGAATACCTCGGTCACCAACGCCGCCATCTACAAGCTCGATTACGACGTGGTGACGGATTTCGAGCCGGTCGTGCTGTTGCCGGCGGCGCCGATGGTACTGCTGGCGAAAAAGGACAATCCGGCGACCGACTTGAGGGATTTCATCGCCTGGCTGAAGGCCAGTCCCGACAAGGCTTCGTTCGGCACTGCCGGCGCCGGCAGTCCGCCCGACCTACTCGGCCGCTTGCTGCGGAGGGACACCGGTACGCAATTCAATCTGATTGCCTATCGCGGCGCCGCACCGGCGATGCAAGACGTCATCGCTGGCCATATCGATGCGGTGTTCATAACCATTGCCGCCGCCCAGGCGCAGGTGCGTGCCGGTAATGTGAAAGCACTAGGCTTAACGACCCACGAGCGCATCAAGATCGCACCGGAAATCCCGACCATGGACGAGGCGGGACTGCCCGGCTTCTACTTCGCGCTATGGGCGGCGATATTCGCCCCGCGCGGCACGCCGAAGGACATCATCGACAAGCTCAACGCCGCGGCGATGAAAACCTTGGCCGATCCAAGTGTGCGGCAGAAGCTCGAAGCCCAGGGCTTTGAGATTCCGCCGCCCGAGCAGCAGACCCCGGCGGCGCTCGCGGCCTATCAGAAGGCAGAAATCGAAAAGTGGTGGCCCGTCGTCAAGGCGGCCGGCATCAAGCCGGAATGATTGATCCGGTGACGCGACATCCCATGGGAGAACAAATAAAATGACTCTACGCCGCAGACAATTTCTGCAACTGACCGCGGGCGCCGCAGCGTTGCCGCTCGTTCCCCGCCTCGCGGTGGCGCAAAGCTATCCGGCGCGGCCGATGCACTTGATCATCGGTTTCACGCCCGGTGCGGCGTCCGACGTCATCGGCCGCATCTTTGCCAAGAACGCCGAGCCGGTGCTCGGCCAGCAATTCATAGTCGAGAACAAGCCGGGCGCCGGATCGAGCATCGCCGCCCAATACGTCGTGCGCGCTGCCGCCGACGGCTACACCTTGTTCGTGCCGGCGCTGTCGTCGCTGACCTATCAGATCGTCAATCCCGACGTGAGCTTCGACATGCGCAAGGATTTCGCGCCGGTTGCGCCGCTCGCCAAGGGCACCTTCGTGCTCGCTGTCAATCCCGAGCTGAAGGTCAAAAGCGTTGCCGAGCTGATTGCGCTCGCCAAGGAGAAGCCCGGCCAATTGCTGTTCGGCTCGGTCGGCAACGGCAGTCTGCCGCATCTGTGCGCGGAAATGTTTGCGCAGCGCGCCGGCGTCAAGATGACCCACGTGCCGTATCCCGGCAGCCCGCAGGTGATCACCGACCTCGTCGCCGGACGCATCAACCTGACCTTCAACATCGCCTCGTCGGCGCTCGGCCAGATCGAGGCGAAGCAGCTCATTGCGCTCGCGGTCTGCTCGAACAAGCGTTCCGCGGTGCTGCCCGACGTGCCGACAATGGCCGAAGCCGGTGTGCCTGATTTCGACACCAGCCTGTGGCTCGGGCTCCTGGCGCCGGCCGGGACGCCAAAGCCGGTGATCGACACGCTCGCCGCCGCCGCCAACAAGGCGATGCACGCGCCGGCGGCAGTCGATCTCCTGGCAAAAGAGAGCTACGAGCCGCTCGATGCCAGCCCGGACGAGTTCGGCGCTTTCATTCGCAGCGAATTCACCCGCTGGTCCGAGGTCGCCCGCGCCGCCGGCTTGAAAAGTTAGCTCGCGGTACCAGGCACTCCGGGCAAAACCACCGAAAAAATCGATCCATTCGGCTGCGCCGGCGCGACCGCAAGCTTGCCGTGATGGCGCTCGACGATCATCCGGCAAATGGCAAGTCCCAGCCCCATGCCGTGGGGTTTTGTCGTGATGAATGCATCGAAGACGTTGGCCAACCGCCCGGGATCGATTCCCGGGCCGCAATCCTCCACCTCGACGACAATCGTGCGGTCGCCGTCGCGCGCGGACCGCAGTTGCAAGAGGCGGCGACTGTCCTTGAAAGAGTCCATGGCCTCGATGGCGTTGCGAATCAGATTGATGAAAACCTGCTGCAGTTGACCGCTGTGGCCCATGACCAACGGCAATCCGGCCTTAAGCTCGGCCCGCGTCGTAATATTGTGAAGCTTCAGCTCCTCGCTGAGCGCGTCGAGGACGGCAACAGCCAGCGCATTTACATCGATCGGCTCGTGGGCCTGGTTGGCCTTGCCGAACAAGGCGCGGATATTGTCGAACACCTGGCTGGCGCGGTGGGCGTCGCTGATCATCCGGTTCAGCGCCGATCGGGTCTCGTCGAGGTTCGGCGGCGCGTGGCCGAGAAAACGCAGCGCCGCGCCGCCGTTCGAGGCTATGCCGGCCAGCGGTTGGCGCACCTCGTGGCCGATCGAAGCCGCCATCGCCTCCATGTTCATGAGCTTGTTGTTGCGCTCGCGCTGCAATTCGGCGATCGAACGGCCGAGCTCGTCGGTGCGCTGGCGCAATTCGTTGAGCAGCCGGGTATTTTCCACCGCGATTGCGGCCTGGGCGGCGAAGCTCGACAATAGCTCGATCTGCTTGTCGGTAAAGGGGCGGACTTCCTGGCGGTAAAGACTGAACGCGCCGATCACTTCGCCTTCCTTCAACAGCGGCACCACCAGCACCGTACGCGCGCCGCCGATTTCGACCGGCGCCACGAGGCGCGGATCGCGCTGCACCGTATAGGCTTCTTCCGCCATGATATCGGCGACCTGGACCGCCGCTTTGGTCGCGACCATGCGGCCGAACGGAAGTTTTGGATTGAGACGGACGCGGCGGCGGGCCTCGATCAGAGCGGCCGGCGTGTTGTGCGACGCCACCAAGTGCAGCGTGTCGCCGTCGAGCCGAAACACATTGCCGTATTTGGCATCGCAAATGCGGGCGGCGTGGGCCAACATCTTGCCGAAGGCCGGTTGCAGGTCGCCCGGCGAGCCGCTGATGATTTGCAG
>JBAUYI010000355.1:0-5509 GCA_049584715.1 Xanthobacteraceae bacterium
CTTCTTCATCGAGAACTCGACGCTGCCGATCGCCGAGGGCATCTGCCTCACCGCCACCATCGACATCCTCAAGGCGATCGCGCGCGGCGACGGCCCGTCGAGCGCGATCCTCGCGCTCGGCTATGCCGGCTGGGCGCCGGGCCAGCTCGAGACCGAGATCCAGGGCAACGGCTGGCTGCACTGCACGGCGGATTCGGAGCTGGTCTTCGGCCCCGACGTCGGCGGCAAATACGACAAGGCCTTGAAGAAGATCGGCATCGATCTCGGCATGCTGTCGAGCGAGGCCGGGCACGCGTGACAGGGATCAGTAATCAGGGATCAGGTATCAAGAATCTGCCGGCACTTTCTTGATGCCTGTTTCCTGATGCCTGATGCCCGGGTCCGGCAACAGCTCGCGCGCTTTCTCCGCGGTCATCGGCGCGCCGAACAGAAAACCTTGCGCGTATTCGCAGCCGAGTTGTGACAGCTCGACCGCGTCGGAATCGGTCTCGGCGCCTTCCGCCACCACGTCCATGCCGAGATCGTGGGCCAGCGACACGATCGAGCGCAGGATCACCGGGCGCGTGCCTTTGGCCGTGGTGCGCACGAACGATTGGTCGATCTTGATGGTGTCGAACGGGAATCGCTGCAGATAGGACAGCGAGGAATAGCCGGTGCCGAAATCGTCGAGCGCCAGCCCCGCGCCAAGCTCGCGAATCCGCTGTAGCATCTGGGCGGCATGTTCCGGATTTTCCATCACCACGGATTCGGTGAGCTCGAGCTTGAGCGTGCCGCGCGCCACCGCCGAACGCGTCAGCACCGAGCGCAGATCCTGGATCAGATCATGGCGCAGCAATTGGCGCGACGAGACGTTGACGCTGACGAACAACGGATTGCGCTGCCGCAAGCTGCGCTGCCAGGTGCTGAGCTGCTTGGCGGCCCGCTCCAGCACGAACAGCCCAAGCTCGACGATCAGCCCGGTCTCTTCGGCGATGGTGATGAATTCGGCGGGCGACATGCGGCCCAATTTCGGATGGTTCCAGCGCGCCAGCGCCTCGAAGCCGGCGACGCCGCGGTCGTCGAGCCGCACGATCGGCTGGTAGAGGATGGCAATCTCTTCGCGTTCGATGGCGCGGCGCAGGTCGGATTCCAGCGTCAGCCGATCGGTCTTGCGCGCCCGCATCGCCGGCTTGAACACCTCGATGCGGTCGCCGCCGCCGCGCTTGGCGTGATACATCGCCAGCTCGGCGTCCTTGAGCACTTCCTCGCCGCGTTGCGGTTCGTTGTCGCCGAGCGTCATGCCGATCGAGCCGGTGACGAAAATCTCGCGGTCGTTGAAGGTGATCGGCGCGCGCAAGGTGCGCCGGACGGTTTGCGCCACGGCGGTGACCTTTTCGGCGCCGGTCTCCGACAATAAAATCAGCGCGAACTGATCGCCGGAAAGCCGCGCCAGTGTGTCCTGCGGCTTGATCACGCGGCTGAGCCGTCGCGCCAAGGTGAGCAGGATCGAGTCGCCGACCGCCATGCCGACGGAATCGTTGACCTGCTTGAAGCGGTCGAGGTCGATCACCATCACGGTCGGCTTGAGCGCGCTATCGGTCTTGGCGAAGCTGAGCACGGCGTCGAGCCGGTCGAGGAACAATTCGCGGTTCGGCAGCCCCGTGAGATTGTCGTGCACGGCGTCGTGCAGGAGCCGCTCCTCGGCGGTTTTGGCTTCGGTGACATCGGTCAGCGTGCCGACCAGCCGGATCACTTCGCCGTCGGAGCCGACCACCGGCCGCGCCCGCAGCGCGAACCACAGATAATGGCCATCCGCCGTGCGCAGCCGGAAATCCTGGGTGACCCGGCCGCGCCGTTGTTCGAGCACGTTGTCGAGCGTGGCGCGGAAGCGGTCGCGATCGAGCGGGTGCAGCACGTCGAGCCACTTCGCCGCGGAGCCTTCGAGCGTGCCCACTTTGAGGGCGAGCGCGGTTTCGGTCTCCGGGCTGGTAAAAACCTTGTCGGCGGCGACGTCCCAATCCCAGATCATGTCGCCGGCGCCGGTCAGCGCCAGCGCGCGGCGCTCGACGTCGGAGACGATGCCTTGGGTGATGCCGCCAGCGAAGGCGTGCTGCATCACCGTAAAGCCGATCAGCATGACGATGAGGACGAGGCCGCCGAGCAGCGCCGGGCCGACGATATCGTTGGTGACAAAGCCCAGGACGGTCAGCGCGGCGCCGACCACCCAGACGACCAGCAAGAGCCAGGTCGGGATCAGCATCACCGCGCGGTCGTAGCCGTGGGTGGAGAGATAGACGACCAGAATGAAGCCGAACACGGCGACCAGAAACAGCGAGATGCGGGCGATGCCGGACGCGATATCGGGCGAGAACAGCGCGATGCCGACCAGCGCGCCGAGGAAGGCGAGCCAGCCGACGGTGATGTGGGCGTAACGCACGTGCCAGCGGTTGAGGTTGAGATAGGCGAACAAAAACACCAACAGCGTCGCCGCCAAGATCGCTTCGCCCGACGCGCGCCAGATGCGCTCGGCGCCGGCCGACATGTCGAACACCTTGTTCCAGAACCCGAAGTCGATGCCGATATAGACCAGCACCGCCCAGCCGAGCGCAGCCGCGGCCGGGAACATCACGCTGCCCTTGACGACGAACAGAATGGTGAGGAACAGCGCCAGCAAGCCGGCAATGCCGATGACGATGCCCTGGTAGAGCGTCAGCGAATTGACCTTGTCCTTATAGGCGTCGGGCTCCCACAGATAGAGCTGCGGTATGTTCGGCGTGCGCAATTCGGCGACGAAGGTGATCACGGTGCCGGGATCGAGCGTGACGCGGAACACGTCGGCATCGGCGCTGTCCTGCCGCTCCGGCGGATCGCCCGACGACGGCGTGATGTAGACGATGCGCGAGCGGCCCAGGTCGGGCCAGATCAATCCGGAGCCGACCATGCGGTAATGCGGCGCCACGATGAGGCGGTCGATCTGCTCGTCGCCGTTATTGGCGAGCGCGAACACCGCCCAGTTCTTGCCGGCTTCGCGGGCGCGCACCTCGATACGCCGCACGATGGCGTCGGCGCCGGGCGCGGTCGAAACCTGGATGCGATCGCCTTCGGTATGCTGCAGATCGACGGCGTCGGTGAGATCGATGGCCGCCGCATCGGTGCGCACGTTGACCGCCTCGACCGCGTGCGCGGCGGGGACGCCGGCCATGATCGCCAAAGCGACAAGGGAACCGCAGGCGCAAAACCTTGCGGCACGCAGAAATGCCAACAGTCGCCCTCCGAAGCCGGCGGCCGGCGCCGATCGCGCCACGACGATCACAAGTCCCCCGAAACGATAGCGAACCGGCTTTGCGCCGAAATCGCGGCCGCTGGCTTCCCGGGCACCCAAAACCCCTTTGCCATAAGGCCTTAGTAGCCCTTGCCAAGGCTCAGGGCAAGGATATTGCCGTTTACTTTCAAAGGGTCAGGCCGATCGCGCCGGCTATTCTGCCGCATGATGAGGTGTCGGCACGTGTGACAAGCGCGGACGGCGCCATTAAAATTTGCGCATGCAAGGAGCGGCTACGATGCCTGCGATCGATCCGGACGATCTGCCGAAGAAGAAGATCACCCACGACATCGGGCAGGAATTGGCGCTGCTCTCGGTGGGCGAGCTCGCCGAGCGCGTTGCGCTGCTCAAGGACGAGATCGCGCGCCTTGAAGCGGAGATGAAGCGCAAGAACGCTTCCAAATCGGCGGCTGATATGTTCTTCAAAAAATAAGCTTTCGAAATTTGGTTAACGGCGCTGACCTGCGTATTTCAAGCACAACTGATTTGGTTAACGACGGCCGGCCACACACCTCATATTAAGCTGTAGAAAGATTCGGCAAGTTTCTGCGATTCCTTAACCTTTCGTTAAGCTTTCTCGTTCATTACAGATATTGTCCATCTTCTGGACATCGAGTGGCTCCTGTCCACTCTGTTTGACGCCTCCCTGTTATCACCTTGAGCCGCCGGCAACGGCGGCTCTTTTTTTATGCATTTGCGCTATCCAGGCATTCGGCGCGGCACCGCGGCAACTATGTCGGAAGCTTTGCCGGCGACCCCGCTGGACTCGAAGCCCGCCACGAGCGATGCTGCCCGCCGGTGTGAGGCGTACCAATGTCCGAGAAGCGTTCGATCGAGGCCAATGCGGTCTCCTTCAGTGAGCGGCTGGCCAATTCGCAAGTCTTCGCCACCCTGTTTCGCGACGGGATGGCGCTGGTCGAGGAGACGGCGAGCTATCTCGACGGCGCGGGCCGGACGGAATCCAAGAAACTCGAACGCAGCGCCGCGCTGGTTTACGCCACCGAGAGCATGCGGCTCACCACGCGGCTGATGCAACTCGCCTCGTGGCTGTTGCTGCACCGCGCGGTCAAGGAAGGCGAGATGACGCTCGCCCAGGCCAGCAAGGAAAAGAGCAAGGTGCGGCTCGCTGCGTGCGATCCGGGCGACGCGAAATCGATCGCGCTGTTGCCGGAAAAGCTCCGCGAGCTGATCGCCCGCTCCGTCAAGCTGCAGGCCGAAGTGCGCCGCCTCGACGCCACCATGCACGCGCCGCAGCCGATGAAGATGGCGGTCGGCAATCCGGTCGAGCGGCAGATGGGGCTGTTGAAGGCCGCGTTCGAGCAGGACGGTCTATAAGCCTCACTTCACCGGTGCCGCATCGGGAATGAAACGCTGGCCGAACACCGGCTCCTTGTGGGGCGTCGGCGGCAATTCCCATGCTCCCGTAGACGGCGGCCGCACTTCGGCGTCGACATGCACGTCGAGCAGGAACGGCTTGTTGGCTTTGATGGCGTGCTCCAGCGCGCCGCGAAAATCCTCCGATTTGGTCACCGTGAGCGCTTCGACCCCGGCGGCTCTCGCCCAGGCGGCGAAATCCGGATTGAACGGTTTTTTGTTGGCGCCTTGGTGGAACATGGTGCCGTATTCGCGGCCGCCGAACATGCCGAGCTGGATGTCGCGGATCGAGACCCAGCCGAAATTGTTCCAGATCACCCACACCACCGGAATGTCGTATTCGACCGCGGTGCACAGCACATGCGGCACCATGGTGAAGCAGCCGTCGCCGGTGACCGCGACCACCGGCCGATCCGGTGCAGCCAATTTTGCGCCGAGCGCGCCTGAGGCGCCGAAACCCATGCCGGAAAAACCCCAGGAATTGAGCATGCATTGCGGCTTTCGCGCGTTCCAGAACTGCATGTACCAATTGTGGCTGACGCCGACGTCGCAGCAGATGATGCCGTCGGGCGGCAGCACCGCCTGACAATCGGCGACCACGCGCTCGGGCCGCATCGGCGAGGCATGGATATCGAAATTCGGCCGAACGAATGTTTCCCATTCGGCGCGCCATTTGGCGATGTCGGCGAGCCATTCCTTGGTGCTGGCTTTGGCGCCGCGGCGATCGATCTCGGCAAGAAGCTGGCGCAGGAAGGTGCGCGCATCGGCGAGGATGCCAAGGTCCGGCGGATAATTGCGGCCGAGCTCGGCCGGATCGACGTCGACATGGATGAG
>JBAUYI010000356.1:0-4182 GCA_049584715.1 Xanthobacteraceae bacterium
ACTGGGCGCCGTTCAAGAACCTGGCGCCCGATCCGTGGCCGAAGGTGCAGACGCTGTTGCAGGCGGCGTGAGGCTTGGCGATTTCGCCGCGTTTGCGTCGCGAGGCCCATCGGACTTGCCGGAGTGCGGCCTTGATCGCTTTCTAGGCCGTGCTCATTTTCAGCTATGAATTAGGCAGCGGCCCCATCACCGGCGCCATCGCGCTCGACGAAAATCCAAATACCGTTATTGCTCGACGAGATGACGCGCAGCCGCAGGTCGCGCGTCGGGTCGGCGAAATCGCCGGCCCAGCCGAATTCGAGATCGACCGGGCCCTCGTCCATGGCGCGCTTGATGCGGCCATGGAAATCGTTGTTGGCCATGCACGGCGATATCTCGAACATGTTGCGCCCGATCGGAATCTCGCCGTAGCCGGATTTCTGCGCTTCGGTCTGGCTGTAGAACACGATGGTGCCGTCGCGGTCGATGAGGATGACGCCGAAGGACAGCGTATCGAGCTCGTATTGGCTCAAACTTTCGATTTGCCGCGCCAGATCGGCTGCATCGAATCGAACAGCGTCCGGCGGCATGGCGCCCCCTTTGAGGTCTTATTATTCGGCAGTTTTTTTGCGCGCGCGGATACTGCTACGCGCCGGCGCGATTCGACAAGCAATCAGCCGTTTCAATCAATCGTTCAACGGCTCAACTATGGCGGGAGATTTTTTCGACGCGCCGGGCGTGCTCGGTGCGGCCGACGCCCCCGACGCCGGAGGCGCCGTGGTGCTCGCCTCGGAACTGATCTGCGGCTTGGCAGCGGGCGGCGTCACGCTCTTTGGCTCGGCGATCGGCTGCGCTTTGGCATTGGCGTCGTCGAGCGGCTTGCGCGACGCCAACGCCGCCGGCCGCGGGCGCGGCAGCGGCGGAATTTCCGGTAGCGCGGAGCGCGTCGCGACATGCGGCGTCAACGGCCGCACCGGCGCCGGTTCCATCTCGACCGTGCTCGGCACCATGGCCGGCGCATCGAGGTCCGCCGGATCGTAGAGCGCCGGCGCACCATAGAACTGACCGTAGCGCCCCGGGCCGGGCACGATGCGATTGGCGTCGCGGATGGCGCCGCTATGGGCGTCGATCACCACGCGCATGAGAATGCCGCGGTAATCGGTGGCGCGCAGCACATAGATGGTGCCTTCGCGCAACGGCGGCGCCAACGGATCGAAGCCGGCCGAGCGCGCGATCCTGGCGATCTCATAGGACGACACGAAGCCGGTCACCGGCTGGGTCACGGGCGGCGCGGCGGGCGGCGGCGCTGAAGCTTGGGCTGGAACTTGGGCTATTACTTGGGCTATTACTTGGGCCGTTACTTGGGCGCGGCCGGGCGCAGCCGCGAACAGGCACGCTACGAACAGGACGCCGGCACTGAACGCTCTACCCACGCAACGCCTCCCCTGCCCTGCATTCTGCCCGTTCGCCGTCAAAACGTGAATGGGAAATAGGGCGGCGCTTTGGCGCAACTCAAAACTTTTTGCACAAGTTCACGAAGCGTTCGATTTCGGCTTCCTGCGTGGCAAACGAGGTCACCAGACGCGCCAAAACCCGGTCGGTGCCAAGATCGAGGTTTTGGCCCGGACGCACGTAATAGTCAGCACCGGCGGCCTTGAGTTTGGCATCGAGAGCACGCGGCAGGACGACGAAAATGAGATTGGCCTCGACCGGCCAGACCGGCGCAAGGCCGACGGATTTGAGCCCCTGGGCCAGCCGGTCGGCCATGGCATTGGCGTGGCGCGCCAGCTCGAGCCAGCAGTCGCCAGCGAGGTAAGCCGCCATTTGCGCGGCGATGAAGCGGTGTTTCGACAACAGATGCCCGGCGCGCTTGCGCCGTTCGCCCATGAACGCGGCGCGGGCCGGATCGAACACCACCACCGCCTCCGCCGCCAGCGCGCCGCCCTTGGTGGCGCCGAACGACAGCACGTCGATGCCGGATTGCCAGGTCATTTGCGCCGGCGTGGTGTTGAGCCGCACCAGGGCATTGGCGAAACGCGCGCCGTCCATGTGCACGGCGAGCGAACGGGCATGCGCGATCTCGCTCAAACGCGCGATTTCGTCGGTGCGATAGATGGTGCCGGCCTCGCTCGCTTGGGTGAGCGACAGCGCCGCGGCGACCATCTGGTGCGGGCTGTGGCCGCCATAGCCGGCGAGCGACGCCGCCAATGTTTCCGGCGCGATCTTGCCGTCGTCGCCGGCAAGGCCGGCAAGCTTCAGCCCGCCGCCGAAAAACTCAGGCGCGCCGCATTCGTCGGTGGCGACATGGGATTGCGCGTGGCAGAACACGACGCCCCACGGCGGCGTGACTTGCGCCAGCGCCAGCGCATTGGCCGCCGTCCCGGTCGGCACCAGGAACACCGCCACCTCGCGCTCAAAAACCTCCGCCAGCCGGCGCTCGACGGCGGCGGTCCAATCGTCATTGCCGTAGCCCAGCGCAAAGCCCGCATTGGCCTTGACGATGGCGTCGAGAATGGCAGGCGCCACCGGGGCCGTATTGTCGCTGGCGAAATTCACGTCTGACACCGATTACGGATAAGTGGTAAAGAGCGAGCGCACACCAGCTGGAACAAACGCCAAGGTCGACTCTTACCTTAAACCGTCTCAACACCCCGCATTCCAGTCAAACCGAAATTGTGACAGAGGAACCCACCGATGCCTGCCCTCAATTATGTCAGCCAAACTCCGCAAAGCGTCAGCGTGACCTACGTGGATATGCCCGCAGCTGCCAACCTCGCGTTTATCGACCAAGTCTCCGGAGCACAGACAGCCGTTCCGAGCGGCGCCCTGGCCGCAGGGGGTGACGGCTCGGCCGAGATTCCGATTCCGGGCCTGGAGAAGGGCCAGTATTACCTGCTCGCACAAGTGTCCGGTAATTATATCGCCCAAACGGTCACGTTCTACATCAACACGTGAGACGACACCGCGCCATCGACCATTGCGCTGGTTGCCTTCCCATGATCCACTCGGAAGGCGGAATGTGGCCAAGAATTCGCGTCGGATCGGTGCAGTCGTGACCTTTTCGTCGCGCGCGCGAGGGCTCTGCCCTTGTGTTGTCGCCGGGAATTTGCCATGTTCCTCATAGGACAGCATTGCTGTCCCAATTGGTGACCCGCATTGCGCGCGGCCATTCCTCCCTCCTCGCCCCTCAAGCGGGGGAAGGTCAGGAGGGGGAGCGCGGGGGTCAGCCGCCGGTAAGGCAAGGGCGCGTCGAACGGCGGCGAAAAAGCAGCCACAGGCCTTTGAGCGGCACGAAGGTTGCCTCCAGAATGAGTTGATCGCCCGTGCGCGCAGGGAATGTGAGCCTGTGCAGGGTGGATTGCGCCGGCGCCGCTGCACAGCATGCGGGGCCCGGCCGGGAGTGCGAGGACATGAGCGCGTCAGGTTTCGGCCTGTTTGATCCGGCACAGGAAAAGGCTTCCTGCGGGGTCGGATTTATTGCCGACATCAAGGGCCGCAAATCGCACAAGATCGTCGCAGACGCGCTGACCATCCTGGTCAATCTCGAACATCGCGGCGCGGTCGGCGCCGATCCGCGCGCGGGCGACGGCGCCGGCATTCTGGTGCAGACGCCGCACAAGTTCTTCGCCAAGAAGGCGGCCGAGCTCGGCTTCACGCTGCCTGAGCCCGGGCACTACGCTGTCGGCGCGCTGTTCCTGCCGCACGACGCGGCGTGGCGGGCGGAGATCATGGACACCTATGCGGCCATTGCCGCGCAGGAGGGCATGACCATCATCGGCTGGCGCGACGTGCCGACCGACAATTCGACCTTGGGCGTCTCGGTGAAGCCAACCGAACCGTTCCACAAGCAGGTGTTCCTCGCCCGCAATCCGAAGGTCACGTCGGAAGACGAGTTCGAGCGCCGGCTCTACATTCTGCGCAAGACCATCTCCAGCACGCTCTACGGCAAGCGCGAGCGCAGCACCTCGCACTATTATCCGGTGTCGATCTCGTGCCGCACCGTGATCTACAAGGGCATGTTCCTGGCCGACCAGCTCGGCACTTATTATCCCGACCTGCACGACCCGGATTTCGCCAGCGCGCTGGCGCTCATTCACCAGCGCTTCTCCACCAACACCTTCCCGGCCTGGTCGCTGGCGCATCCCTACCGCATGATCGCCCATAACGGCGAGATCAATACACTGCGCGGTAACAACAACTGGA
>JBAUYI010000357.1:0-2765 GCA_049584715.1 Xanthobacteraceae bacterium
ATCAAGGGCGACGTCCAGGGCTCGATCGAAGCCATCGTCGGCGCGCTGGACAAAATGTCCACCGAAGAAGTGCTCGCACGCGTGATCTTTTCCGGAGTCGGCGGCATTACCGAATCCGACATCACGCTGGCGGAAGCCTCGGGCGCCGCCGTGATCGGCTTCAACGTTCGCGCCCACAAGGAAGCCCGCGAAGCCGCCGAACAAGCCGGCATCGAAATCCGCTACTACGACATCATCTACGCCCTGGTCGACGACGTGAAGAAGGCGATGTCGGGCCTCTTGCCGCCGACGCTGCGCGAGACCATGCTCGGCAACGCCGTCATTCTCGAAATCTTCAAGGTCTCGAAGGTCGGCACTGTCGCCGGCTGCCGCGTCACCGACGGCACCGTCGAGCGTGGCGCCAATGTCCGGCTGATCCGCGACAGCGTGGTCGTGCATCAGGGCAAGCTGTCGCAGCTCAAGCGCTTCAAGGATGACGCCCGCGAGGTCGTCGCCGGCCAGGAATGCGGCATGGCATTCGAAAACTATCAGGACATGAAAGCCGGCGACATCATCGAGTGTTACCGCGTGGAGAGCGTGCAGCGGACGCTGTGACCGTCGTGGCCGAATTTATTTCGGCCGCCCACGTTTCGATTGCAAACACCATTTCAAGATGTGAACGCGCGGTTCAAGCCCGGCTTCACGACGAAATAGAAAGACAATGCCACGTCATCAACGTAACGATCAGGCAGGCGGCGGCTCGCAGCGCCAGCTTCGCGTCGGCGAACTGATCCGCCACGAGCTCGCCGACATGCTCACGCGCGGCGACATCCATGACCCGGTGATCCAAGCGCACCTGATCACGGTGCCCGAAGTCCGCATGAGCCCCGATTTGCGGCTGGCGACGATCTACGTGATGCCGCTCGGCGGCCGCGACGTCGAAGCGGTGATCGCCGCGCTGGATCGCAACAAGCGCTACGTGCGCGGCGAGATCGCGCGGCGCGTTAACCTAAAATTCGCACCTGAAATCCGATTCCGCGCCGACGAGCGATTCGACGAAGCAGAACGGATCGAGAAGCTTTTGCGAACATCCGCAGTCCAACGCGACCTTGACGGCGAAAAGGACGAATAATGTCCGGCCAGACGTTCATTCCGCTCCCTGATTCGCCGCCGCAAGACGGCAGCGAGCCGCCCCAACAAGGGCCGAAGCAGCAAAAATTCAAAAAGCGCGACGTGCATGGCTGGATCGTGCTCGACAAGCCGATCGGCATGACCTCGACGCACGCTGTGGCGGTGATCAAACGCCTGTTTTCGGCCAAGCGCGCCGGGCACGCCGGCACGCTCGATCCGCTGGCGTCGGGATGCCTGCCGATCGCGCTCGGGGAAGCGACCAAGACAGTGCCGTTCGTGGTCGATAGCCGCAAAACCTATCTGTTTACCGTGCGCTGGGGCGAGGAACGCGACACCGACGATGCCGAAGGCCGGGTCGTTGCGACCAGCGATAGCCGGCCCGATGCGGCGGCGATCAGGGCCGAACTGCCCCGCTTCACCGGCACAATCGAGCAGGTGCCGCCGCGCTTTTCGGCGGTCAAAATCGACGGCGAGCGGGCCTACGACCTGGCGCGCGATGGCGAGACCGTCGAGCTCGCGCCGCGGTCCGTGACGATTTACCGGCTGGAACTCGTCCAAACGCCCGATCCCGATCATGCCATGTTTTCGGCCGAATGCGGCAAAGGCACCTATGTCCGCTCCCTGGCGCGCGATCTTGGCCGCCTGCTGGGCGTATTCGGCCACGTCTCGGCGCTGCGCCGCGGCCGGGTCGGGCCGTTCGGCGAAATCGACATGATTTCGCTGGAACCCCTGGAATCTTTGTGCCATAGAGCAGCCGCTGGCGAGGGACACCTCGCTGACGTGCTCCTGCCGATTGAGACCGCGCTGGACGACATCCCGGCGCTGGCCGTAAGCCCGGCAGACGCGGCAAGGCTCGCAAGAGGCCAAGCCGTCTTGTTGCGCGGACGGGATGCCACCATCTTCCGCGGTATGGTCCAGGTCGCTTCGAGCGGCCAACTCGTGGCCATTGCCGAGGTTGATCGCGGTGAAATCATTCCCCGACGCGTATTTAATTTAACCGGCGTGACAGGTCGCGCCGTAAGAAGAAGAGGTTAGTGACGATGTCGATTACGACCGCGCGTAAGGCGGAAGTCATTAAGACTTACGCCGTGAAGTCCAATGACACCGGTTCGCCCGAAGTCCAGGTTGCGCTGCTTTCGGAGCGGATCAACAACCTGCAAGATCACTTCAAGTCGCACATCAAGGACAACCACTCGCGGCGGGGCTTGCTCAAGCTCGTGTCGCAGCGGCGCCAGATTCTCGACTATCTGCGGCGTACCAATGAGGGGCGTTACAAGGAGTTGATTGAGCGGCTGGGTATTCGCCGCTGAAAAGTTTGCGCGCGGGAGAACTCGCGCGTTTCGTGGCGGATCGCAAAACGCTTCCGCCGTTTGCCCGGCAGCCAAGGGCTGCCGATTTGAAAGCGACGGGCCGATGCCCGTCCGCATCACTGGAAGGCCCGATGGCCATGGCAGGATCGCCGGATGCTGTTTCGATTCGCAAAGGCTTTGCGAACGACAGCCTCTCGCCGTCTTGCTCATGGCTTTCGCGTCGGCCCGAAAACCATGAAAGACAATCGCAATGTTCGATATACACCGTGTCCAACTTGACTGGGGTGGCCGCAACCTAACGCTGGAAACCGGCAGGATCGCGCGTCAAGCCGACGGAGCCGTGCT
>JBAUYI010000358.1:0-5680 GCA_049584715.1 Xanthobacteraceae bacterium
TTTCTGCCTAGTCACCCCTTACCATAAAACACTGGCACCGACATGCCCTGTGCGGTCGCCTCGATACGCGCGTCCTCGTGTTGTCGGCGACGACGAGGTCGCCGGTGTTGACGCGCACGCCGCCCGTCAGAGTACGCTGCCACCGCCTCGCCGAGTGCCGCTATTGCCGTTACAATCCTCACCAACCACCAAGTACGAGCCAAAAGAACGTCCAACCGCATCGAGGGGTCCCGCCATGAAGCTGCATCGCCGCCGCATTCTGCAACTGGCAGCGGCCGCTGCCGCCGTGCCGATCCTGCCGCGCGCCGCGTCGGCGCTGGATTATCCGACGCGACCGGTGCGCCTCATCGTCGGCTACGCAGCGGGCAGCGCGCCCGACATTGCCGCGCGCCTGATCGCGCAATCGCTGTCGGACCGGCTCGGCCAGCAGTTCGTCACCGAGAACAAGCCCGGCGCCGGCACCAATCTCTCGACCGAGGCCGTGGTCCGCGCCGCGCCGGACGGCTACACGCTGCTCGAGATCGCGACGCCGAACACGCTCGGCAACCTGCTGCATGACAATCTCAATTTCGACTTCATCCGCGATATCGCGCCGGTCGGCTATATCGGCGCGACGCCGTTCGTCATGGTGGTGGCGGCGTCGTTCCCGGCGCAGACCGTCGCCGAGTTCATCGCTTATGCCAAGGCCAATCCGGGCAAGGTCAACATGGGCTCGAACGGCACCGGCAACCTCACCCATATTTCCGGCGAGTTGTTCAAGATGATGACCGGCGTCGACCTGTTCCATGTGCCGTACCACAGCGAACTGGAGGCCCAGGCCGATCTGCTCGCCGGCCGCGCCCACGTCATATTCAATCCGATCATTTCCTGCCTGGGCCAGATCAAGGCCGGCAACCTCCGAGCGCTCGCGGTGACAACGCCGAAGCGCATCGATTCGCTGCCCGGCGTGCCGACCGTAGGCGAGACCGTGCCGGGCTACGAAGTCACCGGCGGTTTGGGCATCGGCGGCCCGCGCGATACGCCGGGCGAGATCATCGACAAGCTCAATGCCGCGATCAAAGCCGGACTGAACGACGATGCAGTGAAAAGCCATCTCGTCGAGCTCGGCAGCATCCCGATGGCCATGAGCCCCGCCGAATACCGCAAGCTGATCGCCGACGAAAACGCGAAGTGGAGCAAGGTGATCAAGTTCGCCGGCATCAAGCTCGGATAAAATGTAGCCCGGATTGAGCCAACGGGTCCGGCCCGAAGTGGCCGGCCCGATGACAGGCTCCGCGAAATCCGGGGCCAGCGCATCCGACTGAAATGCCGCCCTCGGGTTTGGCTGCGCTCAACCCGGGCTACTGTCACCCCTTGCCATAAAACACCGGTACCGGCACGCCCTGCGTGATCGCCTCGATGCGCGCGTCCTCGTCTTTCTTCTTCTTCTCGCACAGCTCCAGTACCCGCAAAATGTCGGCACGCGGGATGAAGCAGACGCCGGTGTCGTCGGCGACGACGAGATCGCCGGGATTCACCCGCACCTCGCCCATCTGGATCTCGCCGTTGATCTCGACGGTTTCGAGCCGCCATTTGCCGGTCGCCGGCGTGATCTCGCTGGCCCAGATCGGATAGCCGATCGAACGCGAATGCCGCACGTCGCGCACGCCGCCCATGACGATGGCGCCGCGCTCGCCTTGGCGCTGGCCGGTGTAGGACGAGATGCCGCCCATATTGGACATTCCTCCGACGCCGGAGATCACCAGCACGTCGCCGTCTTCGGCGAGATTGTGCGCCTCGAACTCGGCCATGCGGTTGACGTGGTTTTTTGCGGCCAGGGGATCGGAGCGCTGGCGGATGTTGCGCACGGTGAGCGCCGGGCCGACGATCAGTTTGCCGGGCAAGGTCGGCTTGAGCGTGGTGGCGCCGATCACGCCTTCAGGCACGCCGAGCTCGTCCATCACGTCGGAGATCAGGCTGGTGCATTCGCCGAGTGCGAGGTACCGCTCGACCGCGCCCGCCGGCGGCTTCGGCGTCGATTGCATCCGGATGCGCTCGGCCGCGATCCGGCCGGTGAGTTTTTTGTCGGGCATGATGTTTCCTTTGCGGGGCTGAGCCCGGATTGAGCGTAGCGAAATCCGGGAGAGAATGCCCGGCCGAAATGCCGTTCCCGGGTTTCGCAATCGCTCAACCCGGGCTACGATGCGGCACCACGGGTGCTCCCATGATGAAGCTCGGCTTGTTCGTCGAAGGCACCGGCCACCATGTCGCCGCCTGGCGCGATCCCGACGTCGATCCGCACGGCAGGCAGACGCTCAAACATTATGTCGACATTGCGCGGCTTGCCGAACGCGGCAAGTTCGATTTGTTGTTCATGGCCGATACCAACGCCACCTTCGGCCCCGACGACGTCGAGACGTGGACGCGCACCACGCAGGCGTCGCGGCTCGAGCCGATCACGCTGTTGGGCGCGCTGGCTGCCGTCACCGAGCGCATAGGGCTCGTGGCGACGGCGACCACGACTTATTTCGAGCCGTTCCACGTGGCGCGGTTCTTTGCGTCGCTCGACCAGATCAGCGGCGGGCGCGCCGGCTGGAACCTGGTGACGTCGCTCGCCGTCGCCGAGGCTTACAATTTCGGCCGCGAGAGCCATCCGCATCACGGCGACCGCTACGCCCGCGCCCGCGAATTCGCCAAAGTGGTGCTCGGGCTGTGGGACAGTTTTGAAGACGGCGCCGTCATCGCCGACAAAGCCAGCGGCATCTATTTCGATCCGGCAAAACTGCATTTCCTCAATCACAAGGGCAAGCACTTCGCGGTGCGCGGGCCGCTGACCGTGCATCGCTCGCCGCAGGGCCATCCGGTGATCGTGCAGGCCGGCCAGTCCGACGACGGCCGCGACCTCGCCGGCGAAACGGCGGAGATCACCTTCACGGTGCAGCAGGATTTTGAAGCGGGCCGGGCGTTTTACGCCGACATCAAGCGCCGCGCCGCGGCTTACGGCCGGCATCCCGATTCGATCAAGGTGATGCCGGGCGTGATGACCGTGATCGGCCACACCCGCGCCGAGGCGCAGGACAAATACGGGCGGCTGCAAGAGCTGCTGTCGCCGGAACTGGCGATCAAGGATTTGTCGTCGCATTTCGGTTTCGACATGTCACGCTTGCCGCTCGACGGCCCGGTACCCGATCCGGCTCCCGACGTCGAGCAAAAAGGCCGCGTCAAGGTCATGGTCGAACTGGCGCGCCGCGAGAACCTGACCATCCGGCAGCTCTACAAGCGCGTCTACGGCCAGCGCGGCCACCGCGTGGTCATCGGCACCGCGGCCGAAGTCGCCGACGCGCTCGAACAATGGTACCGCGGCGGCGCGGCCGACGGCTTCAACATCTTGCCGCTGACGTTTCCGCGCGGGCTCGAAGACATCGTCGATCTGCTCATTCCTGAACTGCAACGCCGCCGCCTGTTCCGCACCGCATACGAGGGCAAGACCTTGCGCGAAAATCTCGGGCTGCCGTTTCCGCATAATCGCTGGGCAGTCGAGCGGGAGCAGAAGAGCGCGGGATAAATAAATCGGCCGTCATTATTGTGCCCTCTCCCCTTGCGGGAGAGGGCAGCGCCGGACGCGCAACTGGCTCCGTTGGGTGAGGGGTCGGGGCCGCGACCCCTCACCCATCCTTGTCGTTGAAACGCCGAGCAGCCCTCTCCCGCAAGGGGAGAGGGCATGTGTTTGCGCGCCTTAGCTGGCGGCCACCGCCACCTTCTCGTTCGTCCCCGACTCCGGCATCAGCGCCGCGGCTTTCAGCCCGGCCTGCACTTTCGGCACCGTGGTCTTCACATCGGTGATCGGCAGGCCGTGGGTCGGGCCGATGATCCTGACGTCGAGCCGCGCGATCAAATGATCGAGCCGGTCGCAATAGACGTTCATGTCGGCGAATTTGGTCCAGAACAGCGCCAGGTCGGCGAAGGTCGACGACACGTCCGGCAGGTCGAGCGACACCGCTTCCTCGGCGAGCAGGCCACAATGGCCGTCCTCGTGGTAGTGGCTGTAGGCAAAGCCGTCGCCCGGAAACAGCACGCGCTCCTTGGTGTCGAAACCCCACCAGGTGGTGCGTAGGTCGCGGATCACCGGCTCGACCGCCATCAGGGTGCGGCCGCCGAGATCGATCGCGTCGCCCTCCTGCATGGAGCGCATGCGGTGTTCGTATTGCGGGAAGGCGAGGTGATAGTCGCTGACGTCGCCGACCAACAGCGCATCGGGAAAGTTTTTCAGGATACGGCCGAGGCCGCCGCAATGCGGCGTCTCCTGGTGAGTGACGAACAGATATTTAAGCGGCGCCACGCCGCGGGCGAACAGCTCGTTCATGTGGCGCTCGATGACCGGAAAATCCTTGGGATGCCCGGTCTCGACCAGGATCGAGGCGTCGGTGCCGGCGACCAGATAGGCGGCGTTGTAGCCGTGATAGCTCTTGCCCTTGTGGCGCTGCGCCAGGCAGTCGCCGATCCAGAACACGCCGGGCGCGATCTCGCGCGGCATCCGCTGCGCCACCGGCGTGTCGAGCATGCTTTTGAGCTGCGGCTTGTCCAGCATGGTCAGCGCTCCTCGTCGCGGGTGACGTAGCGCGACACCGCCACGCTCTTGTCGCAGGCTTTCAAAAACTCATCGAGCATCGCGTAGTGCCGCGCCACCACGTTGCGGCCACGCAGGATGCAGCCATAGCCGGGCGCGATGCATTCGATGTCGTATTTGTCGAACACGTTGCCGATGCCGCGGCGGATGGTGTCGGTCGGCGCGCCTTCCAGCCACCAATAGCGCGTGTTGAGCATGAACGAGCGCACGTCGCGCAGCGATGTCGAATCGTTGTCGGCGTCGGTCACGATCCAGGGCCCGGTCGCGGTGTCGCGCCAGACGTGGGTGAACATATCGGATGAGAACAAAGTTCGTGTCGCACGGTCGTAGAGCCAGCGCGTGGCGATCAGCCTGATCGGCGCTTGCATCACGTCGATGGCGCGGCCGTTTTTGCCGAGCTCGATGGTGTCGGCGCGTGTCACCGCGGTGACCTTCATGGATTTGAGGATGTCGCGGCCTTCGGCCTTGGCGCCGAAATCGAACCACAGCGCGGCGTCGATATTGGAGGTGTAGCAGGTCTCGACGTTGAAATGCCCGGCAAAGCTCTCGACATTGTTGATCGACATGAACTCGTTGAGCCGCAGCGGGAACATCGACAGCGGCAGCCCCGGCGCGATCAGCGTCTCGATCTGCCCCCGGATCACCGGCTCGTCCTTGCCGAAGCCGGTGTCGATCAGCATGGCGGCGTCGGGCTGCGTCAGGAGGTAGCTGTTCGCCACCGCAAAGCCGCGCGCGCTCGCCGGATAAGAGCTGACCCGGCCGTCGAGGGCGAAGGGGTTTTGCAGGGCGTAGAGCTTGTCGTCGGCAAGCGAGGCGATGCCGCCGGCGAAGGCTTGCGGATGGCGCGTGCGTTCGGGGGCGTATTGGGTGGAGAGGGACATGATTATGAGACCTTATTGAGCCGGCACCGCCGCATCAAGGGATGTTCGAGCAATAGATTTCCGCTGAACGGATGGCGGCCTTGATCGCTTGGCTGCCAATTGTTCGTGTTGTTGAACTTGTCAAGGATCGTAGACCGCCGGAGGCGGCGGCGCTTCGCGCCGTCCTTGACAAGTCCATCAACACGAACAGAAA
>JBAUYI010000359.1:0-1547 GCA_049584715.1 Xanthobacteraceae bacterium
CCGGTGCGCTAGTCCAGCCGGCCGCTGCGCTGACGATTCCTGCAGGCTAGCCCGGCCACGGCTAGCCATCACCGTTACTCATAGTGATTATGACTGCGTCATCGGCGAACCAGCCATTCCACCCGGAATGGCGGGTGAGTTGTTAATTTTCGTGTCGGCTGAGCTTCGTTCCCGGACACGATCCAGTTAACGATCCCTCTCTAGCCTGTGGCGCCATGAAGACCCCCTATGGAGAGATTCCTGAGCGCCTGGTCAAGGACATGTCGGCGCAGGACATGCACGACTACCTCAAGAAGCGCTACTCGCGCCGGGGCGTGCTGAAGGGCGCCGCCGCCATGGGAGCGATCGCCGCGGCCGGGCCGGTGCTGTGGAGCCGGTCGTTCGCTGACGCCTCGGCCGCGGGCAGCCCGGCCGGTCCGCAGTGGATCGCCTTCGGCTCCGACCCGGCCACGGAGATGCACATTTCCTGGTCGGCCGGTGCCTACGAGACCAAAGCCAACGTGCCGAAACCCCTGGTGCGCTGGGGCCGGACCAAGGAGTACGGCAGCGTCCTGGAGGCCTCCAGTGACCTGGTGCCGACCCCGGTGAACGCCCCGGCGGGGAACACCGACCTGACCGCGTACCAGCACGCCACGCTGAGCAGGCTGGATCCCGACACCACGTATCACTACTCGGTCAGCAACGACGGGATCACCTGGGGTCCCGACACCCCGTTCCGGACCGGCAAGGCCGGCGTGCGGGACTTCCGGTTCTGCGCCACCGGGGACGAGGACACCTACACCACCAGCTCCGAGCCGGTCATGCAGAGCATCGCGTCCTTCGATCCCGACTTCACCATCGTGGCCGGTGACCTGTCGTATGCCGCGGACGACGGAACCTACAAGGGCATCGGCATCCCGCAGGCCTACACCCCGAGCGCCTGGGACAGCTACTTCGGCCTCCTCGGTCCCAGCGCGGCCCAGTCGATCCCGTGGATGGTGGGCATGGGCAACCACGACGTCGAGCCGCTCACCGACAATGGCTTCGCCGGGATTCTGACCCGCTTCCCGCACCTGGGCGCCACCAGGGCCGCCGCCGGCTCAGGCTCGAAGGTCGTCCAGAGCTTCACCTACGGCAACGTGGCCATCATCGGTCTCGACGACAGCGACGTATCCGCCCTCGACACCGTCAACAACGGCTACACCGGCGGGCAGCAGACAAGGTGGCTGATCGAGCAGCTCACCAAGTACCGCAATCCGCGCTCGGGCGTCGACTTCATTGTCGTCTTCTTCCACCACTGCCCGTACTGCAGCGGGGGGCCGTGCTCGGACGGCGGCGACCGGTACGTGTGGCAGCCGATCTTCGACCGCTTCGACGTCGACCTGGTCGTCAACGGGCACAACCACCTCTACGAGCGCATCTACCCGATGCGAAACAACGTCGTGCAGGCCCAGGTCCCGCCGGGTGGGACGATCTACCCGGTGCACGACGGCACCACCTACATCTGCACCGGCGGAGGCGGCGCCGGTCTGGCTGCCAGCGCCACCTCGGGCTGGTACGGCACTAGC
>JBAUYI010000360.1:0-6635 GCA_049584715.1 Xanthobacteraceae bacterium
TCGCCGAATTCGTTGACGATGACGGCGTATTTCTTGCCGTGCGGCTCGGACAGGATGCGGTTGAGGAGCGTGGTCTTGCCGGCGCCGAGATAGCCGGTGAGCACGGTCACGGGAATCTTGTCGGTCATTAAGCCCTCCGTTGGCCTGTTCTATATAGGTATCCGTGGCTGGTTGCATCAACGCGAAAACCCTAGGTCCCGCGACGATTGACCCTGGCCCGGCGCCTTGATCCGCGCCTGCCATGGGCTATCGTTTTCGCAATCGAGACAGGGAGGACACGATGCGGCAGGTCGCGATCATCGCTGCCATGGTTTTGGGCGTTGCCAGCGCCACCGGCGCGGCGGCGCAAAACTATCCGGAGCGCGTGGTCCAGATCATCGTGCCGGCGACGCCCGGATCGAGCGCGGATATTTTGGGCCGCGTGCTGGCCGATGGCCTATCGGCCCAGTTCGGTAAGCCGGTCATCGTCGTCAACAAGCCGGGCGCCAACGGTGTGCTCGGCACCGCCGACGTCGCCCGCGCTAAACCCGATGGCTACATGCTGATGCATGGAGCGACCTATTCGGTTACCGTGCAGCCGCTCACCGACAAGGATGCCGGTTATACGGTGAAGTCATTCACGCCGATCTGCCAAACCTTCAAGAACGACCAGGTCATCGTGGTGCCGCCGAACTCGCCGCTGAAAACGGCGAAGGATATCGTCGAGGCGGCGAAGCAGAAACCGGGCGCGCTCAATGTCGGCATCCCCGGCATCGCCACTATCCCGCATCTCGCCATGATCCAATTGGCCGAGCAGGCCAAGGTCGAGTTCAACGACGTGCCGTTCAAAGGACCGGCCGAGGAAATCCAGAATACGCGCTCCGGCCAGCTCGATTTCTCGGCGGTGCCGCTCACTGCTGCCGCCGGCAGCGGGCTTTCGATGCCGGGACTATTCGCGGTGACGCGCAATCCGTCGCTGCCCGACGTGCCGACATTCAAGGAACAGGGTTTTGACGTCGCGCCGCTGAGTTTTGGCGGCCTGTTCGGTCCGGCCGGGATGCCGGCGGACGTCACGCATAAGCTCGAAGCCGCCTGCATCGCCATCATCAAGAGCGATGCCGCCCAGCGCGTGGTCAAGAACACGTTCCAGCCGGCGGATTATTTCGCCGACGCCGCGGGCTTTGCCCGCAATCTCGCGACCGACGTTGCCGAGAAAACGCCGCTGGTGGCGCTGCTCAAGCCGCAGTGAGGACCGTCATTCCGGGGCGCGCCAAAGGCGCGAACCCGGAATCCATAATCACAGAAGCTGCAGGACTGGCGTTACGGTGCCGTTTCTGAAACGACGGTGACTATGGATTCCGGGTTCCTCGCTGCGCTCGGCCCCGGAATGACGAATGGGCGGATATCAAGCCTCGAGATGGCGCCGCGGCAGTATCAACCACACCAAGCCGCCAACGGGCCCGACCGCTACGGACAATAAGTAAAGGGCGCCCGCGATCAGGATGATGGCGGGGCCCGCGGGCAGGCGGGCTCCGTAGGACAGCACAAGCCCGGCATAGCCTGAGATCGCGGCGCTGGCGATTGCGACCGCGATCATGGCGGTGACGTCGCGCGCCCAGAAGCGCGCAATAAACGCCGGCAGCATCATGAGGCCAACGGCGAGCAGCGTGCCGAGCACCAGAAAGCCGCCGACCAGGTTGAGCACGGTGAGCGCCAGAAAAGCGACATGGGCTAAGCCGCCGGAGCGGCTGACCGAGCGCAAAAATCCGGGATCGACGCATTCGAGCACCAGCGGCCGCCAGATCAGCGCCAAAGCGAGGAGCGACACCGAGGCGATGCCGGCGATGAGCAGCAGCGCGGTGTTTTGCATCGTCAACACCGAGCCGAACAGGAAATGCACCAAATCTTCGTTGCTGCCTTTGAGCGAGACGATGGCGACGCCGAGCGCCAGCGAGATCAAAAAGAATGCGGCGAGCGAGGCGTCCTCCTTCAGTGTTGTTGCCCGCGCGATCAGGCCGGCGCCGATGGTGATGAGAAATCCGGCGATCAGGCCGCCGCCCGCCATGGCCAAGGCGCTCATGCCGGCGAGCAGGAAGCCGATGGCCACGCCCGGCAAGATCGCGTGCGACAGCGCGTCGCCGATCAGGCTCATGCGGCGCAGCATCAAAAACACGCCGATCGGCGCCGCGCTGAACGACAGCGCAAAGGTTGCGGCCAGTGCGCGGCGCATGAAGTCGTGTTCGGCAAACGGCGCGATCAGCGTGTCGTAGAGCATGGCGAGGGAAAATGAATTCACGCGGCCTCGCTGGCGCAGGCTTCGGCGGTGTCGTCAAACGCCTCGCACATGCGGCGCGCTCGATCGAGGTTCTCGGCCGTCAGCACTTCGCGCGTGGCGCCCCAGGCCACCGGCTCGCGGGCGAGCAACAAAACTTGGGGAAAGTACGCGCGCACCAATTCGATGTCGTGGGTGGCGGCAAGCACGGTGCGGCGCTCCCAATGCCACTGCCGCACCAGATGCATCAGGTCGGCCACCGTCTTGCTGTCGATGGCGCTGAACGGCTCGTCGAGTACGATCACGCGCGAGTCTTGCACCAGCAAACGGGCGAACAGCATGCGCTGCATCTGGCCGCCCGACAGCGTCCCGATGCTGCGCGGCTCGAAGCCGGTCAGGCCGACCGCGGCAAGGGCGGCCTCGATCGCCAAGTGATCTTTGCGGTCGATGCCGCCGAACGGGCCTTTGCGGCGCCACAACCCCATCGCCACCATGTCGTAGACGTTGATTGGGAACGAGCGGTCGATCTCGGCCACTTGCGGCAGGTAGGCGATGTCGCGGGCGGAGGAACCGTTGCGCGCGATGCTGCCGGCGAGCGGTTTGAGCGCGCCGACGATGGCCTTGAACAGTGTCGATTTGCCGGCACCGTTCGGGCCGACGACGGCGGTCAGCGAGCCTTGCTCCACCACGCCGTCGAGGTGATGCACGGCCGGATGCCGGTCGTAGCCCAGCGTGAGATCGTGAAATCGCAGAGCGGTCATGGCGGCGAGATCATCGGGTGGCCCACAGCACCGCGGCCCAGATCAGCGCGATCAAGGCGCCGGCAAGTGCCAAGCGTCTGGGCGCGGACAGCCGCAGCAGCGACGGCGACAGGACCGGCGAGGGATGGGTTTCGCCGGCATGGTGGTGATGGGTCATAATGTAACAATATAACATTGCACTTTGCCGTGGCCAGCCCCCAAGCTTTCGCCGCCAGGGCGGCCAGGAAGGGTCGCGGAATTGCTGTACTTTGCCGCCAGTAACCGGCGTCGCGGCAAATAGCGCGTGGCATTGGCCGGGCGCTGCATTCGCGCTAGGAATGGGCAACGTTATTGACGGCCAACGGCCGCACTTGGGAGGAAACTCGATGAAACGCTTTGCTTTTGCGCTCGCGGCCACATTTGTTCTGGCGCTCGCGGGCCCAGCGCTTGCCGACCCGATCATCATCAAATTCAGCCACGTGGTGACGCCGGACGCGCCCAAGGGCAAGGCGGCCTTGCTGTTCAAGCAGCTCGCCGAGAAATACACCGACGGCAAGGTGACCGTCGAAGTCTATCCGAACTCCTCGCTCTACAAGGACAAGGAGGAGCTCGAAGCCCTGCAGCTCGGCTCGGTGCAGCTGCTCGCGCCGTCGATCTCCAAATTCGGGCCGCTCGGCGTCAAGGAATTCGACGTCTTCGATCTGCCGTTCCTGATGACCGACGACACACACGCTCGCCAAATGATGGCGAGCCCGATGATGGGCGAGCTCAATAAGAAGCTCGAGGACAAGGGCGTCGAGCCGCTGGCCTATTGGGACAACGGCGCCCACGTCTATACCTCCAACGTGCCGCTGATCATGCCCGACGATTTCAAGGGTTTGAAAATGCGCATCCAGGGCTCGAAGGTGCTTGACGCCGTGGCCCGCGAGCTTGGCGCCATTCCCCAAATCATCGCCTTCGGCGAGCTCTATCAGGCGCTGCAGACCGGCGTCGCCGACGGCGAGGACAACGTGCCGTCCAACATCTCGACGCAAAAGCTCTACGACGTGCAGAAATATCTCACCGTGTCGCATCACGGCCGCCTGACCTATTCGCTGATCACTAACAAGAAGTTCTGGGATGGGCTGCCGGCGGACGTGCGCTCAGGCCTCGACCGCGCGGTGAAGGAATCGACGCAGTTCTTCGACGACACCGCCGCCAAGGACAACGTCACCGCCATGGACGTCATCAAGGCGAGCGGCAAAATGCAAATCCATGAGCAGACCCCCGCCGAAAAGGCCGCCTGGATCGCCAAGCTGATGCCGGTGCACAAGGAAATGCAGAGCCGCTTCGGCAAGGATTTCATCGACCGGGTCTATAAAGCGTCGGGCTTCGTCCCGCCCCAGTCCTAAAGCTGCTTGATCCCTTCCCTTAAGCCGGGAAGGGATTTTCGCTCCTGGGGGACATCTAGTGCTCGGCGTACTCGACCGTATCCTCAACCGGCTCGAAGAGGTGATCATCGTCTCGCTGATCGCCATGGCGACGGCGATCACCTTCGTCGCCGTCGTCCACCGCTACGGCGCCAGCAATTCCGCGAACGTGGCCCGCTGGGCCGGCGTGCATAATCTGCCGTTTCTTAAATATACGGCGAACTGGGTCTATACCGGGCTCGTCGCCGTGCATCTGTCCTGGGCCAACGAGCTGTCCACCTACATGTTCGTGTGGATGGCGAAATTCGGCGCCGCGCTTGGCGTGCGCACCGGCATCCATGTCGGCGTCGATGTTTTCGTCAAACGGTTGTCGCCGGCTGCGCGCAAGCCGGTGATCGTGTTTGCGCTGTTGTGCGGCGCGTTGTTCACCGGCGTCATCGGCACGCTCGGCGCGGTCTATGTCTACGAGCTCGATCCGGATCAGACCTCGCCTGAGCTCGAATTGCCGAGTTGGATCGTCTATCTGTGCATTCCGCTCGGCTCCTATCTGATGTGTTTCCGCTTCCTGCAGGTGATGTGGCGCTTCCTGCGCACCGGTTATGTGCCGCATCAAGGTCACGGCATCGAATACGAGGAACCGCACGACACGGCGCCGCTCGGCGAGACGGTCCCGCTCCGCGAGACAGTACCTGTCGGCGAGGCGTCGCGATGACCGCGTTGTCGCAAATCGCAAAACCCGCCGCGCCGCGCTCCTACGGCGACGCCATCACGGCGGCGCTGATCATCATCATCCCGGTGGCGCTGGCGCTGATCTGCTTCGCGGCGCGGCTGCATATCATCGAATTGTCGCACACGGTGCGCGCCGAGCTGTTGTTCGCGCTGCTGCTCGCCTTGATGGCGTGCGGCATGCCGATCTCGATCGCGCTCGGGCTCTCGGTGCTGACTTATCTCTTCATTCTCTCCGACGTCGATCCGAAGATGGTGGGCTTAAAACTCTTCACCAGCATCGACCGCTTCGAGATCATGGCGATCCCGTTCTTCATCCTGGCCGGCAATTTCCTCACCGCCGGCGGCGTGGCGCGGCGCATGATCGATTTCGCCACCTCGATGATCGGGCACTGGTACGGCGGCTTGGGGCTCGCGGGCGTGGTCGCCTGCGCCTTGTTCGCGGCGATTTCCGGCTCCTCGGTGGCGACCGTGGTCGGCATCGGCTCGATCATCCTGCCGGCCTTGATGGAGCAGGGCTATCCGCCGCGGTTTTCCGCCGGCGTCATCGCCACCTCCGGCGCGCTCGGCATCCTGTTTCCGCCGTCGATCAATCTCGTCATCTATGCGGTCGCCACCAGCGGCATGCAGCCGCACGGGCCGACCGGCGCGGTGGTCGATTCCGCCTCGATCGGCCAGTTGTTCATCGCAGCCCTGGTGCCGGGGCTGATCCTCGCCTTCATGCTCGGCGCGACCACCTGGTATCGCGCCTGGCGCTACGACTATCCGCGCATGCCGCGCTCGAGCTGGCCCGAGTGCTGGCAGGCATTTCGCGAAAGCGTCTGGGGCCTGATGCTGATCCTCCTCGTGCTCGGCGGCATCTATTCCGGCCTGTTCACGCCGACCGAAGCCGCCGCCTGCGCCGCGGTCTATTCCTTCGTCATCGCGGTGTTCGTCTACAAAGGCCTGAAGTTTTCCGAAGTGCCGGCGGTGCTGCTCAAGGCCGCCGCCATGAGCGCGATGATCCTCTACATCATCACCAATGCGGCGGTGTTCTCCTGGCTGCTGACATCGGAACAGATTCCGCAGTCCATGGCCGAATGGATGACCGCGCAAGGCTTTGGCATCGTCGCCTTCCTCCTGGTCACCAACGTCGTGCTGCTTGCCGCCGGCAATTTCATGGATCCCGCCGCCATCACGCTGATCATGGCGCCGATCCTGTTTCCCATGGCGGCGCGGCTCGGCGTCCATCCGGTGCATCTCGGCATCCTGATGGCGGTGAACATGGAGGTCGGCCTGTGCCACCCGCCGGTCGGCCTCAATCTCTATGTCGCCTCCGGCATCACCAAGATGGGCATCACCGAGCTGACCATCGCGGTGCTGCCGTGGCTTCTCACCATGCTGATATTCCTGGTGATGGTGACCTACATCCCCGCCATCTCGCTGTGGCTACCGCATTTGTTGGGGATGCTGTAGCTCGTCATTGCGAGGAGCGAAGCGACGAAGCAATCCAGCTCGGTGCCGCAGTGC
>JBAUYI010000361.1:0-20688 GCA_049584715.1 Xanthobacteraceae bacterium
TAACAGCTCGGTGGGTTCAACCGCGACGGCGGCCGAGGAGGCCACCACAGGGATGTGCGGGATTGTTGGAATTATCGGTGGCGACCCGGTCGCGCCGTTACTGATCGATGCGCTCAAGCGCCTCGAATACCGCGGCTATGATTCCGCGGGCGTCGCCACGCTCGAGCACGGCGTGCTGACGCGGCGACGCGCCCAGGGCAAGCTCAAGAATCTGGAAGCGCGGCTCTTAAGCGAGCCGCTGTTGGGAACCATCGGCATCGGCCACACCCGCTGGGCGACCCACGGCCGTCCGACCGAGAACAATGCGCACCCGCACGCCACGGAAAAGCTTGCCGTCGTGCACAACGGCATCATCGAGAATTTCGTCGAGCTGCGCCGCGAGCTGCAGGCCAAAGGCGCCAAATTCGTCACCGAGACCGACACCGAAGTGGTCGCGCACCTGGTCAGCCAGGAGATGGAGCGCGGCGCGTCGCCGGTCGAGGCGGTCAAGGCGGCGCTGCCGCGGTTGCGCGGCGCGTTTGCGTTGGCGTTCCTGTTCGCCGGCGAGGACAATCTTTTGATCGGCGCGCGCAAGGGCTCGCCGCTCGCCATCGGCTATGGCGAAGGCGCGATGTTCGTCGGCTCCGATGCCATTGCGCTGGCGCCGTTCACCGACACGGTGAGCTATCTCGAGGACGGCGACTGGGTGGTCGTCACCCGTGACAAGGCCGAGGTCCACGACGCCCAGGGCGCGGTCGTGCAGCGCGCCATCCTCAAGTCGCAAGCCGCCGTGATGCATATCGACAAGGGCAACCACCGCCATTTCATGGCCAAGGAGATTTTCGAGCAGCCCGAAGTCGTCGGCCATACGCTGGCGAATTACATCGACATGGCGGCCGAGCGCGTGGCGCTGCCGATGCCGCTGCCGTTCGATTTTCGCAATCTCAGCCGCATCTCTATCGCAGCCTGCGGCACCGCCTATTACGCCGGCATGGTTGCCAAATACTGGTTCGAGCGCTTTGCCCATCTGCCGGTCGAGGTCGATATCGCGTCCGAATACCGTTATCGCTCGGCGCCGCTCGGGCCGGGGGGCTTAGCGATCGTCGTGTCGCAATCGGGCGAGACCGCCGACACGCTGGCGTCGCTGCGCTATGCGCGCGAGCACCAGCAGCATGTTCTTTCCATCGTCAACGTGCCGACCTCGACCATCGCGCGCGAAAGCGACGTGGTGATGCCGACCTTGGCCGGACCGGAAATCGGCGTCGCTTCGACCAAGGCGTTCACCTGCCAACTGGCGGCGCTGGCGACATTGGCCATTGCGGCCGGCCGCGCCCGCGGCGTGCTCTCGGAAAGCGACGAGAAGAAACTGGTGCATGCGCTGATCGAAGTGCCGCGGCATCTTGCCGAGGCGCTGGCGCTCGAGCCCCAAATCATGGAGCTTGCCCGCGATCTCGCCAAATGCCGCGACGTGCTCTATCTCGGCCGCGGCACCAGTTTCCCGATCGCGCTCGAAGGTGCGCTGAAGCTGAAGGAAATCTCCTACATCCACGCCGAAGGCTATGCCGCCGGCGAGCTCAAGCACGGCCCGATCGCGCTGATCGACGAGACCATGCCGGTGATCGTGATCGCGCCCTACGACCAGATTTTCGAAAAGACCGTCTCGAACATGGAAGAAGTCGCCGCGCGCGGCGGCCGGCTGATCCTGGTGACCGACGCGCAAGGCGCGCGCGCTGCCAACTCAAAACCCTGGGTGACGCTCACTTTGCCGACCATGCCGGCGACAGTCACGCCGCTGGTTTATGCCGTGCCGGTGCAACTGATCGCCTACCACACCGCCGTCATCATGGGCACCGATGTCGATCAGCCGCGCAACCTTGCCAAGTCGGTGACAGTGGAATAGAGCCGCGCCGCTATGGCGCGGCGCCGGGTGGGCAAAGCTCATATATAGGTTCAGCGCCAATGTCCTACAGGCGCGATTGATCGCATGACCAACAACAACGAGCCAGGCATGCCCGCAAGCGCAGCGAAACCTGCGCCCAGCGCCGTGAGCCGCATCCGCAATTACTTTCTGACCGGGCTGATCGTCGCCGGACCGGTGGCCGTCACCTTGTGGCTGATCTGGTGGTTCGTCACCTGGGTCGACAATCTGGTGCGGCCGTTCATTCCGGTGACGTACCGGCCGGAAACCTATCTGCCGGTGCATATTCCGGGTCTGGGACTGATCATCGCCTTCGTGGCGCTGACACTGCTCGGCTTTCTCACCGCCAACCTGGTCGGCCGCAAGCTCGTCGACCTCGGCGAAAGTTTCTTGAGCCGCATGCCGATCGTGCGGCCGATCTACCGCACCGCCAAGCAGATCTTCCAGACGCTGTTCTCCAGCTCAGGCTCGAGTTTTCGGCGCGTCGGCCTGGTCGAATTTCCGTCGCCCGGCATGTGGTCGCTGGTTTTCCTCACCCAGGCGCCGAGCGCGGAAATTTCGGCGCGGCTGCCGGCGACCGAGCATGTCTCCGCCTTCATGCCGTGCACGCCGAACCCGACCACCGGATTCTTTTTCTATGTGCCGCGGCGCGACGTGATCGATCTCGACATTTCGGTTGAAGCGGCGATGCAGCTTCTGATGTCGGCGGGCATCATCCAGCCCGGCGGTGACGACGAGCAAAAGCGTCTCGCCGCGCTTGCGCAAACCGCGCGCGCGGCGCAAGTCACGCGCGCCACGGCGGACACAGCGGCAAAATAACGTCGATCGGTGTCAGCCTGCACCCAGCAACCTGATCGCCTCGTCGCGCGCGAACAGATAAAGCAGGGCGCGCAGCGCCTCGCCGCGCGGCGAGTTAAGCTGCGGATCGCGCGACAGCACCAGCGCGGCATCGTCGCGCGCCGCCGGCAACAGCTTGCCGTGAAACTCGATGCGGGCGATGTGGAAGCCGGGCATGCCGCTTTGCCGGGTGCCGAGCACGTCGCCTTCGCCGCGCAGTTTTAGATCCTCTTCGGCGATGCGGAAGCCGTCGTCGGTCTCGCGCAGGATGGCAAGCCGGGCTTTCGCCGTCGGCCCGAGCGGCGCTTTGTAGAGCAACAGACAGGTCGAGCGTTCGGCGCCGCGGCCGATGCGGCCGCGCAATTGATGCTGCTGCGCCAAACCAAAACGCTCGGCGTGCTCGATCACCATCACGCTCGCTTCCGGCACGTCGACGCCGACCTCGATCACCGTGGTCGCCACCAGAAGCCGCGTCTCGCCGGCGGCAAAACGCTCCATGGCGCGATCCTTGTCGGCGCCGCGCATGCGGCCGTGGACCAGATCGACCGCAGCGCCGAAGCGTTTTTTCAAAGCCGCATAGCGCTCCTCGGCGGCGGCGAGATCTATGCTTTCGGATTCTTCGACCAGCGGGCACACCCAATAGGCACGGCGCCCTTCGTCGAGCGCGCGGGCGACGGCATCCTCGACTTCGGCAAGCCGCGACAGCGGGATCGCGCGCGTATCGATCTTCTGCCGGCCGGCGGGCTTTTCGCGCAACTCCGAGACATCCATGTCGCCGAAAAAAGTCAGCACCAGGGTGCGCGGGATCGGCGTCGCCGTGAGCACGAGCAGGTCGACCGCTTCGCCCTTGCGCGCCAGAGCGAGCCGCTGATGCACGCCGAAACGATGCTGCTCGTCGACAATGGCGAGCGCGAGATCGCGGAATGCCACGTCGTCCTGAAACAGCGCGTGGGTGCCAACGACAAGATCGATGTCGCCGGCAGCGAGCGCCGAAATAATTTCGGGACGGTCGCGGCCGCGCTCGCGGCCGGTGAGAATGGCGACGCGGATGCCGGCGGCGGCGGCAAGCGGCGCGATGGTGGCAAAATGCTGGCGCGCCAAAATTTCCGTCGGCGCCATCAGCGCCGCCTGCCGGCCGGCCTCGATCACGGTCGAGGCGGCCAAGAACGCGACCACGGTTTTTCCCGAGCCGACGTCGCCATGCAGGAGTCGCAGCATGCGATGCGGCTGCGCCAGGTCGGCGACGATATCGCTGACCGCGCGCTGCTGCGACGGTGTCAGCGAGTAGGGTAGGGCGGCGATGACGCGTTCGCGTAAGCGGCCCTCGGCGGCGCTGCCGTGACCCGGCCGCTGCCGCATATGCGCGCGTAACAACGCGAGCGCGAGCTGGCCGGCGAGCAGTTCGTCGTAAGCCAGCCGCGACCACGCCGCGCTTGCCGGATCGAGCGCCTCCGGCTCCTCGGGGCGATGAATTGCGCGCAACGCGCTGGCGAAATCCGGATAACGGTTGCGCGCAAGCCAGGCCGCGTCCTGCCACTCCGGCAGTTTCGGGATGCGTTCGAGCGCGGAATCGACCGTCTTGCGCACCTGGTTCGGATGCAGTCCTTCGGTCAGCGGATAGACCGGGTCGATCAGCGGCAGTTTGGCAAACCCTTCCGCATCGACCACGCGGTCGGGATGCACCATCTGCAAATGGCCGTCATAAAACGTCGCGGTGCCGGAAACGTAGCGCAGCTCGTCCTTGGGGAAGAGCTTTTGCAGATAGTCCTCGCGCGCCTTGAAATAGGTGATGGTCAGCGTGTTGGTGTCGTCGAAGGCATCGATGTTGTAGGGCGCGCGCGGCCGGTGCGGCGGCGGCGGCCGGTGACGCTCCACGGTAACGGCGACGGTGACGACCGTATCCGGCCGCACCTCGCTCAGCTTCGGCTGGTTGCGCCGGTCGACGAAGCCTGTCGGCAGGTGAAACAAGAGATCCACGACGCGCGGCGGCTCACCGTCGCGCGACAACAGGCGCGCGAACAGCTTCTCCAGCTTCGGCCCGACGCCGGGCAGGGCGGAGAGGGCTGCGAAAAGCGGATTGAGGACGTTCGGCCGCATCGAACGTATTCTACACCGTCATCATCCGCCCACACTGTCATCATCCGCGAAGGCGGATGACCCAGTAATCGCCAACGCCGCGGACCAAAACTCCGCGCCCCGATTACTGGGTGGCCCGCCTGCGCGGGCCATGACAATTCGCAAACCGTTCTCTATATACCCCTCGCCCGGCCGCGTCCGGGCTTTCGGCGTTTTTTCGGAGCCACCATGACGGAACGATCGAGCGAGGGCCTGGATCAGCGGCGCAAGAAGCTCCTGTTCCGTGCCTGGCGGCGCGGCGTGCGCGAAACCGATTTGATCGTCGGCCGCTTTGCCGATGCCCATATCGAAAAGCTCGACGAGCCTTCGCTGGATGATTTCGAGCGGCTGATCGAAGTGCCGAATTCCGACCTCTATGCCTGGGTCAGCGGCGAAGCGGACATTCCGGCCAATTTTGATACCGCCGTGCTGCGCCAGCTCAAAACCTTTCACGCGCGTGCCAAGGAGGAGCGGTGACGGCGCCAACGAAATTGCAGGCCCTGTCTCCAGCGGGACGGCTCAAAGCCGGCCGGCCGCTGACGCTCGCCGGCATTGCCGACGGCGCCGAAGGCTTGGTCATCGCCGACCTGGCCCGTGCCATTGCGGCGGGCGCTTCGCCGCCGGCCATCAGCGCGGCGGTGATCTGCCGCGACGGCCCGCGCATGGCCATGCTGTCGCGCGCGCTAGGCTTCTTCGCCCCCGACATCGAGATCTTGGAATTCCCGGCCTGGGATTGCCTGCCTTACGACCGGGTGTCGCCGCATGCCGCCATCGTGGCGCAGCGCATGACCGCGCTCGCGCGGCTCACAAGCGTGAAGGGCCGCGAACGCCCCGCCGTGCTGCTCACCACCGTGAATGCGATCCTGCAGCGGGTGCCGGCGCGCGCGATCGTCGGCAAGCAGTCGCTGTCGGCGGCGCCGGGCAATGTGCTGCCGATGAGCGGCATCACGCATTGGCTTGAATTGAACGGCTTCAACCGCGCCTCGACAGTGCGCGAGCCCGGCGACTACGCGGTGCGCGGCGGCATCATCGATCTGTTCGCGCCCGGCATGGGCGAGCCGGTGCGGCTCGACTTTTTCGGCGACAGCCTGGAATCGATCCGCAGCTTTGATCCGGAAACCCAGCGCACGAATGCCGATTTGCGCGCGCTCGATCTCGTGCCCATGGCCGAGTTCCAGCTCACCTCGGACACCATCCGGCTGTTCCGCACCGGTTACGTCGCCGCCTTCGGCGCCGCGGCCCCCGACGACGTGCTCTACGAAGCGGTCAGCGAAGGCCGCCGCCACGCCGGCATGGAACATTGGCTGCCGCTGTTCCACCAGCGTCTCGAAACGCTGTTCGATTATCTCGGTGCAACGCCAATGGCCATCGAGCCGCTCGCCGAGGAGGCGGCCCACGAGCGTTTCGCGCAGATTGCCGACTACTATCAGGCGCGCAAGGAGGCGCTCGATCAGACCGGAGCCGGCGCACCCTACAAGCCGCTGCCGCCGGATCGGCTCTATCTCACCGAAAGCGAATGGCGCGAGCGCCTGGAGAATGTCGCGCTGGCGCGGCTGACGCCGTTTTCGGCGCCCGACGGCACCGCCGACATGATCGAAATCGCCGCCCGCGCCGGCCACAATTTCACCGCCGAGCGCAGCGAGCCCAACACGAACGTGTTCGAAGCGGTGACCAAACACGTGCACGCGCTGCAGGCCGCCGGCAAGCGCGCCATGATCGCGCTGTGGAGCGACGGCTCGCGCGAGCGCATGGCGCACGTGCTGGCCGAGCACGGCCTGGTCAATCTCACGCCCGTCGCGTCGTGGCAGCAGGCGCTGGCGCTGCCGCGCCACGAAGTGGCGCTCGCCGTGCTCGGCATCGAAGCCGGTTTCGAGACCGCCGACGTCGCGCTGATCAGCGAGCAGGATATTTTGGGCGAGCGCCTGGTGCGTTCGCGCCGGCAATCCAAGCGCTCCGAAAATTTCATCGCCGAGGTGACGAGCCTCGCCGCCGGCGATCTGGTGGTCCATGTCGATCACGGCATCGGCCGCTTCCATGGGCTGCGCGCCATCGAGGCTGCAGGCGCGCCGCACGATTGCCTGGAAATCCACTACGCCGGCGGCGACAAGCTGTTCCTGCCGGTCGAAAATATCGAGCTGTTGTCGCGCTTCGGCTCCGAAGGCCAAAACGTCGAGCTCGACCGGCTCGGCAGCGGCGCCTGGCAGGCGCGCAAATCGCGGATGAAGAACCGCATCCGCGAGATCGCCAGCGCGCTGATCAAAATCGCGGCCGAGCGGCAATTGAACGAGGCGCCGCGGCTCACCGTCGCGCCCGGCCTCTACGACGAGTTCAGCGCCGGCTTTCCCTACGAGGAGACCGACGATCAGCTCGCGGCGATTTCCGCCGTGCTCAACGACCTCAATTCCGGCCGGCCGATGGACCGGCTGATCTGCGGCGACGTCGGCTTCGGCAAGACCGAAGTGGCGCTGCGCGCTGCCTTCATCGCCGTGATGAACGGCAAGCAGGTCGCCGTCGTGGTGCCGACGACGCTGCTCGCGCGGCAGCACACCAAAACCTTCACCGAGCGCCTGCGCGGTCATCCGGTGAATATCGCGCAAGCCTCGCGCCTGGTCTCGGCGAAGGAATTGGCGAACGTCAAGAAAGGCATCGCCGAGGGCAACATCGACATCGTCATCGGCACCCACGCGCTGCTCGGCAAATCGATCAAGTTCAAGGACCTTGGCCTCATCGTCGTCGACGAAGAGCAGCACTTTGGCGTCGCCCACAAGGAACGGCTCAAGCAATTGCGCGCCGAGGTCCACGTGCTGACGCTGACCGCGACGCCGATACCGCGCACCCTGCAACTGGCGCTCTCGGGCGTGCGCGAAATGTCGATCATCGCCACGCCGCCGATCGATCGCCTCGCCGTGCGCACCTTCGTCTCGCCGTTCGACGGCATCGTGGTGCGCGAGGCGCTGCTGCGCGAACGCTACCGCGGCGGCCAGGCGTTTTACGTCTGCCCGCGCATCGAGGATCTGGCCGACGCCAAGGCGTTCCTCGACAAGCACGTGCCGGAAGTACGCGTCGCCGTGGCCCACGGCCAGATGCCCTCGACCGTGCTCGAAGACATCATGAGCGCGTTCTACGACGGCAAGTTCGACGTGCTGCTCTCCACCACCATCATCGAATCCGGCCTCGACATCCCGACCGCCAACACGCTGATCGTGCATCGCGCCGACATGTTCGGCCTGTCGCAGATCTATCAGCTGCGCGGCCGGGTCGGCCGGGCAAAGCTGCGCGCCTATGCGCTGCTGACATTGCCGGCGAACCGGCGCATCACGCCGCAGGCCGAGCGGCGCCTGAAGGTGCTGCAGTCGCTCGACACGCTCGGCGCCGGTTTTCAGCTCGCCTCCCACGACCTCGACATCCGCGGCGCCGGCAATCTGTTGGGCGAGGAACAATCCGGCCACATCAAGGAAGTCGGCTACGAGCTTTACCAGGAGATGCTCGAGGAAGCGGTGATGAGCCTCAAAGCCGGGCTCAGCGGCCCGATTGCGGAAAAATGGTCGCCGCAAATCACCATCGGCACGGCCGTGCTCATTCCGGAGGAGTACGTCACCGACCTGCCGGTCCGCCTCGCGCTCTACCGCCGCCTCGCCGAAATCGAGGACGAGCGCGACATCGAATCCTTCGCCGCCGAGCTCGTCGACCGCTTCGGCCCGCTGCCGCAGGAGGTCGAGTATCTGCTGCAGGTGGTGGCGATCAAATCGCTGTGCCGGAGAGCCAACGTTGAGCGCATCGAGGTCGGCCCGAAAGGCGCAGTGCTGGCGTTCCGTGAGAATATTTTCTCGAACCCCGAGGGGCTCATCGCCTATATCAACAAACACCCCGAGGGCGCGCGGGTGCGGCCGGATATGAAGGTGGTGTTTTTCGATGAGTGGGAGACGGCGCCTGAGCGGCTGAAAGGCGCGACGGGGATTTTGCGGACGTTGGTTGGGATTGCGGAGAAGGGGGCGAAGGCGGCATAGCGCTACCCGGTCACCGCGAGGGATCGGCTAAGAACCTCGAAGGCAGACGACCTGGCACCTTGAGACTAATGGTACGAAAATTACATTTGGCGTGCCGATTAGGGGAGAATTTTCATGAAGGTGTTTTGGGCATGGCAAGCCGATACTCCCGGCAAAATATCGCGTCACTTTGTGAGACAGGCGCTGGAAGATGCGATTGATCGGCTACGACAGCCTAAGGACATAGAAGAGCCTCCCGAGGAGGCGAGACGTGCCAATTTGCATATCGACCACGACACCAAAGGACTGAGAGGAAGTCCAGAGATCGCCCACGAGATATTTAAGAAGATAGCGGCCTCGGAAGTGCTGGTAGCTGATGTGACTCCGGTCGGTTCTAGTGCTGCTACGTCCGCATCACAGAAATCACTAATGAATCCAAATGTCGCAATAGAATTGGGCTATGCTTTTGGCAAAATAGGAACGGACAGATTTCTTCCTGTATTAAATTTGGCATTTGGCGATGTGGCTGATCTCCCCTTCGACATTGCCCATAGAAGACGTCCAATCGTCTACAATCTTCTGCCGACCGCCTCTCCCCATGAGATCGAAGAGGAAAAAAGGAAACTAACCACACAGTTTATTACTGCTCTAGAACCCTATATTATTGGACAAGAAACGAACGAAGCGGTTACCTCGTTTGCGGCAGCCCCAGCAAAAATTGGAAAAGCAATTTATTTTGCTGACGGCGAAATTTTGCGAAACGTCCAACACCTTAATCGCAAATTTGTTATGCCTTTTCGGGAGGTGTTTTATTTGCGAGTTCAGCCGAGAACTAGCATCGATGGGCATCTCGACGTACGGAAACTTAGGAACAATGCTCTGCAATACGGCAACTTTGATTTTCCAGGTGGAGGAGGAGATTTTTTTGTAGGTGACAATCAATATGGAGTAATTGCAGGGACCGTGGCCGGAAACACCAATGACCTGGATAATGTCGTTCAATACTTTCGAACCGGTGAAATATGGGCGATCAACGCCGGCGTTTTGCGCGAGGGTGAACGTGATAATCACCGCTACGTGTTTACACAGCCGCTAGAAGATATACTTGTCTTTGGACTACGCAGTGCCCTGCTGTTTGAAAAACAGGTCTCACACATCGAACCTCCATTCTATGTGGAAGTCGGCATAGTTGGCGTAGCTGGGCGGGAAATTGCGCACTCCGGTTTCGCCCTTACTGGAAGAGAGCCGGTCCTAGCGAGCAATGAGATTACGCATCACGCTGTCTTGAATAGAGCCGACGATCAAACCGTCGCCGCGTTTCTGATGGAATTTTTTGAGAAATTAAATAGGGATTCCGGCGTTTCTCGACCGAAAGGTCTTTATGGACGACAGTAGCAAGCGAAGCCCCGGATGAAGTGGAGCGAAATCCGGGGCGGCCTCGACGCCTCGCGGCAATCCCGGATTTCGCTCCGCTTCATCCGGGCTACGGCGCGCTTCAATCACGTTTCGCATTTCGGTAGCGTTTTCTTCATGCAACTTACGGGTGGGGGTAACGGGAGACTTAAAATGGCAGCAGACGATTACCGGTGGGAATACAGCCCGCTCGCAAAAGCTGGCGACCGGATTTGGGCAAAGATAATAGATCCGGTTCTAAGATTTGCCGTGGGCGGTGACGACCTAACGTCATTTCAACACATCCGGGCGGCAATACAGTTGACAGTGCTTGTCGCGCTTATTCTGTTGCCCCTTAGCTTGTTCGTCAGTCCAGCACACATGCTAACCGCGTCGGGCTTGCTATTCGATATTGCGGGCACAATGCGGCTCTTCCTTTTTGAGCGTATTGAGCACGAACTATCTGGATTTAAGCCAAACGAGCATGACAACTATCCATCTGTAGCAATGCGAGAACTCATAATGCCCGAGGGCGTTTCCGTCATGGAGATAAACGATAGGCCGATAAGCTTTTTCTACTACAAGCAGCGCGGAGTGGTATTTCTGTTCATTGGATTTGTCCTACAGATGCTCGGTGATTGGGTCTGATCCGCACTAAGCCAGCTTCTTCAGCGAGCGTAGGGTGGGCAAAGCGAAGCGAAGCGTCCCCACGACTGACTTGCAGTTTGCGTTGACGCTGACGTGGGCACAACGCCGCGCGCTTTTGCCGACCCTACGTTTGCTACGGGAACGAATCTTTCTTCGAGTGAAATTCGTTTTGTGCCGTTTGGTCCTGGGCGACCCCGCAATTTCGATGGCTCGCATACGAGAAACGCTCGATTTTCCGTCGCTTACGGGAGAGCCTCAGCCCAATTTCATTGCTGCTTGACTCATCCTGCGCATCCGCTAACTCGCACCCCATCCCGCCCATCGTAAGGGGACGTCAACCGGTGACGCCGACTGACGGGGCGGGTGCGGTTCCTGCGGGCGGCGGCTCGTCACTGCCGCTCTCGGGCGGTCCGGGCATCGACCCCGCCGGCATTACGACCGGCGCGCGAGGTGCTTTGCTTAAGCGCGGTGCCAAGGTGCGGGTAACGCCTGTGCACTGCATCGCGTGAAGCGCGGCCTGGATCGAGCTTCGGCAAATGGCCGGAGCAAGAGCCGCGGTAGGGCGCCGAAAGGCGAGCGCGCTGCGCTCAGCGCGCGCCGCATCCGATGATGCGGCCAATTCATTTGCGCCTTTCGGCGCTCTGCCTCCCCTTATTTTTTGGAGGCGAACACTTCGTGCCGTTCGTTGCCAAAGCTCGGATGCGGATGCATCGCGAGAACGAGCGCTCTTTTCACCTCTCCCCGCACGCGGGGAGAGGGAGCAGCGAGCGTCGCGCGAACAGAAAATGAGGAAACGACAATGCCGCCAACACGTCGCAAAAAATCCCGTGAACGTCCCCACACGCCGAAACGGCTGACGCCGGAACAGGAAAGCGCGCGGCGCAAAGCGGCCTTTGCGGCGATCCGCGCGCTGTTCTGCCAGGTCACCGAACCGTGGCACAGCTGCCAGCGTTGCTATTGCCGGCGGCATCATTGCTGCATCGGCGAGGCCGGCCCCTGCCTTAAGCGCCACTGGCCGCTGATGACGGCGACCGCGCAACACAAAGCGCACACTGCAGTCATCATGGGCGGCCCGCAACGCGTGCGCCCGCAGACGAGCATGGAATGGAGATTGCGCCGCTTTCCGTCGTCGAATTTCGTCCATGGATGAGCGGCCGCTTCACCCTCCCCTGCAGGGGCAGGGGAATCGCATATGCAGAACGAACTGGGAATCGCAGCCCTTTTTCGTTGACTTGTTCCAAAGACGATTCCGTTTTGTTCGCTTTTCGATTCCCATATGCGATTGCCCTGCCTGCAGGGGGAGGGTCGACCACCCAACGGGTCCGGCCCGAAGTGGCCGCCCCGATGGCACGCTCCGGCGGGCGGGGTGGGGTGCGCGGCACCGCCGCTAGCACGAGCGCCCGTCAACGCTGTTACCCCACCCGCCGCGCTTCGCGCCATAGCCGATGCTCCGCATCGGCGTTCTTCGCACGAAAGACGGCGGCCGGAGGCCGCCTTTTGCTCCCCCTCCAGGGGAGGTGGGGAGATTTCGTCGCCGCCATCGTCGCAGTCAGAAGTGTGGAATGTTACGGCTGGAGCGCTTGCGATCGGATGTCGTCGCCATAAGATGAGCCGGCACAACTGCGCATTGAGGAATCCACAGGTGCTACGCGGAATTTCCGTTGCCTTGTGCCTGATGTGTCTCGTCCCCGCCGGCGCATCCGCCGAGAAGGCGCGCGAGGTGGCGGCAAAACCACCTGCGCCGGGGGGCGGCACGGCGATTTATTTTATCCGTACGAAAGACTTGCGGTCGTGGTGGTCGCCCGAGATCCAGATCGACAAACACAAAGTCGGCGAGCTGGCGGCCGGCACGTATCTCGTCGTGCGACCGCCGCCCGGCCATCACATCGTGTACCTTCCGGGCAACCTCTTGTCCGGGTCCATGACAAGCGAGATGGACATCGCTGCCGGCCAGACCTATTTCCTCGAACTTGGCCCATGGAACCCTGCACCCGGGACGCAGCTCATACAGTCTTTGATTTTGGGCGGGTCGGGCTTGCGGGGACAAATGGTGCCGGGAGCCGGTCTGCTGAGCGTCCGCTTTTATTTGCTCGAGGCGGCAAAGGCCCGTGAGCTCATGGCCGAGCTTAAGAATGCCACGCACTAGCACCACGCGACGAAGCAAGAATATGAATTCGACATTTTTCTCGCGGCGAAAGGAACACACAAATGCCCGACGATAAAGGCGAGCAGCAAGTCTGGCCGCTGCCGAAATTCTACTTTTCGGTCCGGTTCGGCGATCACGACAAAGAAGCGAAGTTTCAGGAATTGAGCGGCTTGGACAGCGAGGGCAAACCGATCGAGTATCGGCACGGCAACAGCCCGATCTTCTATCCGATCAAGATGCCGGGCTTGGGAAAAGCCGGCAATGTCACCCTGCGCAAAGGCATCTTCGCCAGCGATGCCAAATTTTGGGCTTGGTACAACGAGATCAAATTGAACACCAGCAAACGCCAAACTGTGGTGGTCAATCTCCTCGACGAGACCGGCACACCGAAAATGGCGTGGACGTTGAACAACGCGTTTCCAACAAAAATCACCGGCACCGATCTCAAAGCCGAAGGCAACGACGTTGCCATCGAGAGCCTGGAGCTCGCATATGAGACTGTGGTGGTGAGCGCGCCCTGAGCGCCGGCCGCCTAAGCCGGCATCCACCCGGACACGCGCGCAATCGCATTGGCGAGATATTCCGGCGACTGCGCGCCGGCGACGATGATGCTGCCGCGAAGATGAAGCAGGGCACGCTGTCGATGCCGGCCCGAGCGCCGAGACCGGCGCCCTTCGAGGCTCGCTGCGCTCGCACCTCGCTTGTTCTTGCCCGACAGGGCGCTGTCTAGTCCGCGTCGCTCTGACGCACCATCACGCTTTTGCGGTCGCGGCGAAGGATATGGAATTTCGCTGCGGCAATGTTCGCTCTTTATCCGGTCAAAATCCCCGGCCTCGGCGGCGGGCGCGCCCATCGACATCCCGACCAAGGGCACACATTGTAGTAGTGCCATCGTCCTCGACAAACCTGGGGCTTTACAATCTCTATCCGAATGATGTAACTTTACAACCCGTCACAGCGGAAACTGCGGCGGTGTACTCGTGCAAATCGCTGAAGACTTATTCGCAGTCCATGGAGTCTAGCAATGGCTGACCAGAGCGATAGCGATCTCAGCAAGGCGGTAACCCAGGTAACGGACAAGTTGAACAAGCTCATGAGTCAACTTGACCAGCTCAATCTGTCTCAATCCCTGAGCGACCTCAGGAATCCCGCGACCCAAGCCGTGGCGACGGCGCTAAGCCGGCAGGGACCAGCGTCTCCGGCGATGGCGCACACGTCTTACCTGTCGCACCTGTCGCACTACTCGAGCTCTGCCATGTGAAGCTCACATCGACGGGAGCCGACAGGGTGGGCGTACTACCCGCGATACCTTTCGATACGTTTCTTTGGAAAATCTCCAGTGCCTGCAACTTAAATTGCAGTTACTGCTACGTGTACAACGCTGCTGATTCCCGGTGGAAGCAGCAGCCTGGATTCATGAGCGAGGCGATCGCAAGACAGGCCGCGTCGCGGATACGCGAGCATCTTCGCGCTCACAATAAGACGAGTGCCAGAATCAACTTTCACGGCGGGGAGCCGCTTCTGGGCGGTGCTCGCCACCTCGATATGCTTTCGTCGGTCATAAACGAAGAGCTCGTCAGCGAAGGCATCGAGATCGCGATCGGCATTCAGTCTAACGGTCTGCTGTTTACGCCGGAGATCGGCGACCTGATGCTCGAGAAGGGATTGGTCATGGGCATCAGCGTTGACGGGCCGCCGCACGTCAACGATCGTCATCGTGTCGACCACCGCGGCCGGCCAAGCTCGGCTCGACTGGAGGAGGCACTGAAGCTTCTTCTCACTGCCAAATACAGCACGCTGCTGACAGGCTTTCTGTGCGTGATGGATATCACCACCGATCCGCGCGAGGTCACATCCTATTTGTGCGGCTATCGGCCGCGCATCGACTTCCTGTTCCCGCTCAACAATCACGTCAATCCGCCGGCCGGCAAGCAGCACGATCCCAGCGCGACGCCGTACGGGGATTGGCTCGTCGACGCCTTCGACTATTGGTTCGACCACGTCAAGGACGGCAAGATCAGGTTCTTCACCTCGCTGATGTCGCAAATGCTCGGCGGCGGCTCCGAAGTCGAGTCGATGGGCATCCGTCCAGTCGGTCTTATCGTCGTCGAGACCGACGGTGCGATCGAGGCCGTCGATACCCTGAAGTCGACCTTCGAGGGCGCCACCGTGCTGGGGTTCAACGTCTTCGATCATGACTTCAACACCGTCGCGCTGCATCCGGCGGTGCAAAGCCGCCAGCAGGGCGTAGCCGGTCTTTGCGAGACCTGTCAGCGTTGTCCGATCGTGGAGATTTGCGGGGGCGGTTACCTGCCGCACCGCTACGCGGCAAACGGTTTCGACAATCCCAGCGTCTATTGCGGCGACCTGCAGCGGATCATCAAGCACATCGCCGTGCGATTGTCCGAGGAGCTGGATCAGCAGCTCGCGCGTTTGCCGTTGCCGGCGTTGAGTTAGACACCATGGCGGTTCAGCTCGGCGGTACAGGCCAGAGTTCGACCGACCGCCTCGTCGCCACGGCATTGCGCACCCGCGATCGCCACGAAAAGCTTTTATTGCTGCGAATGATCGAAGTCTGCGACGCCATTGTCGAGCGGGCGCCGGAGCTCGCCAAGGCAACCGGTTTCGTCGACATGTGGTCGGCTGCGGCGACGATGGCTCCGGTTTCGCTCCTCGCATCCGGGCAACCGCTGGTCGACGCCTGGGTCGGCACGGCGGAAAGATTGGTCCGCTTCGGCATTCTCGAACGCTATCCGCACGCGCACCCGGCGCGCCATCTGAAAGCGTTCTGTCGCGTGCTGCTCAGCTCCCGTGCCGACTCGCGGGAGCGGACCGGCGGTGAATTCAACATGGGCGGATACTCCGCATTTCAGCTTCTCGGCGGCAGCCGGGTGTTGCTCGGCGGCCCGGAGAACCGAACTGAAACGATAGTTTGGAGCAGGGACAAAACCAGTCTCACGGTCGGCCGCAAGGACAGGGATCGATTGCTGGAAATAAGTTTGACCGACCCGACCGATTTCGCCCTGTCCGATCCGCACTGGCAGCTGATCGTGCTGCCGACCGTCGGCCAAGTCTATATCGATCTGTGGACGCCCGAATATCACAGAAACCGTTCGTGCGAACTCGATCCGGCCGTTTTGCAACGGCGCGTGCAGCAACTATTCGACGAGCTGGCACCCGATGTTCTCAGGTTCGTCGAAAGCGTCTGCCATTGCATCGTCGGCACGCGGGATCTGCGCGGCGGCGGCGGCGCGACGGCACCGCGGCCGCACCATCAAGACATCGATGCGGCCTGGACCGCAGGCTTGATAAGGGTGGACGGAACCGACTTGGCGGCCGACGCCTTTCTCGTCATGGCCTGCCGCGATCTCATCGAACGGCTGCTCGGTGTGACGCCGACGAGCGTCTTTGGAACGCAAAGTCCGGGCAGCGACTTCCAGTCGCTTTTCGTCAGCGTGGGCGCCCGCCGCCTTGCCAATGAATTGTTGAACCGCGATCCGGACGAGACCCTGAACGATGACGATCGAAAACACTGGGCCGCGGCTACGGATATGCTCGGCAGGTCCGAGAGCGGCGCCTTCTTGCTCCGCGAGCTCGGCGAGAATCCCGGCGGTTTCACGTCGTCATCGCAACCGGATGCCGACCTGCTCGAAATAAAGGCGCAGGATCTCGGCTGGGAAGACGATGCGTTGCCGCAAATGCTCGCGCTGCGCAAGACACGCCGGAATGCCGCCTTCAGCATCAACGACTTCTCGCTGATAGACATCTTGACCGGCGACGCTCATGGCGGCGCCGCGCCGCGGCTGGCGGCAAACGGCTCGGAAGCGGCCGCGTTCGCGGTTTCGGCCGCGGCCTATGCGGGCGGTCGATTCGACGACTGCGTCGCCGCGCTGCTGCGCTGCCTGGAATTCGATATGGACGTGGAGGAATACTGGCATCTCCTGGCGTTTGCCCTGCGCTATGGCGGACATCACGACGAATTCAACGACATCATATTCAAGGGCAGACGGGATCGCGAATTGCTGCTGCGATTGCGTGAAATCGGGGCATCGGCGCATGCGTGACGAAGCAAGACGATGGAAGAGCGATTTGCAGAAGCTCATCGAGCTGCGGGGCGCAGCTCTGCAGGTCGCGCAATATATCGCGGTTATTTCCGGTTTGAAGAGATCGCTTGATGACTGGATTCCGGTGGGACAATTCGAAAGGTTTCGGTCGCTGGTCGAGGCCCTGGGCTTGGCGATGGAGATCGACTGCGTGTTCCGACGCCTGTCCGACGCCCAGTCGGTCTTCGGCTTGCGATATGCTCCGACCACGCATGCCATGGGATTTCACGCGCGCGATGCCGATGGAGTCGTTCGCGCTGCCGAACATTTTGCCGCCGAAGACGAAGTCCATCTGATGCTGGCAAGACGGCCGGAGCACGCGGCCGAAACACTCGCTGCCGCGTGGTATCCTCTGGTCATCAACAACCGCGTCACGCATCGGCCTCATGTCGATTCGTACCGCTTGGGCTCGGCATTGGGCTACCCGGATTGCTGCGTAAAATTTTTCATGGAGCACAACGACTGGCCGCGGCAGAACCAAATTGCGGAAACGGCGAAAGCATCCCGCTCGATTTCGTGGAAGGCGAACTGCCTCGCCAAAAACACGCCCCATATGCTCATCTTTCACATGCCCTGCTCGTTCGACTGTGTCGCAACTTTGCAATACAGCACGAATTTGATTCATGAAGTTCGGCAATTCGATCGTGACAAGGCCGAACAGATTGAAAGCTACCTGAAACAGACCATATTGGTTTCGAGCGAACGACTGGCATTTCGTCTGATCGACGCGGCTCCCAGCGAAGGCGACCGGGTAAGCTATGGAAGCGCGCGAAGCCTGCAGGAATTCATACGGCTCCGCGACCCCCAGCATGACGAATATTTGGCGGCGCTCAAGTCGGGAAGCGAATTGAGCATATCGGAGGGGACCGTGTTCGTTTGGAACAAGGGCCAACTGGCTAATATCATCGAAACCAGGTGCGACGAATGGATTGCCGAGGTTCCGCAATTATTGCGTTTCGAGGATTCGCAATAAATACGTCGTGGAGACGAAGAGATCGGGCACGCTACCAGCAAACGCAGCATGGCGAACGACTTCGGGACGAGGCCCGTGTGCATTCACTGCCAGTGTGGGGAAAGAAAGGATCAGGCCGGCATGCGCGTATAGCGCCCCGACACGCGCGTAATGGCGTTGGCGAGATATTCCGGCGATTGCGCGCCGGTGACGATGACACTGCCGCCGAAGATGAAGCAGGGCACGCCGTCGATGCCGGCTTCCTTGGCGCTGTTGGCTTCACCTTCGATGCGGTCGACGTCGGCGTCGCTGGCCAGCAAACGCCGCACCAGGTCGCCGTCCATGCCGCAATCGACCGCGGCCTGGATCAACACTTTGGGATCGCTGAGATCGGCGCCTTCGGCGAAGTAGAGCTCCATCAGCCGCTGCTTCATGCGCGCCGGATCGGTGGCGCTGCGCGACCAAAGAATGAGGCGATGGCAGTCGAGCGTGTTGGGCTGCCGGGTCATCTTGTCGGGCGCGTAGACCAGGCCTTCCATGGCGGCGGCGGCGCCGACCCGTTCGGCAATCGCGGCATAGCGTTCGACGGAGCCGAATTTGGTTTCCAGATAAGTCTGCCGGTCGATCCCTTCGCGCGGAATCCAGGGATTGAGGAAATAGGGCCGCCAATTGATGTTGACGGCGACGTCGGAGGTTTGCGCCAGCGCCGCTTCGAGCCGGTGCTTGCCGATATAGCACCACGGGCAAACCACGTCGGAGATGACGTCGATATGCACGGATCCTGGCTCGGCGGGTTGTTCGGTTTGTTGCGCCATGACGCTGTCCTTCGAGTCGTTGGCGTCAAGCTTAGCCCATGTGCCGTAATGGAGGGAATTGGCCTTGGCGACGGAGACAGGCAGTTGTCACATACCTGTTATCGTCCAGGCGCTTCGCCGACGACTCTGGCGATCAGGGAATCGACGCTGTCGGTGGATTTCAACGTTGCCAGCGTCACCGCGGCGTCGATATGCTTCTTCTCCGGCGCCAGCATGGTGTTTTTCAGAACGCTGGCAATGCGCCGGGCGATGACATGGGCCTCGCGCAAATCGGTCTCGGTGAACACGGCGAAGATCGAATTGTCGGCCTCGCGGCAGGCGAAATCCACCTGGCGCATCAGCCGGCTCAACACCCGCGCGGCATCGACGCTGATGCGGCGGTTGGAGTGGGCGAAGGAAAAGCGCGCAATCGAAAGCCCGATGCCGCGTTTCTCAGCATCATCGACGGCGCGGTTGAGGTCGCGCCAGAACGCCTCGTTTGCCAAGAGCCCGGTGTCGGGATCGACCATGCCATGGGCGTCGAGCGATTTGAGCATGCGGCGCAACCGCTGGCCGAAGGCGTGCACGCGCACGAACGGCATGAAGCGCTCGACGAGGCGCTCAGGTCCCTCGGCCGTGCGCTCGAGATTGGGCAGGCCGAGGCAGAACGGCTCGATGGTGGCGGGATGGCCGCCGAGCACGGCGACCGGCAAATCGCGGAAGCGCGCATCGTCGGCGAGCACGGTGAGCAGCGCCTCGACGATGCGCGGGCCAAAGCCGTCGCCGATGACGATGCCGTCGATGTCGCGGGCATTGAGGGTGCGCGCCGCGCTCTCGACGCTGAGCGCGCCGATCAGGCCGACGCGTTCACCGAGCGCGACAGAGAGCGCCGGATAAGATCGGCCGCGTCCGATTAGCAGCACGGTTGCGTCGTCGAGCGGATCGCTCGACGGCAGTTCGGGCGGCAATTCGCCGCGCGAGGAGAGCGTCGTGGTGCGGCGAAGCACTGTGGCGTGCAACGCACGTATCCGAAGCAGGCTTGTGAGCCGGCGATTGATCCGTTCGACCGGTGCATTGACGGTAATGACCAGCGCGTCCGCAAGACCGGTCGCGCCGTCGTCCCGCATGCGTGCGACAATCGGCGTGAAGGCGCGATCGGCTTTTTTGCCGGTGGCGGCGAGCGCTTTGGCCAGCGACGCCACGCGCGTTTGATCGCCGCACGGCTCGGCCAGCACGATTGCTTCGGGCTCGACGGAGGCGAGGGCTGCCGCCGCGTCCGCCCAACTGGCTTCGACGATCGGGAAGGCGCCTTCGGCGCGCAGCGCGGCAACGACATCCACGGCCGGGCTATCGGCAACGACGACAATCGGACCTTGCAGCGCCATGGCCGGATGGTGAATTCAGGATACCTCGCCGAACTATGTCAAAGCGCTGTTAATAGGCCGTTAAGTCAGAGTATTGAAATGCCCGACGATTCAACATCTTAGATCGTGCCGGTTTTTTCAAACAGGCGGCCGAGTTTTCAAATGTGGTCGATTTCCATCGCGCGCATCCGCGCTTTACGCACTGACTTTTACGTGCAATTTCATACAGTACACGCCATATTTGTGTCAATTAATGGCGGCGGAGCAACACGCAAAAGTACACTGGAGCGCCACATGAAAAAAATCTGCTCACTGGCCTTTTTACTTACATTGGCGATGATCGCCTCGTCGTCCTTCGCTCAGCAAAACCCATTTGTTGGAACATGGATCGCCACCACGGCCGAGGCCACAACGACGTTTGTGATGGAGGCGAATTCACACTACAGCGCCAAGC
>JBAUYI010000362.1:0-15597 GCA_049584715.1 Xanthobacteraceae bacterium
ACATTGAGGCGTTGCGCTCGCGCCCGAACCTGCTGTTCTGGGCGGCGGCACTCACACAGGCGTTCATCTGGCTCGCGGTGCCGATGGTATTTTATGCGGCGCCGCCCGGCGATCTGCCGCAACTCCTCGCCATCGGCCACGAATTCCAGCTCCGCGGCGACGTCGGCCCGCCGCTGGCCTATTGGCTGGCCGAGATCGCGTTCCGCCTCGCCGGCCTGTTCGGCGTCTATGCGCTGGCGCAGATTTGCGTGGTCACGACCTATTGGTGCGTGTTTGCGCTGGGCAGCGCCATCGTCGGCCCGGCGCATGCCGCCCTGGCGGTGCTGCTGATGGTCGGCATTTCGCTGTTCACCGTGCCGACGCCGGATTTCGGCCCGGCCCTTCTCGCCATGGCGTTGTGGGCCGTGGTGCTGCTGCATTACTGGCGCGCGGTCGGGGAATTGCAGCGCCGCTCCTGGTACGCGCTCGGCGTCGCGGCGGCGCTATTGTTGCTCACCAGCAATGCGGCGCTGATCCTGCTTGGCGCGCTGGTGGTGTTCACCGCCATGACCGCGCGCGGCCGCGCCGCGCTCCACGCCAACGAACCGTGGATCGTCGTGATCGCGCTCGCGGTCTTTCTGTTCGTGCACCTCCTTTGGCTGCAAGGCACCGGCGATAATCTGTCACCGGCGCTGGCGCGGTTGCGCGACGCCACCGCCTCGAGCCAGAACACGTTCGCCTGGCTGCGGCTGCTCGGCGCGGTCGTGCTGGCCCATGTCGGCCTCGTCATCCTCGTCGTGTTGGCCAGCGGCTGGCCGCGCACCGGCGACACTCCGGCGCCGGCCATTGCGCGCATGCCGATCGATCCGGCAGCAATGACTTTCGTAAAAGTGTTCGCGCTGGTGCCGGCTCTGCTGGCGACCATCGTGGCGGTGCTGTTCGGCCGCGCGCTGCCGATCGGCGGCGCGGCGCCGCTCGTCGTTCTGTCCGGGCTTGCCGTGATCATTGCCTCGGGCGACAGCATCGCGCTGTTCCATCAACGCATCCTCGGCTACGCCTGGGCCGGCCTGTTGGTGGTGCCGGCTTTGTTCGTGCCAGTGGTGATGGTGCTGTTGCCATGGGCGGCCGGCACCGATCTGAAGATCGAGCAGCCGGCCAACGCCATGGGTCGCTTTTTCGCCGACAGTTTCGAGCGCCGCACCGGCCGGCCGCTCGCCGTGGTCACCGGCGACGTCGGCACCGCCACCCTCATTGCGCTCGCGGCGCCGAGCCGGCCGAGCGTCTATTTCGACACCGATCCGGCGCGCTCGCCATGGGTGACGCCGGACGACATCCGCGACAAGGGCGCCGTCGTGGTGTGGCTCACTGCCGACACCACGCCGACGCCGCCGGCCGATATCAAGGCGCGCTTTCCCGATCTCATTCCCGAAGTGCCGCGCACTTTCCCCCGACCGGTGCAAGGCAGGCTGCCGCCGTTGCGCGTCGGCTGGGGCGTGATCCGGCCCGGCAGCGTGGCGGCGGCGCGCTAAACGGCTATGATGCTGTTACAACGGAGCTCGGTGCCATGAATGCCAGCGCATTCTCGTCGTGGCAGTTCTGGGCCGTGCTGTCGGCGGTGTTCGCCGCGCTCACTGCGATCTTCGCAAAAGTCGGCGTCGAGAACGTCAACTCCGATCTCGCCACCTTCATTCGCACCATCGTGGTGATCTGCATCTTGGCGTTGATCGTTTTCGCCACGCGGCAATTCCAGAACCCGGCGGACATCTCCGGCCGCACATATTTGTTCCTGCTGCTGTCGGGGCTAGGCACCGGCGCGTCGTGGCTGTGTTATTTCCGCGCGCTGAAACTCGGTAACGCGGCGCAAGTGGCGCCGATCGACAAATTGAGCGTGGTGCTGGTCGCCATCTTCGGCGTGCTGTTTCTCGGCGAAAAACTGTCCGCGGTGAACTGGCTCGGCGTCGCGCTGGTTGCCGCCGGCGCGATCCTGGTGGCGTTGCGCTGATATTAACACGTCAATCCGGGGCCGAGCGCAGCGAGGAACCCGGAATCCATAATCACAGCACTTTCAGGACCGGCTCATAGCAAGACGAATAGGGTGGTGATTATGGATTCCGGGTTCGCGCCGGAGCCTGCCATCGGGCCGGCCACTTCGGGCCGGACCCGTTGGGCGCGCCCCGGAATGACGGCTACTGCGCCAGCGCCTTCTTGATCGCCAGGAAATCCCGCCAGGATAATCGCTTCTGCAGCGGGCTGCGCAACAGGAAGGCCGGGTGGAAGGTCGCCATCGCCCGGATTTCGCGCGTGCCGGTGTCGAACGGAAACCAGCGCCCGCGCATCCGGGTGATGCCGTCCTTGGTGCCGAGCAGCGTCTGCATCGACGGTCCGCCGAGGCAGACCAGAACGTCGGGATCGGCGAGCTCGATCTGGCGGCGGATGAAGGGCAGGCAGATCGAGGTCTCCTGCGGCGTCGGCGTGCGATTGCCGGGTGGCCGCCACGGCACCACGTTGGCGATATAGACCTTGGTGCGGTCGAGCCCGATCGCCTCGATCATGCGGTCGAGCAATTTGCCGGAACGGCCGACGAACGGGCGGCCGGAAATATCTTCGTCGTGGCCGGGCGCCTCGCCGACGAACATGACGCGGCCTTCCGGGTTGCCGTCGGCGAATACCAGCTGGGTCGCGGTATTGCGCAGCGAGCAGCCTTCGAAGCTTTCGAGGAGCTTGCGCAATTCGTCGAGGTTCGGCGCGGTCCGGGCGGCTTCGCGCGCCGCCATGATGGCGGTATCGGGCGAGGCAAGCGCTTTACCCTCCCCTGGAGGGGGAGGGACGGATCGCCCAACGGGTCGGCGCTCCGCGCCGCCCGATGGCAGGCTCCGCCGATCCGGGGTGGGGCCGTTCTGTACAGGCGCGCGCTGGTTACTTCCTCCCACCCGGAGAGCTTCGCTGTCCGGCCTCTCCCCTGCAGGGGGAGGTGCTATTTCGTCGGCCATGCGGTCGACTGCCTCCTCGCCGAGGAGCGCATCGGCGCCGGCCTCGACATAGAAGGCGAGCAGGTCGCGCGCATCTTTGGGGTCGGAACTCATTTGGCGGTGAAGACTCTTGGGCAGCGAGACCTTTTGAGCGAGGGCTTAAGTCTATGCCTGCGCCGCAAAGCGTGGAACATTTGTCCGGTCACGATGTCGAGAATTTGGAGGCCCGGGACGATGTCTCCATACAAGGTCATGGTCGACGACAATTTCCATTACATGGCGGAGGACGAACGCTGGGAATATGGGACTTTTGCCACCGCGGAAGAAGCCCTCGACGCCTGCCGCCGGCTGGTCGATGAGGCGCTGCTGGAAGAGTACCGCGACGGCGCTACCGCGGAGCAGCTTTTCGTGCGCTATACCTCGTTTGGCGACGATCCCTTCATCGTGGCGCTCGACGACGCCGAGAAAGTCGACTTCTCCGCCGCGGCCTATGCCGAACAGCGCGCAGTAGAGCTCACCACGCCCGGCCCGGTGAGTGCGGAGCGCCGCCGGGCCGTGCTGGACCGCAAACGCCGGCCACATCAGCGCTGACGATTGTCAGCGCGCGCATTTCGTGAAAAATCATCTTTTCTCGTCCGGGACAGGGAGCCAGCCATGACTACACCGGAGCTTCCGGCCCGGGAGGCGATGGAATTCGACACCGTCATTGTCGGCGCCGGGCCGGCCGGCCTTGCGGCTGCGATCCGGCTCAAGCAGCTGGCGCCGGAGCGCACCGTGGTGGTGGTGGAGAAGGGCTCCGAGGTCGGCGCCCATATCCTGTCCGGCGCCGTCATCGATCCGATCGGGCTCGACCGGCTCATTCCGGAATGGCGCGGCGAAGACACGCCGATCAAGACCGCGGTCACCGCGGATCATTTCTATGCGCTCGGGCCGTCCGGCGCGCTGCGACTGCCGAATTTCCTGCTGCCGCCGCTGATGAGCAATCACGGCAATTTCATCGTCTCGCTCGGCGACGTGTGCCGCTATCTGGCAAAAAAGGCCGAAGCGCTCGGCGTCGAAATCTATCCGGGATTCGCCGCCACCGAAGTGCTGTTCGAGAACGGCGCCGTCGCCGGCATCGCCACCGGCGATATGGGTGTCGGCAAGGACGGCCACCACAAGACAGGCTTCGCCCGCGGCATGGAATTGCGCGGCAAATACACTTTGTTCGCCGAAGGCGCGCGCGGCAGCCTGACCAAGATTTTGATCGAGCGTTTCGCGCTGGCGCAGGACCGGCAGCCGCAAAAGTTCGGCATCGGCTTGAAGGAGTTGTGGCAGGTCGCACCCGAAAAGCATCGACGCGGCCTGGTGCAGCATACGATGGGCTGGCCGCTCGGCAACCGCACCGGCGGCGGCTCGTTCCTCTATCACTTCGACGACAATCTGGTTTCCGTCGGCTTCGTCGTGCACTTGAACTACCAAAACCCGTATCTGTCGCCGTTCGAGGAATTCCAGCGCTTCAAGACCCATCCGCTGATCCGCGACACGTTTACGGGGGGCAAGCGCATCAGCTACGGCGCCCGCGCCATTACCGAAGGCGGCTACCAGTCGGTGCCGAAACTTTCGTTTCCCGGCGGCGCGCTCATCGGCTGCGCCGCTGGCTTCGTCAACGTGCCGCGCATCAAAGGCAGCCACAACGCCATGCTGTCGGGCATGCTCGCGGCCGAGCACGTCGCCTCGGCGCTGGCGCACGGCCGCGCCAACGACGAGCTCGCCGATTACGAAGCGGCGTGGCGCTCTTCGCCGGTCGGCCGCGATCTGTGGCGGGTACGAAATGCCAAGCCGCTGTGGTCAAAACTCGGCACCTTCGCCGGCGTCGCGCTCGGCGGGCTCGACATGTGGACCAACACGCTCGGCTTCTCGCTGTTCGGCACGCTCAAGCACGGCAAAGCCGATTTCGCGACCTTGAAGCCGGCAGCGCTTTGCCTGCCGATCGCCTATCAAAAACCGGACGGCAAGCTGACCTTCGACCGGCTGTCTTCGGTCTATTTGTCGAACACCAATCACGAAGAAGACCAGCCGGTGCACCTGTTGGTGCGCGACGGCAATTTGCAAAAATCCTCCGAGCACGACGTCTATGCCGGGCCGTCGGCGCGCTATTGCCCGGCCGGCGTCTACGAATGGGTCGAGGAGGCGGGCAATCCGCGCTTCGTGATCAACGCGCAGAACTGCGTCCACTGCAAAACTTGCGACATCAAGGACCCCAACCAGAACATCACCTGGGTGCCGCCCGAAGGCGGCGGCGGGCCGAATTATCCGAATATGTGACTTAATCGTACACTTCGCGCCGATGTCCGATGGTGACAATCAGGATGACGAAACGGTCATCCTCGATTGCAGCGACGATGCGGTAGTTGCCGACGCGATAACGCCACAAGCCCTTTAGATCGGCTGTAAGTGGTTTGCCGAAGCGACGGGGATCCTCCGCAGTCGCTATACGTTGGCGCAAATAGCGCAGGATTGCTCGCTCAGCGACCGCGCCGAGCTTGCGTAAGTCGCGCGCCGCGTCGCGATCGAACTCAACACGCCAAATGCGAGATTGACTCACCGCGTCAACGCGTCTCGGCGAGTTCACGCTCCAATTCTTCGAGTGTCACGCGCGCTGCCTTGCGGGATAGACGCCGGCGCGCAAGGTGATAATCCTCAAGATCCTCGAGGTGGCGCAGGATTGCCTCTCGCGCATAGAAGCTCTTGCTGCGGCCAGTTTTCTTGGCGAGCGAATCCAGGCGTTTCTCGATCTCGGCAGGCAGGCGCAGCGCAAGCATGACAGTCTCCATTGTGTGCAATACATGTATAGCACATACTGCCGTTTGACAATCGGTGTCTTGAAAAGGCTAAACAAGGCGTCGTAACCGACTAGCCTGCCGCGATTTTGCCGCCCTTGCGGCGTAAAGGGTCAAATTAGTCCTTGCGGATTGCACACAAACTGGTGTTCTTCCGCGTCCTTGCGGGGGCGGGGCAAAAAGGTCATTCTCGCGTCCACACTGGCTTCCGGCGCTTGATTCCCGGTTCGCCGAGCCAGTTTGCCAATGGAGCTATCGTGATTAATCCGCTGCTGCCCTGGCGCGCCGCTATTATTGGCGCCGCCGTACTCGCCATCCTGCCGCCGGCAATCGCGGCGCCCACCGAGCAGGAACTCTTGCACGACAATCCGGCCGGCAACTATCTGGCGGCCCGCCATGCCGGCACTGAACGCGATTCCGCGGCGGCGGCGGCCTACTACCTCAACGTGCTCAAGGCCGATCCGAAAAATCCCGATCTGCTCGGCCGCGCCTTCCTCTCCGTGCTCACCGGCGGCGACATCGATCAGGCCGGCAAGCTTGCCGACCGGCTGTTACAGGTCGACCGCACCGACCGCATCGCCCGCCTCGTCGTCGGCGTGCGCGCGCTCAAGCAGAAAGACTATTCCACCGCCCGGCAGAATTTTGCCCAGTCGGTGCGCGGCCCGGTGACCGATCTCACCGCGACGCTATTGGCCGCCTGGGCGCTCGCCGGCGCGGGCGATACGCGCGGCTCGATCGATACCATGGACAAGCTGTCCGGCCCGGACTGGTATTCGATCTTCAAGGATCTGCATGCCGGCCTCATCCTCGATCTTGCCAACAACAAGAAGGATGCCGGCAAGCGCTACGAGCGCGCCTACAAAGTCGATCCCACTGCGGTGCGCATGGTCGAGGCTTACGGCCGTTACTTGGCGCGCGGCGGCAACAAGGCCGATGCGCTCAAAGTCTATGGCGATTTCAACAAGGTGCTGCCCGACCATCCGCTGATCGTCCAGGAAATGAAGGCGGTCAACGACGGCGACAAGCTGCCGCTCCTGGTCGATTCACCGCAGGCCGGCGCCGCCGAGGCGCTCTACGGGCTCGGTGCCTCGATCGGCCGCCGCGGCGGCGAGGATTTGGCGCTGATCTATCTGCAGCTTGCGCTCTATCTCGAGCCGTCGCATGCCATGGCGCTGTTGTCGCTCGCCGATCTCTACGAGTCGCTGAAAAAGCCCGACCTCGCGATCAAGGTCTACGAGCGCGTGCCGGCATCGTCGCCGCTGTCGCGCAACGCCGAGATCCAGCTCGCCGGCGATCTCGATCAGCTCGATCGCTCCGACGAGGCCAAGAAGCGGCTCGAGCACGTCATCGCCGAGCACCCGAAGGACACCGAAGCGATCCTCGCGCTCGGCAACATCCAGCGCGGCCGCAAGGAATTCGCCGAATGCGCCGACACCTACGGCAAGGCTATCGACACCATCGCCAAGCCCGATAAGTCGAACTGGGTCGTGTTCTATTTCCGCGGCATCTGCTACGAGCGCTCGCATCAGTGGCCGGGCGCCGAAGCCGACATGAAGAAGGCGCTCGAGCTGTTCCCGGAGCAGCCGCTGGTGCTCAACTATCTCGGCTATTCCTGGGTCGACCAGGGCGTCCATCTCGACGACGGCATGGACATGATCCGCCGCGCCGTCGAGCAGCGGCCGGACGACGGCTACATCGTCGATTCGCTCGGCTGGGCCTATTTCCGCACCGGCAATTACGACGAGGCGGTGAAGAATCTCGAGCGCGCCGTCGAGCTCAAGCCCGACGATCCGACCATCAACGATCACCTCGGCGACGCCTATTGGCGGGTCGGCCGGACGCTGGAAGCGCATTACCAGTGGACGCAAGCCAAAGACCTTGGTCCGGAGAAGGAAGATCTGCCCAAGATCGAGGCTAAGATCAAAGACGGGCTTCCCGACGACAAATCGTCCGCGGCCGATGCCGACAAGGCCAAGAAGCCCGGGAACGGCGGGTGAGGGACCTCCTTGCCTGCCTCGCTCGTTGAAGACGCGCCCGCAAAGGTCAATCTGACGCTGCGCGTGCTCGGCCGCCGCGCCGACGGCTATCACGAGATCGAAAGCCTGGTCGCGTTCGCCGGCGTCGGCGATCGCTTGAGTTTTGCGCCGGGCGGCGCGCTTGCACTCAATGTGCGCGGGCCGAGCGCGGCGCAGGCCGGCGCGACCGCCGACAATCTCGTGCTCAAGGCGGCCGGCGCGCTTGCCGATAGGCTGCCGACCGTGGGCGCGGGCACCTTCGATCTCGAAAAAAGATTGCCGGTGGCGGCCGGGCTCGGCGGCGGATCGACCGACGCGGCCGCGGCACTGCGGTTGCTGGCGCGGACCAACAATCTCGCGCCCGACGATCCACTGCTTTATGCGGCGGCCCGCGCCACCGGCGCCGATGTGCCGGTTTGTCTCGATCCGCGCACGCGACTGATGCGCGGCATCGGCGAAGTTCTGTTCGGTCCCTTTACGCTACCGCCGCTCCAGGGTGTGCTGGTCAATCCCGGCGTCGCGCTTGAGACCAAGGCGGTGTTTGCCCGCTGGAAGCCGCTGGCGACACCTTTGGTCCCGGCCGATCTGACGGTGCTAACGGCGATGACCAAGCGCGACCAACTGGTGCGCTTCCTATTGAGCCAGGCCAACGATCTTGAAAGCGTGGCCATCGCGCTGGCGCCGGTCGTTGCCGACGTGCTTTTGGCGCTAAGCAGCCAGCCGCGCTGCGAGCTGGCTCGCATGTCGGGCTCGGGCGCCACCTGTTTTGCGGTCTTTGCTTCCGCCGCTGCCGCGATCAAGGCGGCCGAGGCTATACACGCCGAATATCCGACCTGGTGGGTGCGCGCGACGGCGCTCGGCGGCGCGAATATTCCCCTCCCCCTTGTGGGGAGGGGTAGGGGTGGGGGTCGTGAGGTAACGCGAAAACGTTGACGCCTTCACATCACCTCCCGACCCCCCACCCAACCCTCCCCCACAAGGGGGAGGGCTTTTAGTGCGTGCGCGCAATACAGAAATCCACCGTCTCGGCGAGCGCTGACTTCATCGGCGAATCGGGAAACAGCGCCAGCGCGTCGCGCGCGATGGCGCCGTAGTGGTGGGCGCGGCCGATCGTGTCTTCTAGTGCGCGATGCTTGGCCATCAGACCGATGGCGTGTTCGAGATCGGCGTCGTTGGCCTCGCCGCGCTCCAAGGTGCGGCGCCAGAACTCGCGCTCGGCGTCGGAGCCGCGGCGGAAGGCAAGCACCACCGGCAAGGTGATCTTGCCCTCGCGGAAATCGTCGCCGACGTTCTTGCCGAGCTTTTGCGCGGCGCCGCCGTAATCGAGCACGTCATCGATCAGCTGAAACGTGATGCCGAGATTCATGCCGAACGAGCGGCAGGCGGCTTGCTCGTCGCGCGGCCGCGCCGACAGTACCGGGCCGACCTCGCAGGCGGCGGCAAACAGCTCCGCGGTCTTGGCGCGGATCACCGCGATATATTCGTCCTCGGTGGTCGCCGTATTCTTGGCGGCGGCGAGCTGCATGACTTCGCCTTCGGCGATCACCGCGGCGGCGGCGGCGAGGATTTCCAGCGCCTTGAGATTGCCGACCTCGACCATCATCTTGAACGCCTGACCGAGCAAGAAATCGCCGACCAGGACGCTGGCCTCGTTGCCCCACAGCATGCGCGCCGCCAGCCGGCCGCGGCGCAACTCGCTCTCGTCGACAACGTCGTCATGCAACAACGTCGCCGTGTGCATGAACTCGACCGCGGCGGCGAGCTTGATATGGCCGTCGCCGCCGTAATTGGTCAGCCTTGCCAGCGCGAGCGTCAGGATTGGGCGGAGCCGCTTGCCGCCGGAATTGATCAGGTGGTTGGCGACCTCCGGGATCATCGTCACTTCGGAGCCGGTCCGCGCCAGGATCGCGCCGTTGACCCGCTGCATGTCGGCTGCCACCAGGTCGACCAGGGCGTCGATCGAGGGTTCGTCCCGGCTTTCAAAGGGGATGACAACGGCCACTTAAGGTCTCTCCGCTAACGACGTGCAAGCATAGAAACGCTATGGTGCTGCGGCAAGTGCGCAGGATCTTTGCTAACCGGTCCGCGGGTGCCGCATTGCACCCGACGTGGCGGCGGAGAAGGGGCGATGTCAAGTCACGAACGCATGAAACGCGTCTTGCTACGGTCTTTGGGCAGAGCATGACCGAGAGCCAGTACGACGTCGCGGTTCTCGTGCCGTGCTACAACGAAGCCCGCGCGATTGCCAAGGTTGTGGCCGATTTCCGCTCAGCGCTGCCCGCCGCCACGATCTATGTCTATGACAACAATTCGACCGACGGCACGGTCGAGGCGGCGCAGAGCGCCGGCGCCGTGGTCCGCCGCGAGACGCATCAGGGCAAAGGCCACGTGGTGCGGCGGATGTTCAACGACATCGAGGCCGACATCTACGTGCTGGTCGACGGCGACGCCACCTACGACGCGCCGAGCGCGCCGGCTATGATCGAAAAACTGATCGGCGACCGGCTCGACATGGTGGTGGCCTCGCGCATCGACCGCGACGCGGCGGCCTATCGCCCCGGCCACCGCACCGGCAACCATATGCTGACCGGTTTCATCACCCACATCTTCGGCCGTGCCTTCACCGATATTCTGTCCGGCTACCGGGTGTTCTCGCGGCGCTTCGTCAAATCGTTTCCGATCCTCACCGGCGGTTTCGAGATCGAGACCGAACTGACGGTGCATGCGCTGGAGTTGGAATTGCCGGTGGGCGAGATAGCAACGCCGTATTATTCGCGGCCGGCCGGGTCGGCCTCGAAACTCTCGACCTGGCACGACGGCTTTCGCATCCTGTGGACGGTGTTGAAACTCTACCGCGCCGAGCGGCCGCTGGCTTTGTTCGGCTCGCTCGGCATCGCGCTCGCCATCATGTCGGTCGGCCTCGCCATTCCGCTGGTCATCACCTATGTGCAGGAAGGTCTGGTGCCGCGGCTACCTACCGCGGTGCTTTCGACCGGGTTGATGCTGGTCGCTTTTCTTTCGATCGCCTGCGGCTTGATTCTCGATACCGTGACCCGCGGCCGGCGCGAGGTGAAGCTGATTGCTTATCTGGCGCTGCGAGCGCCGGGCGAAGAACGACGGCGGAGCTGAAACCTTGCGTGAACTGGTCCGTACCAATGATGCCGTGGTGATCTCGGCGATCGAGGCGCTGCTCAAAAGCGCCGGTATCCGGCATCTTCTCGCCGATCAGAACATCAGCGTGCTGGAAGGCTCGATCGGCGCTTTTCAGCGGCGCATCCTGGTCGGCGAGGACGAAATCGACGCCGCGCGGCAGTTGCTCACTGAAGCCGGGTTCGGCCACGAACTCCGTCCCGATGTCCGCTGAAAAGGCTGCGACCAGCGACGACGCAGTCCTCGGCGGCCGGCTGGTGCTGCGGCAGCCGCTGCGCGGCCATCGCGTCGGCCACGACGCCATCCTGCTCGCGGCGGCGACTGCTGCGCAGCCCGGCGACCGTGCGGTCGATCTTGGCGCCGGTGTCGGCGGCGCCGGCTTGGCGCTGGCGCGCTGGGTCGCGGGCGTCACCGTGACCCTGGTGGACATCGATCCGGCCCTGACAGAGCTCGCGGCAGGCAATGCGGCGCGCAACGATCTTTTCGATCGCGTGCGCGCGGCGTGTCTTGACGTCGAGGCGTCCGCTGCCGATTTCGCCGCTGCGGACCTGGCACCGGGATCCGCAGCGTGCGTGCTGATGAACCCGCCCTTCAATGTTGCGCAGCAACCGTCGCCCGATCACGCCCGCCGCTTGGCGCACGCGGCAACGGAAGGGACGCTGGAACGCTGGCTGCGCACCGCGGCGCGGCTCCTTCGCGCCGACGGTATCGTCACGCTCATCTGGCGCGCCGATGGTCTCGCCGATGTGCTTGCGGCGCTCGACAAGGATTTCGACGCGATCACCGTGCTGCCGGTTCACCCAAAGCCGGGCGCAGCGGCGATCCGCGTGCTGGTGCGGGCGACCAAAGCAAGCCGGGCGCCGTTGGCGCTGCTGCCCGGTTTTTTGCTCGCCGATGCCGACGGCAAACCAACCGCGGCGGCCGAAGCCGTCCTGCGTAAAGGTGAAGCACTTTCTTTGACTGGGAACTGAAACGCTAAGCGCTGCTCAGCCGTTAGGCATCAAGCTGGCACCGAATCGGGCGCTACTGGGGCACTCTGTTTGGCCCGGACGCGGATGGGAAGATGCGAAAGGCCAACAATGGCGGCGATCAGCATCATCAGGATGTATATCTTCATTTCCAGTCCATCGTCCCCTTGTCGACCCGGCACCCTGTCCCTAGCAAGAAGCATTCCATGATTTAACAAAGCGTTACTTGCCGCTTTTGGTGGCAATTCTTATGTGGGTTTCATGACAGACACATCGACGCAGGAGCGCGGCATCGGCGCCAAAGCCCTCGCCGCGCTACGGCCGCTCATTCCCAAGCGCTTTCGCCGCGACCAGCCGGTGGTGCCGGTGGTGCGGCTCACCGGAGTGATCGGCTTCGGCACGCCGCTGCGGCCCGGCCTCTCGCTGGCATCGGTGGCGCGCACGCTGGATCGGGCCTTTGCCCTGCGCAACGCGCCGGCGGTGGCGCTTTCCATCAATTCGCCGGGCGGCTCGCCGGCGCAGTCGCACCTGATCTTCCGCCGCATTCGCGAATTGGCGGCCGAGAAAGGCCGCCGCGTCATCGTCTTCGTCGAGGATGCCGCAGCGTCTGGTGGCTACATGATCGCCTGCGCCGGCGACGAGATCATCGCCGATCCACATTCGATCGTCGGCTCGATCGGGGTGGTCGGCGGCACGTTCGGCTTCGACAGGCTGATCGCGAAATACGGCATCGAGCGCCGCATCTATACGTCGGGCGAGCACAAATCGATGCTCGATCCGTTCCTGCCGGAAAATCCGGACGACGTCGCGCGGCTGAAAAAGCTGCAGCGGGAAATCCACGACAGTTTCATCGCGCTGGTGAAATCGCGCCGCGGCGGCAAGCTTGCCGGCCCAGAAAACGACTTGTTCTCCGGCGAGTATTGGACCGGAACGCGGGGCCTCGAGCTCGGCCTGGTCGATGGTATCGGCGATTTGCGGACCGTGCTGCGCGAACGCTATGGCGATAAGGTTGTTACGCCCCTGATCACAGCGGAGCGCGGCTGGCTGGGGCGGCGCGTGGCGGGCGTGACCGGCAGCGACTTGCTGCAGGCAATGCCGGCGGGCCTTGCCGAAGACTTCATCTCGGCGCTCGAAGCGCGCGCTTTATGGGCGCGATACGGATTGTAGGACGGAGAGCGAGATGCACCCGTTGCTTGCCTTGACGCTCGGAATGGTCGGAGCAACTGTTTTGGTGCGCTGGTGCGCGAAACAGGTGCAGCGCGTCAACAGCGAGCTCGACGGCATGCGTGAGCAGGCGCCCGTCGACTCAGTCGACCGCAATGCGCTGCCGAAATTAAAACGCGATCCGCAAAGCGGCGAGTATCGACCGGGTTAGGTTTGCTACGGCGTATCCTTGATGCCGCGCTCGGCAACCACCTTGCCCCATTTCTCGTATTCCGACTTCATGAAGGCACCGAGCGCCTCGGGCGTGCCGCCGACCGGCGTGGCGCCCGCTTTGACGAGCTTGTCGTGCACCTCCGGATCGTTGAGCGCATCGCCAACCGCTTTGTTGAGCTTGGCGATCACCGCGGGCGGTGTCTTCGCCGGCGCCAATAGCGCGTACCAGTTCGAGGCCTCGGTGTTGGGATAGCCTTGCTCGGCGAGCGTCGGCACGTCCGGCAAAAGCGCATCGCGCTTGTCCGCGGCCGCGCCGATCGGGATCAGCGCGCCGGCCTGGATTTGCGCGATCAGTACCGGCAGATCGGCGGCGAGCACCTGCACCTGGCCGCCAAGCAGGTCGGTCAGCGCCGGCGCCGCGCCGCGATAGGGCACGTGCAGGAATTTTACGTTCGCCGAGACGTCGAGCAATTCCTGGGCGAGATGCGGCGGCGAGCCGATGCCGGTTGAGGCGAACGCGACGGCGCCGGGTTTTTCCTTGGCGAGCGCGACCAGCTCCTTCACCGTCTTGATGCCGAGCTTGGGCGTGACCACCAGCACCTCGGTGACTTTGGTGACCAGCGCCACCGGCGCGAAATCGCGCAGCGGATCGTACGGCACGTTGGCCTGAATGTGCGGCGCTATCGTTACCGCGCCCGACGTGGTGAGGAACAGCGAGTAGCCATCGGGGTCGGCCTTGGCGACGTTGTCGGCGCCGACAGTACCGGCGGCGCCGGCCCTGTTCTCGATATAGACGCGCTGGCCGAGGTCAGCCGACATCTTGTCGGTGACCAGGCGGCCGACGAAATCGGTCGGTCCCCCGGGCGGGAACGCGATCACGACGCGGACCGGCCGGGTCGGATAATCCTGCGCCGGCGCGGCTTGAGCGCCGGCCAAGGCCAGCGCCGCACACACGAAAATGCCAGTGATTTTTCGCACCGCGTCCTCCCTGTATCGGCTTCGAGCGATCAGGTATCAGGTATCGGGGGGCAGGAATCAAATCGTTCCGATCCCCGATGCTTGATCGCCGAATTCTGCTATGACCCCGCCGATGACCGCCGAACTGCCGCCCTACATGCGTCCGGAACGCTCTTTTCAAGGGCTTATCCTGGCATTGCAACGCTACTGGGCGGACTGGGGCTGCGTCATTTTGCAGCCCTATGACATGGAGGTCGGCGCCGGCACCTTCCATCCGGCGACGACGTTGCGCGCGCTCGGGCCGAAGTCGTGGAACGCCGCCTATGTGCAGCCGTCGCGCCGGCCGAAGGACGGCCGCTATGGCGAAAACCCGAACCGCCTGCAGCACTACTATCAGATGCAGGTGATCCTAAAGCCGTCGCCCGACGATCTGCAGGATCTGTATTTGAAATCGCTCTATGCCATCGGCATCGATCCAAAGATTCACGACATCCGTTTTGTCGAGGACGATTGGGAAAGCCCGACGCTCGGCGCCTGGGGGCTCGGCTGGGAGTGCTGGTGCGATGGCATGGAGGTTTCGCAGTTCACCTACTTTCAGCAAGTCGCCGGCTTCGAGTGCGCGCCGGTGGCGGGCGAATTGACTTACGGCCTTGAACGGCTGGCCATGTATGTGCAGGGCGTCGAGAACGTGTTCGATCTCAACTTCAACGGCCGCGACGGCGCGGCGCGCGTGAGTTACGGCGACGTCTTCCTGCAGGCCGAGCAGGAATATTCCCGGCACAATTTCGAATATGCCGACACCGACATGCTGTTCGAACAGTTTCGCATGGCGGAGCAGGCGTGCCGCAAATATCTGGCGGCCGGTTGGGCGGCTGGCGCGGATGGCGACAACCGCGGCCGGCATCTGATGGCGCTGCCGGCCTACGATCAGTGCATCAAAGCGAGCCACGTGTTCAATCTGCTCGACGCGCGCGGCGTCATTTCCGTGACCGAGCGGCAGAGCTACATCCTGCGGGTGCGCGAGCTCGCCAAAGCGTGCGGCGAGGCGTGGCTGGCAACTGAAGGCGGAGGGAAGAATATATGAGCGGAGTGCCTGAAATCGGCGGACGGCGTCCGCTTCCCATCAACGTCACGGCCGGCGAAAGCTACTGGTGGTGCGCCTGCGGGCGCTCGAAGACTCAGCCGTTTTGCGACGGCTCGCACAAGGGAAGCGAATTCCGGCCGCAGGAATGGAAAGCGCCGGACACCGAGGAAGTCTGGTTCTGCGCCTGCAAACGCTCCTCGCACCAACCGCTGTGCGACGGGAGCCATAAAACCCTCCCCTGACAGGGGGAGGGCACCACTTCACCCTCCCCTGGAG
>JBAUYI010000363.1:0-5784 GCA_049584715.1 Xanthobacteraceae bacterium
CGCGCCGCCGTCATCGGCTTCACCGCGCCTTACGTCATCATCGAAGGCACCTATATGGTCGCGACCGACTCGCCGCTGAAGACAATTGCCGACGTCGACCGCAACGGCATCCGCATCGCCGTCGCCAAAGGCTCGGCTTACGACCTCTTTCTGACGCGCACTCTGCAACACGCGACGCTGGTGCGCTATCCGTCTCCGCCGCTCGGGTTCGAAGGGTTTATTGCCGACAAGCTCGATGCCGCCGCCGGCGTGCGGCAATTCCTCAATGCATTCGCCAAAACCCGTCCGGACATGCGCGTGATGCCGGAACATTTCCAGGAGATCAGGGAGGCCATGGGCACGCCGCTCGGCCGCAACGCCGGCTTGCAATACCTCAAAACCTTCGTCGAGGAGATGAAGGCTAATGGTTTTGTCGCCAAGTCGCTGCAGCGCGCCGGCCAGGGCGACGCCGTCATCGCGCCGGCGGAGAAGTGATGCGTCCGCGCACCGCGGCGTCAATCTGCTGCGGCGTCACTGGCGTGCGGTTGAATTCAACCTTGAACGGACGCAGCGCGTCGCCGACGGCGTTCGCGATCACGACCGGCGGCGCGATCGGGCCGCCTTCGCCGACGCCCTTGACGCCGAACGGGTTGAGCGGCGACGGCGAGTGCTGGTGGATGATCGTTATCGGCGGCAGGTCGCAGGCGGTCGGCAGCATGTAATCGGCAAGCGTCGTGGTCAGCGGTTGTCCGGCAGAATCATATTTGATCTCTTCGAGCAGTGCACCGCCCAGCCCCTGCACGGCGCCGCCGACGATCTGGCCCTCGACCAGCATCGGATTGACGACGACGCCGCAATCGTGGGCGATGGCGTAGTTCTCGACCTTGACGCGGCCGAGCTCGACGTCGACCTCGACCACGGCGGCATGGGCCGCATAGGACCAGGTCACGGTCGGCGGCTCGAAGTAATAAGTCTCTTCGAGCCCGGCATCGACACCCGTGGGGCGGCCGCTGTCCCAGCCCGGGCGCGCGGCCAGCGCCACCTTGGCCAGCGAGACTTCGGCGCCCGGCACGCCGACGATGCCGACATGGCCGCGGCGCAATTCGAGATCGGTCGCCGCACATTCCAGCATATTGGCGGCGATCGAAAACACCTTGTCGCGCAATTTTTCCGTGGCGCCGTGGATCGCCGCCGACAGCGTCACCGTGCTGCGGCTGGCAATGGTGCCGAAGCCGATGGCGATTGCCGCGGTATCGGCGAGCGAAATCACCACGTCGTCGGGCGTGACCTGCCAGGCATCGGCGACGATTTGGGAGAAAATGGTCTCCATGCCCTGGCCTTGCGGACAGGCGCCCGAGGTGACGAAAATCTTGCCGGACGGATCGATGCGAACCAGCGCGCTTTCGAACGGGCCGACGCCGGTGCCTTCGACATAACAGCCGATGCCGAGGCCGAGATAGCGCCCTGCTTGCAGCGCCGCGCGCTGGCGCACGCGAAACGCGTCGACGCCGCCGAGCGCGGCCAGCACCTTTTGCAGCGCGCCCGGATAGTCGCCGCCGTCGAGCACGATGGGCTGGCCGTCGCGATACGGCATGCCGACGGCGTAAGGCATTTCGGCTGCCGGGATCATGTTGCGCAGCCGCACCTCGGCGGGCTCGAGGCCAAGCTCCGTGGCGACGAGGTCGATGCTGCGCTCCATGGCGAACGCCGCTTCGGGGCGGCCGGCGCCGCGATACGGCGCGTTCGCCACTTTGTTGGTCGCGGCGATGCGGCCCGATATGGCGATGGCGCCGATCTTGTACGGCCCCGGCACGTGTACGGCGGTGTTGTAGGCAATGCCGGCGCCTATCGGATTCCAGGCGCCGCAATCGACCAGAAAATCATCGCGCAACGCCAGGATACGGCCTTCGTCGTCGAAACCGATTTCGACGTCGTGGATCTGGTCGCGCGAATGGCAGGAGCACAGCATGTGCTCGTGGCGGTCCTCGATCCATTTCACCGGCCGGCCGAGCCGGCGCGCCAGATAGGGGATCAACAAATCTTCCGGATAGACGTGGCCTTTGACGCCAAAGCCGCCGCCGACATCGAGCGCGACGCAGCGGATTTTTGCCTCGGGCAACCGCAGCACGCCCGACGCCTCGCGCTTGAGCCAATGCACCACTTGGGTGGCGGACCAGATCGTCACCATATCGGTGCGCGCATCGTGCAGGCCGACGACACCGCGGCATTCCATTGGCAATGCGACGTAGCGGTGATGGTAGAAACGCCGCTGCAGCCGGCGCGGCGCACGTTTGAGAACGGCATCGGCATCGCCTTTGCCGATGGTGAAGGCGCCGAGCAGGTTGGTTGAGAATTTGTCATGGACGATGGTCGCGCCGTCGCGCAACGCCGCTTCCGGATCGAGCACCGGCGGCAGCGGCTCGAGATCGAGCTCGACCAATTGCGCCGCGTCCTCGGCGGCATAGCGGTTCGCCGCGACGATGACCGCGACCGCCTCGCCGACGTGGCGGACCCTGTCATGGGCCAACAGCGGCTGCTGCGGATTGATGAATTTGTGCTGCACCAGCGCCGTCCATTTGCTCGGCAACACCACCTGCGTATCCGACACCGGCGGCAGCACGCGCGCGAGCTCCGGCCCGGTCAGCACATGGGCGACGCCGGGCGCAGCCGCGGCGCGCGACACGTCGATCGCCTTGATGCGCGCATGGGCCTGCGGACTGCGCACGAACACCGCGTGCAGCATGTGCGGCAATTCGAGATCGGCAATGTACTGGCCGCGCCCGGTCAGGAGCCGCCGGTCCTCGCGCCGCGTCATGGAGCGGCCGATGAAGGGGGTCTGGTCGTTCATTGTAACGGCGAGTGTGGAACGCGGGTCGCGAACAATCAATCCACCCCGGCGCGACCGACAGCGACGTACTTGAACTTCGCCCGCTTCATTTCGTCGGTGCGATAAATATTGCGCAGGTCGACGATCACCGGCCGCGCCATCACGGTTTTGAGGCGATCGAGATCCAGCGCGCGGAATTGCTCCCATTCGGTGGCGATGACGATGGCGTGGGCGCCTTCGGCCGCCACATAGGCGCCGTCACAATAATGCACGCCCGACAGCTGCGGCTTGGCCTGCTCCATGCCGGCCGGATCGTAGGCGCGCACCGTGGCGCCGAGGTCTTGCAGCGCGGTGATCAGCGGGATCGCCGGCGAATCGCGGGTGTCGTCGGTGTTCGGCTTGAAGGTCAGGCCGAGCACGGCGACGGTCTTGCCGCGCACCGAACCGTCGAGCGCCGCGACCACCTTGCGCGCCATGGCGCGCTTGCGCTGGTCGTTCACCGCTGCGACCGCCTCGACGATGCGCAGCGCCACGCCGTGGTCCTGCGCGGTCTTGAGCAGCGCCGTGGTATCTTTCGGGAAACACGAGCCGCCGAAACCCGGCCCGGCGTGCAAAAATTTGCCGCCGATGCGGTTGTCCAGCCCCATGCCGCGCGCCACTTCGTTGACGTCGGCGCCGACCTGCTCGCACAGATCGGCGACCTCGTTGATGAAGGTGATCTTGGTGGCGAGGAAGGCGTTGGCCGCGTATTTGATCAGCTCGGCGGTGCGCCGGTTGACATAGAAGATCGGCGAGGCGTTGAGATAAAGCGGCCGGTAGAGCTCCGCGACCACGGCGCGCGCCCGCCCGTCGTCGGTGCCGACGACGATGCGGTCGGGATGCTTGAAATCCTGGATCGCGGCGCCCTCGCGCAAGAATTCCGGATTCGACACCACCTGGATATCGGCGTCCGGGCGCTTGTCGCGCAGGATGCGCTCGATCTCGTCGCCGGTGCCGACGGGGACGGTCGATTTGGTGATGACCACTGCGGCGGCGGACAATAGCGGCGCGATCTCGCGCACCGCGTCATAGACGAAGCTCAGATCGGCATGGCCGTCGCCGCGGCGCGACGGCGTGCCGACCGCGATGAACACCGCCTCGGCGGCAGCGACGGACGCGGTGTCGACAGCAAAGCGCAGGCGTTCCTGGCGGGCATTGGCCTCGACCAGATCGGCCAACCCCGGCTCGAAAATCGGAATCTCGCCGCGATTGAGGGCAGCGACCTTCTGCGCGTCCTTGTCGACGCAGGTGACGTGGTGGCCGAAATCGGCAAAGCAGGCGCCGGACACCAGCCCCACATAGCCTGCGCCGATCATGGTCACGCGCATCGCCTTTTGCCCCCGCTAAATTTCGTCCGGCCCGGCGGCCGGCGCCGACGTGCCCTCGAATGCGTCCAGCGGCGCCGACGGCGCAGTTTGCGCCTGCCCGCGCATCAGCGACAGCCAGCGCCGGCCGAACAGCACGACGACGAGCCCGCCGTAAAAGGCGCCGCCAAGCACCGCCAGCGCCAGCAATTCCGACTCAGCGCGGAACCTGGACATCGACGATAACAGAGATGTGACGACGGGCGACGCGATCAAAAGGAAAACCGCGAAAGAAGCTCCGGCCGCCGCAAGCTTGACCAAAGACGATTTGAGCGTCGCGTCGGCGGCGATCAGGCCGGTCCGCGCGGCGAACCACAACACCAGAATGAAATTGATCCAGGCCCCGATCGCGGTGGCCAGCGCCAGCCCGACCTGAGCCAGCGAGCCCATCAGCGCGATTTTGAAAGCGATGTTGACCGCCGTGCCGGTCAGCGCCGCCTTGACTGGAGTCAAGGTATCGCCGCGCGCCAAAAACGGCGCGACGACGCTGCGGATGAGCACGAACGGAATGAGACCGACCGTATAGGCCGCGAGCGTCATGGCAGCCGAGTGCGCATCCTCGGCAGTGAACGCGCCGCGCATGAACAGGCCGCGCATGATGGTGCCGGGAATGACCAGGAAGGCGACGACGCAAGGCAGCGCCAACAGCAGCGCGAATTCGATGGCGCGGTTTTGCGCCGAGCGGGCGCCTTCGTGGTCGCCGGCAGCGACCCGGTGCGTCATTTCCGGCACCAGCACGGTGCCCACCGCAATGCCGATCACACCGATCGGCAGCTGGTCGATGCGGTCGGCATAATAGAGCGCCGACAATGCCCCGGTGGTGAGAAAGCTCGCGATAATGGTGTCGGCGAACAGCGCCAGCTGCGTCCCGGCCGAGCCGACCGTCGCCGGCACCAGCGCCTTGAAAAAGCGGCGCACGTCGTCGTCCCAGGTCAGAGCGTGAAACGACGTCATCACGCCGGTCCGCCAGGCATCGCCGCCGACGAGGGCTGCCTGCAGCACGCCGGAAATCAGCACGCCCCAGGCGGCGGCGTGGCCGGCACTCGGAAACAGCCAGGCGACCGCGAGCGTCGCCATCATCGACACGTTGAGCAGCGTCGAGGCCGCAGCCGCTGCGGCGAAGCGATTGAGCGCGTTGAGGATGCCGCCCCACAGCGTGACCAGTGTGATCAGCAGCAGATAAGGAAAGGTGATCCGCGTCAGGCCGACCGCGAGCGCGAACTGCTGCGGGTCGCGGGAAAAGCCGGGCGCGAGCAAGTCGATGGCCTGTGGCGTGAACAAGAGCGCCAGCGCCAGCAGCACGATCTGCGTCGCCAGCAGCAAGGTGAAGATGCGGTCGCCGAACAGTTTCGCCGCGGTGGCGCCGCCCTGGGTGCGGATGCGCGCATAGGCCGGAATGAACGCGGCATTGAAGGCGCCTTCTGCGAAAATAGCGCGGAAATGATTCGGCAGCCGGAACGCGACGAAGAAGGCGTCGGCGACGGGACCGGCGCCGATGATCGCCGCCAGCATGATGTCGCGCATGAACCCGGTCAGGCGCGAGAGCAGCGTATAGCCGCCGACGGTGAGGATGCG
>JBAUYI010000364.1:0-2832 GCA_049584715.1 Xanthobacteraceae bacterium
GCGCCGGTGCCGGTGCCGCCGCCCATGCCGGCGGTGACGAACACCATATGCACGCCGGCGAGATGATCGCGGATCTCGTCGATCACTTCTTCGGCGGCGGCGCGGCCGACGTCGGGCTGCGAGCCGGCGCCGAGACCTTCGGTGACCTGCACGCCCATCTGCACGATGCGCTCGGCCTTCGACATGGTGAGCGCCTGGGCGTCGGTATTGGCCACGACAAAATCGACGCCCTGCAAGCCGGCGGTGATCATGTTGTTGACGGCATTGCCGCCCGCGCCGCCGACCCCGAACACGGTGATGCGGGGTTTGAGCTCACGGATATCGGGGATGTTCAGATTGATTGCCATGGTTGCCTCTTCTTCCTTGCGCGGGCGCTATCGACGCCCTGCCCCGACCGGTCCGCCACCGGCCGTTGTGATGGAGTGACTTCGTCTCTGGGGGCCATCAGAAACTCTCGCGAAGCCATTGTCCGACGCGGGCGAAGTAGCCGCCCGTACCTGTCTTCGGATACCGCCGACGTCGCGGTTCGAAGTGTTCGAGATGCGCTGCCTGCGGGTAGACCAGGAGACCGGCGGCGACGGCAAAGGCCGCGCCTTTGGCCGAGTCCGGCAAAGCTGCGATACCGAGCGGGCGCCCGACGCGCACCGGCCGGTCGAGAATGCGGCCGGCAAGCTCGGCCAAGCCGGTGAGCTGGCTGGCGCCGCCAGTCAGTACCACGCGGCCGCGCGCTTCGCCGGCGAATGCCGATTTGGCGAGCCGGTCGCGCACCATTTCCAGAATCTCTTCGACGCGCGGCTTGATGATCGCCACCAGCGTGGCGCGGGAGACGAATTGGGTCTGCTCGCGCTCGTCGTCGTTGATCGGCGGCACGGTGATCATGTCGCGCTCGTCCGAGCCGCCGGCGAGCACGCTGCCGTAAAGGGTTTTGATCCGCTCGGCATCGACGATGCGGGCGTTCAAGCCTCGCGCAATATCGGTGGTGACGTGCTGGCCGCCGAGCGCAAAACCGTCCAGATGAACGAACCGGCCGCCGATGAAGACCGCCATCGTGGTGGTGCCGGCGCCCATATCGACGACCGCGGCGCCAAGATCGGCTTCGTCGTCGGCGAGTGAAGACAGGCCGGCGACATAGGGGCTCGCCACCATGGCCTCGACGCTGAGATGGCAGCGCTCGACCGCCAGCATCAGATTGCGGGCGGCGGCGATATCGGTCGTTGCCACGTGCATGTCGACGCCGAACCGGCCGCCGAGCATGCCGCGCGGATCGCGGATACCCTCCGTGCCGTCGATCGAATAGCCGACCGGCAGCGAATGCAGCACGGCGCGGCCGTCGCGTTGCGAATGCCGGCTGCCAGCGCCGAGCACGCGGGCGATATCGCCCTCGGACACGCCGGAGCCGACGATATCGACGTCGGCTGCAAACAATTCGCCGGACAGGCGCCCGGATGAGATCGGCAGAATCACCGACTCGATCTCGACCGAGGCCATGCGTTCAGCGGCATCGACGGCTTGCCGGATACCTTCCTCGACTTGCGCCAGATTGACGACGCCGCCGGCCTTCATGCCGCGCGACCCGGTATGACCGAAGCCGATCACCTCGACGGCGTGACTCCTTCGGGTCAGAACTTGTTGCGGCCCGTGGGGCCGCAACCTGGCGATCAGGCAGGCGATCTTGCTCGAGCCGATATCGAGCGCGGCGACGACGGCGCTGCGATGCGGCGAGATCGGCTTCATCTTCGGGGTCAGGCCGTAATGGAGGGTGTTCATGCGTCACCCGCCTTTTTCTTCTTCTTGTTGGCCGCCAGAGCCTCGTCGCGGGCTTGCGCCGCGGCGTCCGACAGCCGCACGCTCACGCGGTCAGGCAACCGCAGGTCGACCATGGTGACGTCGCGCGACAAAAGTTTTTTGTCATGATCGAGCGCGACCAGCCGGTCGAGCGCCGCCACCACATCGGTTTCCGGCAGCCGTACGTCGATGCCGTTGGCGAGCCGCAAATTCCAGCGCCGCTCCGCCACCAGGATCGAGGCGCGCAGCTGGGAGCGGATATCCGGATAGCGGTCGATGACGGTGAGGAAATCCTTCGCGGAGCGTTCCGCGCCTTTGCCGACCACAAGCGGCAGCCCGACATAACGGCGTTCGACGAACGGTTCGAGCACCGTGCCGTCGGCGGCGATGACGCTGACGCGGCCGTCCTTCTGCCAGATGGCAAAAGCCTGCCGTTCGGTCACCGTGATCTGCAGGCGATCGGGATAAAGTTTCAGCACCGCCGCATCGCCAATCCACGGATTGGCCATCAGTTGGGTGCGCGCCGCGGCGGCGTCGAGGAACAACAGCGACGCGCGGCCGGTGACGCCGGCGGTGGTGAGGATTTCCTCGCGGCTGACTTCCTTCGAGCCGGTCAGCGAGATCGCGGCGATGCGCAGGCCGACGGAATTCGCCGCGATGTCGCGCGCGTCCTTGAACCAGGCGATGAGATCGGCGACGTGCTGGCCCTTGACGACACCGTAGCCGAGCGCGCCGGCGAGCAGCAGCACCGATCCGGCGATACCGATGCCGGACGGCAACCGCTTGAGCCGCGAACGCCAGCGTCCGGCGAGGCCGCGATAGGCCATCCAGAAGAAACGGCGGCGAGGTGCGCCAACGCGCGCAGCTGCCGGCTCGTCAAACGACGCGCCGACCTCCCCCACCTCTGATATCCCCGACCCCATCATCGATTGGTCGAGGCGTCCTCCACCATCCATCGCACCAGCTCATCGAACGTGATGCCCGCATACGCAGCAAGCTCGGGCACGAGCGACGTCTCGGTCATGCCCGGTTGTGTATTGACCTCAA
>JBAUYI010000365.1:0-5765 GCA_049584715.1 Xanthobacteraceae bacterium
GATCCACATCTACGGCACGTTGCGCGGCCGCGCCATGGCGGGCGCCACCGGCAATGCCCGCGCGCGCATCTTCTGTCATCGCGTTGAGGCCGAGCTCTTGGCGATCGATTCCTTCTACAAGACCGCCGAAGACATCGACGACAGCCTGCGCCGCGGCCCGGCGCAGGCCTGGCTCGAGGGCAACACGCTGAGAATCTCGGCGCTCAATTAGAACAACGAAAGGCAGTCAAAAATGGCCAACGTCGTAGTCGTGACATCGGGCAAAGGCGGCGTCGGCAAGACCACGTCGACGGCTGCTCTCGGCGCTGCGCTTGCTCAACACGGCGAGAAGGTCGTCGTCATCGATTTCGACGTCGGCTTGCGCAATCTCGACCTGGTGTTGGGGGCCGAGCGCCGCGTCGTGTTCGACCTGATCAATGTCATCACCGGCGTCGCGAAACTCTCGCAAGCGTTGATCCGCGACAAGCGCGTGGAGAATTTGCATCTCCTGCCGGCATCGCAGACCCGCGACAAGGACGCGCTGACCGACGAGGGTGTCGCCAAGGTGATCGACGAATTGCGGACCAAATTCGACTGGATCATCTGCGACAGTCCGGCCGGCATCGAGCGCGGCGCAACGCTGGCGATGCGGCATGCCGATGCGGCGATCATCGTCACCAATCCGGAAGTCTCCTCGGTGCGCGATTCCGACCGCATCATCGGCTTGCTCGATTCCAAGACGGTCAAGGCCGAGAACGGCGAACGGGTCGAGAAGCACCTCCTCATCACCCGCTACCATCCGTCGCGCGCCGCCCGCGGCGAGATGATGACCATCGAGGACGTGCTCGAAATCCTCTCGACGCCGCTGCTCGGCATCATCCCGGAGAGCGAGGAAGTTTTGCGCGCGTCCAATATCGGCTCGCCGGTGACGCTGAGCAACGCGCTCTCGGCGCCGGCCCGCGCCTATTTCGATGCCGCCCGCCGGTTGCGCGGCGAAGTCGTTCCGATGATCGTTCCCAGCGAGAACAAAGGCATCTTCAACAAGCTGTTCGGACGGAAAGCAGCATGACCCTCTTCAAATTGTTCCGACGCGGCGGCAGCGCGCCCATTGCGCGCGAACGCCTGCAAATCCTGCTCGCCCACGAGCGTGGGACGCGCAACCAACCCGACTTGCTCGGCATCCTGCGCGAGGAAATCCTCGCTGTGATCAGCCGGCACGTGCCGTTCGAGCCCGACAAGGTGCAGATCAAGCTCGATCGCGGCAAATCGGTGTCGACGCTCGAGGTCGATATCGAGATTCCGAACGGTTTTGGCGCGGCGCTGGCGAAGGCGTCGTAGCGCTGTTTGTCCGCCGCTTACGGAGCGGGCGCAGGACATCGCGATTCAATAATGTGGTAGGCTGCATCCGGTGGGCGAGAGGCAGCACATCGTGCGGCGGCGCGAGTTCATTACATTTCTGGGCAGCGGGGCCATTGCCTGGCCGCTTGCGGCGCGGGCGCAAGGCACCGGTCCAAATATCCGGCTTGTGGTCGGGTTCAGCGCCGGCGGCGCGACCGACATCGCCGCGCGGGTGCTCGCCGGCAGCCTCAGCCAAAAACTCGGCCAGCAGGTTTTCGTGGAGAACCGCACCGGCGCCGGCGGCACACTGGCAACCCAAGAGGTCGCCGGTGCCGCGCCCGACGGCACGACGCTGCTGGTGGCGCCGTTCGCCAATGCGACAAACGAAACCTTGTTCAAGGATTTTCGCTACAAATACGACGACTATTTCACGGCCGTGGCGCCGGTTGCACAAACCGACAACGTGCTCGTCGTGCATCCATCGCTGAACGTTCACAGCGTCGCCGATCTCATCGCGCTGGCAAAGTCGCGGCCGTCGGGAGAAATCCTGGCGGCGTCCTCCGGCGTCGGCACTGCGACCCACCTCGCCAACGAGCTCTTCAACATGACGGCGGGCATCAAACTGACCTCGGTGCAGTACCGCGGCGGCGGTGAGGTGGTGAAAGATCTGGTGTCCGGACAATTGAAGGTGATGTTCGCGCCAATTCCGACGGTGCGGCCGTTCATCCAAAACGGCGCGTTGCGGGCCATTGCGACGACAGGGTTGCATCGCGACAAACTGTTGCCTGATGTGCCGACGGTTGCTGAATCGGGACTGCCCGGCTTCGAGATACTGCTGTGGCTCGGCCTGGTCGCCCCGAAGGCCACGCCGCGGCCGGTGATCGAGCGGCTGGCGGCTGCCACGTCGTCTGCACTGTCGACGCCAGAAGTAAAGACTGCGTTGGCCGCCCAGGGTTTCGATGCGCTCTCCGGCACGCCGGAGGACTTTGCCACGTTCTATCGCAGCGAGGTCGACAAATGGCGTAAGGTCATCATTGCGACCGGCATGTCGTTGTAATCATCACGGGCTTTTCTCAAGGATATGATAGTGACCGTTGACCGTGTATCGCAGCGCGATCGCGTCGAGATGCACAACGCCAACGCGTTGAAGATCGGCTTGTTCGGCGCCAATTGCTCGTCGGCGCGCACCGCGACACTGGTACCGGAACGCTGGCTCGCCAGCTGGCCCGATTGTCTGCGGATGGCGCGCATCGCCGACGCGGCGGGAATCGATTTTCTTCTGCCGATCGGCCGCTGGAAAGGCTACGGCGGCTCGAGCAACTTCCACGGCACGACATTCGAGACCGTCACCTGGGCCTGCGGTCTCTTGGCAGCGACGCAGCGGATCACGATCTTCGGCACCGTACACGCGCCGCTGTTCCATCCCCTGATCGCCGCCAAGGAAATGGTCACCGCCGATCATATCGGCCAAGGCCGCTTCGGCTTGAACATCGTCGCGGGCTGGAACGAGGGCGAATTCGAGATGTTCGGCGTGGCGCAGCGCGACCATCACGATCGTTACGAATTTGCCCAGGAATGGATCGACGTGGTCAAGCGCGCCTGGTCGGAAGGGGATGAATTCGATTTCGACGGCAAATTTTTCCAACTCGCGGGTGTTCATTGCCTGCCGGGCCCGTATGACGGAACGCGGCCGGTGATCATGAACGCCGGTTCCTCGGCGACCGGCCAAGCCTTCGCCATGCGCAATTGCGACGCGTTTTTCACCTCGACCGCGGCGCTGCGTCTCGCCATCGCCGGTACCGGACAAGACAAGAGTATCAGCGTGTTCGACCGCATCGTGCAACAGGTCGATCGCATCAAGGCCGATGCGCGGCAGTATGGCCGTGACATCGAAGTTTTCACCCAGGGACAGGTGATTTGCCGGCCGAGCCAAAAGGAGGCCGAGGACTACCACCACTATGCCAACGTCGAAAACGCCGATTGGCCCGCCATCGAACGGATGTTGGCGCTCAAGAACATTACGCCGCAAAACACGCCCGCGGACGAATATGCGGCGAAGCGGTCGCTGCAGGCGGTCAGCGGCGTCGGCGGCTTTCCGTTCGTCGGCACGCCGGACAAGGTCGCACGCGAGTTTGCCGACATCAGCCACGCTGGCGTGCGCGGCATTGCGGTCTCGTTCGTGAACTATGTCGAGGAGGTACCATATTTCTGCGCCGAGGTTTTGCCACGCCTCATGCGCATGGGGCTCAGAGCCAATTAGTGGTACTTTGGGAAGCGTGTAGTCGCGCGCCGGATCGGGAGATCGGAATGTTCAGCCGCCGTCGAATGATCGCTGCCTCCGCGTTTGGCGCACTCGCGTTCGGCGGCGTCATCCCGCGTGCGCTGGCGCAGGCGACCGACAAGCTGGTTCGCATGATCGTCGGCTTTCCGGCAGGTGGCGGCACCGACGTCACGGCGCGCGTGCTCGCCGAAGCTCTGCACGGCACTTATGCCTCGACCATCATCGTCGAGAACAAGGCCGGCGCCAGCGCGCGGCTTGCGGTCGAATACGTCAAGAACGCGCCGCCCGACGGTAGCGTGATGCTGTTCACGCCGGATTTCCCGATGACGCTCTACCCGCACAGCTTCAAGTCGCTGAGCTACGATCCGTTGCAGGATTTCATTGCGGTGTCGCCTGCCGCCAAAGGGATGCTGACCTTTGTCGTCGGCCCGATGGTTCCGGACACGGTCAAGACGCTCGCCGACTTCGTGCAGTGGTGCAAGGCGAACCCGGACAAGGCGAACTATGCAACGACCTCGGCCGGCGGCACGCCGCACTTCACCGGCGTCATGCTGGCGAGCGCGGCCGCAATCCCGATGAGTCCGGTTCATTACCGCGGCGGCGCTCCGGCGATCCAGGATCTGGTCGGCGGTCATGTGCCGGCAAGCATCAACCCCGTGGGCGAGGTCTTGGAGTTCGCAAAATCCGGATCGCTGCGCGTCCTGGCGGTGACCGGCGCGAAGCGCTCGCCGTTCCTGCCCGATGTCCCGACCATGAAGGAATCCGGCTACAACATCGTCGTGGAGTCGCTCTCCGGCGTGTTCCTTCCGGCAAACGCGCCGGACAAGACCGTTGGCGCGTTGAGCGATGCGATGCGCGCGGCGTCCCGCTCCAAGGCGATGATCGAGAGCCTCGCCAGGTCGGGCAGCGAGCCGGCGTTTGCGACGCCTGCCGAATTCACCGAGACGATCAGGTTCGAGATTGCGCGGTGGGGTCCGGTCGTGAAGGCTTCGGGCTTCGTTGCATTGGACTGATCCTATCACGCCTTCGGCGCGGCGCCGGCGAAGGCATCTTTGCTTTTAGCGCCGGGCCGTCATTCGGCGGTGATGCCGGCGGCTTCGACCATCTTGCGCCAACGCGCTTCGTCGTCGGCGAGAAATTGCGCCAGCGCGCCGGGCGTCATTACCATCGGCACGCCGCCGTCGTCCTTGAAGCGGGCCAGGATTTTTGGGTCCGCGACCGCGTCCTTGAGCGCGGCGTTGAGCTTGGCCACGACGTCGGCCGGCGTGCCGCGCGGTGCGAACAGCGCGTACCAGACGTAGATTTCGTAGCCCGGCACGGTCTCGGCGATGGCCGGCACGTCGGGCAACAGCGGCCAGCGTTCGGCCGAGGTGACGCCGAGCGCACGCAGCGTTCCGGCGTGCACCATCTGCAGCACCGGACCGCCGAGATTGTCGAACAGCACTTGGACCTTGCCCGACATCAGATCGGGATAGGCCGCCGCCGAGCCGCGATAGGGCACATGAACCATGTCGATCTTGGTCAGGAACCTGAAATATTCGCCGGAGAGATGCGGCGAGGCGCCGACGCCCGACGAGGCGAACGATAGCTGTCCCGGATTGGCCTTGGCGTAGTCGATGAATTCTTTCACGGTTTTGACCGGCAGCGACGGCGTCACCACCATGATGTTCGGGGCGCGCGCAACGAGGCCGACCGGCGATAATTGGTCGAGCACGTTGGCAAATTTCTTGTAGAGCAGGGCACTGATGGTGACGGTCGGGCCGGCGAAGAGCAGCGTATAGCCGTCGGGCGTCGCATTGATCACTGTCTCTGTAGCCAGCGTGCCGCCGGCACCGGTGCGGTTTTCCACCGCGAACTGGTTGCCCATGTACTCCGATAGCCACTGCGCGATCAGACGAGCAACGGAATCGGTTGGGCCACCGGCGGCGAGGCCAACGATCATGCGGACCGGGCGCGTGGGATAATCGAGGGCCGTTGCAATGTCCGGCGCGGCGACGAGCGCGGCGGAGCCGGCCGCGTAGTGGAGAAAGGCTCTGCGATCGAGAAGTGTCATCCTGTGTGCCCTACCGCTGCTTTGCAGCCAGCTTCCCTTAAATTGCATGGTCGACGGTGAGCGCAGAGAGAATTTGAAGTCAAGGACGACGCGAAGCGTCGCCGCCTTCGGCGG
>JBAUYI010000366.1:0-1722 GCA_049584715.1 Xanthobacteraceae bacterium
ACCATTGACTGACTGATATTGTCTTGTCGCAAAAAAAGATATCGTGCAGCGCATATTTGGGTTTTCTGAGTCTCTTTAGCTAGGCGGCCGCCCTCTCGGCCGCATTATGTCGTGCGGCTGGCTGGCCGCAACCCGTTCATTGTTCCGACACTTTTTTAAAGGCAATGTCGCGGCGGATGCGGGGAAATTCTCGGATGCTACGGCGAGCTACGGCGCTGCTACTTGGCGGCGCCCTCATGGCGGCGCTTGGCGGCTGCGCCGATACCGGCTCGCCGCCGGGCCAGCCGAGCTTTTATATCGATCTCGCGACCACCGATGCCGCGCTCGATGCCAACGCGGCACAATCGATGATCTCGGGCTATCGCAGCAATAACGGGCTTGGCGCCGTCACCATCGATCCCGAGCTGATGCGGCTCGCCGGCGAGCAGGCGCGCGTCATGGCGGCGCACGACAAGCTCGATCACGACGTCGGCCGGCCGTTCCAGGATCGCATCCGCAAATCCGGCTTCGATGCCGCCGTGGCGGTGGAGAATATCTCCGCCGGCTATCACACCATGGCGGAAGCGTTTTCCGGCTGGCGCGATTCGCCGCCGCACCGCGCCAACATGCTCAACAGCAACGTGACCAAAATGGGCATCGCCGCGGTCTATGCGCCGAAGTCGAAATACAAGGTGTTCTGGTCGCTGATCCTGGCCAAGCCCGACGACAAGCGCGGCTAAATCATATCGAACATCTTTTGCCCATAAGTGCCGCACGCCTGCGCGAGCAGCGGCGCGACGGCGGCGCGGAATTGGGCGTGTTCGTTCGCCGTCAGCTCAGCGATCTCGCAACCCTCGGCGAGGATCGCCGCGCGCGCCGTGCGATCTTCCTCGATGGCGAGCTCGCGCTGGAAAGCGACGGCGCGCGCGATGGCCGTGCGCATCGCACGCTGCAAGTCTTGCGGCCAGCCGTCGAAGGCCGGGCGATGCAAAAAAATCGGCCGCGAAATGTAGAAGTGGTTGGTCACGGTGTGAAAGCGGTGAAACTTGTGCACGCCATAGGTCACGGTGTTGGCGAACGGGTTCTCCTGGGCGTCGATGGTGCCGGCCTTGATCCGGTCAATCGCCTCGGTCAGATCCATGCGCAGCGGAACGCAGCCCAGAAGCGCGAACGTGCGCGCCTGGACCTCGCTCGGCAGCACGCGGATGCGCATGTCTTTGAGGTCCGGCGGCGTGTGCACGGTGCGCAGGCGGTTCGAGATCTGGCGAAAGCCGTTTTCGAACCAGCCGAGGATGCGGTAGTTCACGCGCTCTTCGATCTCCTCGCCGAGACAGCGGCCGAGCGCGCCGTCCATCGCGGCGCGCGCCTGGTCGCGCTGCTCGAACAGGAACGGCAGATCGACGAAACCAAGCGCCGGCACGCGGTCGGTCAGGTAGCTCGACGACTGGTAGCCGAGCGTGAGCACGCCGTCCTCGACCAGCCAGAGAATGTCTTCGGCGCGATAGCCGAAATCCATGATGTTCCAGACATACTTCACATCGATCCGGTTGCCGAACTCGGCCGTCAACGTATCGCCGATCAGCTTGAGCGCGCGCGAAAAGCCGGTCGTGGGCGGTCCGTAGCCGCCCATGCGGATGGTGATCGGATCGGTCATGTGAAAGCCCTCGCGGCCGCCAAACACGGCGGGCCGGTTCATGACGGAAAAAACTCGCTAAGGGAAGAGACACACCGGCGGTGAACCCG
>JBAUYI010000367.1:0-8175 GCA_049584715.1 Xanthobacteraceae bacterium
TAGCCGCCGACCGCGAAGAAATCCGGGTTGCGATGGAATTCGTCGTTGAAGGCTTTGACGAAGTCCTGGTTCATCGCCGATTTGTGGCTGTAGTCGTAATCCGACACGGTGATGATGCCGAGCGAAGCGTCGCCCATGCTCTTGAGCGCGGTCTCGTCGCCGAGCGCATCCTGCCCCATCACTTTGATCTTGGATGGATCGACGCCGCGTTCCGCCAGCGCCTTGCCGACCGCGGCCGGCTGGGTGCCGCCGGGAATCCAGATGTAGATGGCGTCCGGGTTCTTGTCCTTGGCGGCTTGGACGAAAGCGGAGAATTCCGGATTGGCGACGGGGAAGCGCACCGAGCCGATGACGGTGCCGCCGCCTTCCTTGAAGCCGGTCTGGAACCAGGTTTCCGCGTCGATCCCGGGACCGTAGTCGGAGACCATCGTATAGACCGTCTTGACCCCGTTCTTGGCCGCCCATTGCCCGAGCACGTAGTTCAATTGCGGCGTGGTCGACGAGGTGCGGGCGATATAGGGCGACTTGGTGGTGATGATCGCGGTGGCCGCGTTCATCACGACCATGAATTTCTTCGCCTCGGCAGAGATGTCGGCCGAAGCGAGCGCGTTCGGCGTCAGCGAGAACCCGCCGAAGATGTCGGCGTTGTCGCGCACCACGAGCTCTTGGGCGAGGCGCTTGGCAACGTCGGGGGCGATGCCGCCGGTGTCCTTGCGGATCACCTCGATCTTCTTGCCGGCGACGTGGTCGCCGTTCTGCTTCATATAGAGCTTCAGCCCATTGTCGATCTGGGCGCCGGTATCGGCGAATTGCCCGGAATATTCGTTGATCATGCCGATCTTGACCGTGTCCTCGGCGTTAGCCGCGCCGCCGCCGAGCCAAGCCAGCGCCAAGCCGGCAAGGCCCATAAAGAACTTTTGCATCGCTCCCTCCCAATTTCCGTAATGCTTAGGGCTGTTTCGGGTCGTATCCTCGTTCAGGTCGCCCGCGAGTGCAATGCGCGTTTATTGTCGCGGGGCGGCGGTGGGCTGTTGCCCCCTGGTCGGGGAGGTTGAGCGAGTGAACGTTTCCGAGCCGGCAACGGCATTGCAGGTCGCGCAAGCCAAGGTCGGAGCGCTGCTCAACCCGCGCAATGTGGTCATCGTCGGCGCCAGCGATGCGCCCGGCAGCTGGGCGTTGCGCGCGTTCCAAAACCTGCGCCGCTATGAGTTTGCCGGCGCGGTCTATGCGGTCAATCCGCGCCGCGACCAAGTCTGGAACATGCGCTGCTATGGCAGCTTCGCCGAGCTGCCGGAGCCGCCGGACCATGTGGTGGTGGTGATCCCGGCAACCCAGGTGCCCGATACGTTGCGCGCCGCCGCGGCGGCCGGAGCGCGCAGCGCCACCATCATGTCGTCGGGTTTTGGCGAAGCCCAAAATCCTGCCGCCAAGGCGCTCGCCGAGACGTTGCACAAAGCGATCGCCGAAACCGGGCTAGCGGTCTCCGGGCCGAACTGCATGGGCAATATCCACGCGCCGTCGCGGCTAATGACGCTGACCGACGATCGCCCGCATCGCATTGCCGCAGGACCCGTGGCGATCGTCGCCCAGTCCGGCGGTCTCGCCATGGCGATCAAGCGCACATTGGAAGAGCGCGGCATCGCCACCGCCTCGCTGGTGACCTCCGGCAACGAAGCGGGTCTCAGCACTGCCGATTACATCGCCTACTACGCGACGCTGCCGTTCGTCCGCGTCATTGTCACGTATCTCGAAGCGGTGAAGGATGCCGCGCATTTGCGCGCCGCCTGCGCGATGGCGCGACACGCCGGCAAGCCGGTGATCGCGGTAAAGCTCGGCGCGTCGGCGGAAGGCCGCGCCGCGGCGTTGGCCCATACCGGCGCGGTCGCGGGTTCGATGGAAGAGTTTGATGCGCTCGTCGCGTCCGCCGGAATCTTGCGCGTGGGCACGCTCGACGACATCGTCGAGACGGTGGAATATTTCACGCATGTACCGCTACCGGCCGGCGCCAATCTCGGCGGCATCACGTTCTCGGGCGCGTTGCGCGGATTGTTGCTCGATGCCGCGGCGGCGAACGGCCTGGCCTTCCCTGCGCTCGCGCCCGCAACACATAAACGGCTCGAAGCCGTGCTCGGTGTCGGCACCTTCATTGGCAATCCGCTCGATTCCGGTTTTGCCGGGCTCGGCAGCAGGGAAGTCTATATCGAGTGCGTCTCGGCGCTGCTCGACGATCCCGCCATCGATATCCTGCTGCTGCAAGAGGAACTGCCGCGCGGCCCGGGCTCCGAGCGCAAGGAAGCCAATCTCCATGCCGTCAACGCGCTTGCCTTGCTCAGCAAAAAACCGATCGTCCACGTCACCATGATCTCGCACGGCCTGACCGACTATAGCCGCGCGTTGCGCGAGCAATTGCCGAACATCGGCTTCATCCAGGAGGTCGACAAGACGCTGCGCGCGGTGCGCGCTATCGCGACCTACGCGGAACGCGCAAGGCAGGCGACGTGACGCCAACCTTGTTTCGTCCGGCCAAGACCTGTTGAATGGGCCACCCACCGCATTTCGGGAGAGAAACATGCCTGCGGCCAAAAAATACGAAGCGATCCACGTCGAGAACGAGGGCGGCATCACCTGGCTGATGATCAATCGCCCGGACAAACGCAATGCCATGAGCCCGCAGGTCCATCTTGAAATGGACGAGACGCTCGACGAGCTTGCCGTCGATCCGGCGACCGAGGTGCTGGTGCTGACCGGCGCCGGCAACGCCTTCAGCGCCGGGCAGGACATAAAGCTTTATTTCCGCGCCAATGCCGGCGACGCCGCGGCGCGCCACAAGCTGCGCCGCGCCTCGAACAATTGGCGCTGGCAAAAACTCTCGACATTCCCGAAGCCGACCATCGCCATGGTCAACGGCTATTGCTTCGGCGGCGCGTTCACGCAGGTAACCGCCTGCGACATCGCGCTCGCCGCCGACGACGCCATGTTCGGCCTGTCGGAGGTCAACTGGGGCATCCTGCCCGGCGGCATCGTGTCGTGGAACGTGGCGCAGACCATGAACTATCGCGACGCGCTCTATTACGCCATGACCGGCGATTCGTTCGACGGCAAGCAAGCCAAGCAGATGGGCTTTGTCAATTTCTCCTATCCCAAAGAGAAGCTGCGCGAAGAGACCATCAAGCTCGCCAAGAAGCTGATGGAAAAGAGCCCGGCGACGTTACGCTACACCAAGGAGGCGATCCGCGCCGTGCGCTTCATGAACGAGCCGCAGGCGCAGGATTATCTCGCCGCCAAGAGCGACGCGTTGCGCTATAACGACAAGGAGAACAGCCGCGAGGAGGGCATGAAACAGTTCCTCGACGAGAAGAGCTACCGCCCCGGCTACGGCCACTTCAAGCGCAAGCGCGCGAGCGCCTAGGCGATGATCGAAGCCCGCGGCACCATCGACGAAGAGGAGGTTGCGCGGTTTTCGCGCATGTCCAGCCAATGGTGGGACGCGCGCGGGCCGATGGCGGCGCTGCACAAGTTCAATCCGGTGCGGCTCGCCTATATCCGCGATCGGGTGGCGGAGCATTTTGACCGGGATGCCAAGCGGCTCGATAGCCTCGCCGGCTTGCGCATCCTCGATATCGGCTGCGGCGGCGGCATTCTCTCCGAGCCGTTGGCGCGGCTCGGCGCGTCGATGGTCGGCGCCGATCCGTCGGCGAGCAACATCGCGGTGGCGCAGCATCACGCGGCGCGGGCCGGGCTATCGATCGACTACCGCAGCACGACGGCTGAGGCGCTGGCGGAAGCGGGCGAAAGTTTTGACGTGGTGCTGGCCATGGAAGTGGTCGAGCATGTCGCCGATGTCGGCCTGTTCGTCGATCTCGCCGGCGCCATGGTGAAACCCGGCGGCTTGCTGTTCATCGCCACGCTCAATCGCACGATGAAAAGCTTTGCGCTCGCCATCGTCGGCGCCGAGTACATTTTGCGCTGGCTGCCGCGCGGCACCCATCAATGGGACAAGTTCGTCACGCCCAACGAGCTCGAAATCGCCATCGAGCAAGGCGGGCTGCAGATCACCGGGGAGACCGGCGTGATGTACAATCTGCTCGCCGACCGCTGGCAGCTCACCACCGACATGGACGTCAACTACATGGTCGTCGCGGAAAAGGCGGCCTGATGATCGCCGGTTGGCTCTGGATCGTCTTCACCGTCACGGCGGCGTTCTTTCAGACCTTGCGCAACGCCATGCAGCGCGAGCTGACGACGAGCCTTGGCACCGTGGGCGCCACCCATGTGCGGTTCCTGTTCGGCTTTCCGTTCGCATTGCTGTCTTTGATCGGGGTTTTGCTGGTGACCGGCGTGCCGTTGCCGCGGCCGTCCTTGAGCTTCTGGCCATGGGTGATCGACGGCGCGGCTGCGCAAATCGCCGCCACCGCGTTGATGCTCATGGCCATGGGGCAGCGCTCTTTCGTCGTCACCATCGCCTATATCAAGACCGAGCCGATCCAGGTCGCGATCTTCGGACTGATCTTTCTCGGCGACGCGGTCACGCTGCCGATGATGGCGGCAATTCTGGTGGCGACGACGGGCGTGCTGATCATGTCGTTCAAGCCCGGCGGCATGATTGGCGGCGTCAAGCCGACGCTGATCGGCTTGGCTTCGGGCGGCATGTTCGCGTTGTCGGCGATCGGTTATCGCGGCGCCATCCTTGACCTGCACATGGCAAATTTCGTCATGGCGGCGACCTTCACGCTGGTGGTCGGCCTGGTGATGCAAGCGGTCGTGCTTTCGCTGTATCTGTGGCTGCGCCAGCCGTCCGCGATGATCGCCATCCTGCGCGCCTGGAAGCCGTCGCTGTTCGCAGGCCTGATGGGCGCGCTGGCCTCGCAGTTCTGGTTTCTGGCCTTCGCCATCGCCACCGCCGCCAGCGTGCGGACGCTGGCCTTGATCGAGGTATTGTTTGCGCAAATCGTCGCGCGCGTCATGTTCGGTCAGCGCACCACGCCGCGCGAAGCCATCGGCATGGCACTTGTCGTCGCCGGCGTGGGACTGCTGATTTTTGCTGAAAGATAAAAGTTAGTTCTGATCGTCCGGCAAAATCGGCAGGGGATGAAAGTCGATCCCCTCCTCATGCAGCGCCTTGGCCTCGTCGGGCGAAGCTTCGCCATAGATCGAGCGGTGCTCGGTCTCGCCGTAATGGATTTTGCGCGCCTCTTCGGGGAATTTTGGGCCGACATAGTTGGCGTTCTTGGTAACGTGGTCGCGCAATTCCTTGAGCTTCTGGCGCAGCTCTCGCTCCTGCGACGACATGATGGCAACGGGCGTCTTTGCTTGAGGCGCAGGCGCTGTGGCCGCCGGCGGTGTCGGCACCGGCGGCGGCGGCTCGGGCACATCTGCGCGCGCCAGCCGCGGCGCCATGATTGCCTTCTCGACTTTGGCCGAGCCGCAGATGGGGCAGGTCACAAGTCCGCGCTTCGACTGCTTGTCGTAAGCGGTGGAGTTTTGGAACCAGCTCTCAAAACTGTGCTGGCGCTCGCATGCGAGCGTGTAACGGATCATTGCGCGCTCCGCACCGCGTGCAGGTAGGTCGGCTCGGCCAGCGGCTCGACCAGTTCGAAGCGCCGGCCATGGCTCAGCGACGGCACGCGACCACGCGCGGCCGCGACTTCCGCCGGATCGATTTCGGCGAAGATCACGCCCGGCTCGGTGCCGCCCTCAGCGATGATCTTGCCCCACGGATCGACCACCAGCGAGTGACCGTAGGTCTCGCGGCCGTGCTCGTGCCTGCCGCCTTGGGCGGCGGCGAACACGAAGCAGCCGTTCTCGATGGCGCGCGCGCGCATCAGCACGTGCCAATGGGCCTCGCCGGTTTGTCTGGTGAAGGCGGAAGGGATCGCCAGGAACGAGGCGCCGGCCTCGGCCAGCGCGCGATAGAGCGCCGGGAAGCGCAGATCGTAGCAAACCGTCAGGCCGAGCCTGCCCCACGGCAGGTCGGCGACGACGGCGAGGTCGCCCGGACGGTAGGTGTTGGATTCGCGATAACTCTCGCCGCCGGCGAGATCGACATCGAACATGTGAATCTTGTCATAGCGCGCGGCGATGTCGCCGTTGCGGTCGATCAGGAACGAACGGTTCGCTGCCTTCTCCGGCGACGCCTTGACCGCGAGCGAGCCGAGATGGATGTAGATCGAAAGCTTGCGCGCGACCTCGCGCAACGTCGCCAAGGTCGGATCCTGCTCCTCGCCGAAGATTTTCGTAAACAAACGCTCGCGCTTGTTCTCGAGCACGTTGGTCATTTCCGGCGTCTGCACGTAATCGGCGCCGCCGCTTTTGGCCTCGTCGACGCCGGCCAGGACGGCGGCGAGATTGGCATCCGGCTCCAGACCCGAGCGCATCTGGATGAGAGCGACCTTGAACTTGGAAGCGCTTGCCATGCTCATCAGCTCATTCCTCGCGCTTATTCCTTGGCCGCAGCGAGCAGCGGATCGAGCTTGCCCGCCTCGTCGAGCGCATAGAGATCGTCGCAGCCGCCGACATGGGTCGTGCCGATAAAGATCTGCGGATAGGTGCTCCGTCCGCCCGCGCGCTCGATCATCTGTTTGCGTAGGTCCCGGTTTCCGCTGGCGTCGATCTCATGGAAGCTTACACCCTTTTGCGAGAGCAGGTCCTTCGCATCCTGGCAATAAGGGCAGTAGCGAATGGTATAAATGTCGACCGCGGCCATGATGATGCGAAAGGTCTTGTTGATTGGTTATATGGACGTTCGCCCCGGATCGGCAACCCTGGCGAAAATCAGCACGTCGACATTGGCGGCGCCGGCCCGTATGAGCGCCCGGGCGCAGCCGTCCACCGTGGCGCCCGAGGTCAAGACGTCGTCGATGAGGACCAGCCGGCGGCCGGCGACGGCGGCCTTGGCCTCGTCCGGCACGCGAAACGCGCCCTGCACGTTGGCGGCGCGCTCCGGCCGCGACAGCCCGACCTGCTGCGCCGTCGGCTTGACGCGCTTGAGGGCGGCCGCGGCAACCGGGACGCCGCTGTCCGCGGCAATGGCCGCGGCCAGCATGGCCGACTGGTTGAAGCGCCGCGCCCATAGACGGCGCCAATGCAGCGGCACCGGCACCAGCGCGTCGGCCTCGGCCAACAACTCGCGGCCGGCCTGGCTGACCCAGCGCCCCATCATCGGCGCCAGATCGAGCCGGTCGCCATATTTGAGCGCATGGACCAGGGCGCGTGAAATCTCGTCGAAGCGCACCGCGGCGCGGGCGCGGTTGTAGGCCGGCGGGTCGGCGATTGCTTCCATGGAAAGGATGCCCGGCCCCGGGTCATAAACGAACGGGATGCCAAGCCGCTCGCAATACGGCCGGCTGATGAACGAAAGCTTCGACCAGCAGGCTGGACAAAGGCCTTGGCCTTCGACGGGGGCGCGGCAAGCGGCACACAGCCGCGGCAAAGCCAGATCGAGCGCTGAGCGCAGGATCGTGCGGGTGGCATCCGCCGCGCGTTTGATCCGTGACGCGGAGGCGACGCTCGCCAGTTCTGCGGTTCCGTCCCCCATCACGGCACGCTAGCGCTCGGCGATGCAATTGTCATCGGCGGAACGGTCCTCGGGACACCACATTCAGGACAACTGTGACGAGACGTGAGACAATTGGCTTATGAACGACGGCGCGATAACCGGCGGCCCGCTGATTTTCGACCGTGCGCTGCTTCGCGTCCGCCGCCGGCGCGCGGCGGCGATGGCGCCGGCGACGTTTTTGCTCGATCGCGTTGCCGCCGATCTCGGCGACCGCCTCGCCGCGGTGCTGCGGCGGTTCGATTTGGCGCTCGATCTTGGCACACCGGGCGACGCCGCGCGTCTGGCGCTCGGCAGCCTCGGCTCCGTCGCAACGATTGTCGCGGCAGATACAACGCTACCGAGCGGTGGCACGCCGGCATGGCCGTTTGTCGTCGCCGATGAAGAGGCGCTGCCGTTTGGTGATGGCACGTTCGATCTCGTGGTTTCGGCGTTGGCCTTGCAGTTCGTCAACGATCTGCCGGGCACGCTGGTGCAAATCCGCCGTGTGCTAAAGCCGGATGGTCTGTTTCTTGCCGCGCTGATCGGCGGGGAGACGCTGACTGAACTACGCCAGTCCTTCGCCGCGGCTGAAAGCGAGGTCGAGGGCGGTGTTTCGCCGCGTGTTGCGCCGTTCGCCGATC
>JBAUYI010000368.1:0-2872 GCA_049584715.1 Xanthobacteraceae bacterium
TTGTCGCCGATCAGCCCGAATTCGAGCGAGGTGCCGCGATGCGGGCAATGCAGTTCGAGGAGCCCGACGGCGCCGCTCTTGTCGCGAAACGCCACCAGATCCTCGCCGAGGATGCGCAGCCGCCGCGGCAGCGCGCCCAGTTCACGGGCGAGGATCACCGGCTGCCAGAACCGCCGCAGATATTCGCCGCACGGCGCCCCCGGCCCGACCCGGGTCAATTCCTCGTCCTCCGCCGGCCGCCCGCGATGGTGATAGGCGCTGTAGGCGGTGCTCAGAAACGGCGCTCTCTCGGACATGCGGACCTCTCCTCTCAGCGCCGCGAATTTGCCCGGCCCACCGGGCGCCGGTCAACCGCCATCGCAACAATGACGTCCTCCGGCTCGGTCTCAGCTTTCGGCTCGCTCCCGCAGCCATCCGCGCCGGAATTTTGCACCAGCTAACCTGTTGATTCCGTGCGCATCGGCTACCGGTACGGAATTCTTGAATTTCGCAATCGGCGCATTGGAGGAAATTGGTCACGACAGATCCCCGCTTTTTGCGATAACCTTGCGAAGGACTTGACCTTGGCGCATCATAGCGAGCGAGGCCCTGATATGAAGTTTTGGCGAATATTATTGGAATTTGGGAAACCCTCGAACCCAAAAACGACTAAACCAAAATCGTTCTCGATGGAGAAAACAGACACAACAGACTATTATCGCCATTTAAAATCCCAGATCAATGTTCCTGAAGGCGAGATCCACTCTATTGCTGAGTTAGTGGAATATGCAGAAAGAAGACCTAATCTTGCAGACTGGTTTCTTAAAATGCAAAGGTTGGAATCGTGGCTAACGGAGGCGGGGCTGCCCCTCTTTGCATCGTTGGCGACGGACGCCCGCCTTCGCGTCGGTGTGCCTAATGAAGATCGGCTTGCACTCTTTCTCGGCCTGTGTAGAGGAGAGGAGTCACATGGCGAAGCGATCGAAAAAGCGGTTTGCTCAGGTGATTTGGAAAAATTGAAGACGCTGCTCAAAGACGATCCGCGGTTGGCTTTAAGGAGGTACCCTAATGGCTTGACACCGCTGCATCTTGTCGCGGGTGTCGCGAAATACATACCAAACCGGATAGAGACGGCGGAGTTGTTGCTGGCCAACGGCGCCAATGTCAATGCTAAGACCCCCGATGGCAGGACACCACTGCATCTTGTAGCCTCTGCCCCGGGATACATAAACTTGACGAAGACGGCGGAGTTGTTGCTGGCCAACGGCGCCAAAGTCAATGCTAAGACCACCGACGGCAGGACACCGCTGCATCTTGTCAAAGGTGTCGAGATGGCGGAGTTGTTGCTGGCCAATGGCGCCAAAGTCAATGCTAAGACCCCCGGTGGCAGGATACCGCTGCATGAAGCCTACGGCGACGTGGAGGGATTGCTGTTGCGTAACGGGGCGGACGACCGAGCCGATCCGAGGACGGCTCAACTGATCAAACAGCTAAGGAGCCAGGATTCGTCAACCCGATTTCACGCCGCGGAAGCACTTGGCAAAACCCTTGATCATCGACATACTCTTGTCCCGATCCTAGACTTCCTTCGATACAATAAGGATCTCACCTTACATTTCATAGACTATTTCCACGGGATAGAGCTCAATCTTTTGCACTGGCCATCACTATTTCCTGACGCGACCTTGAGGTTCATTGCGAACATGGGGCCGCTACACTATTATCACGAGTTCCAAGTACCTGGCGCGATGGAGTCCTTTGGCACGAAATGGGTGTCGTGGAGCAGCGTAAAGCTTCAGGGATTAGCCGTCGCGGAACTTTCACGTCGCACGGGTTCGCGCGAGCGTTGACGTTCCGATTACGGTGACAGTTTACGATTACGGTGACAGTTTACCTGTTTTTCAGGAAAAGAGCATCCCGGAAAAGAGGCGCGGTTTGGGTCGGCTCCGCGTGGCACAGTGCTTCTGTTGGGCGGGGCACGACACAAGATGTTGATTAGCTGCCAGCCGTTGCCAGCTCCGCGCGGCACACATGCTCCAGAGGCGGCAGATCATCTTGGGCCACGCGCCACAACACGTCAGGGGCAACCCGCTGATACTCGTGGCGCAGGATGTTGCCGATATCGGCGACCTGTCGCCATGGAATTTCCGGATGGCGCGCCTTTAGCTCGTCGGGGAGCTGACGGCTGGCTTCGGAAATGATCTCGATGCCACGCTCGACCAGCCAGCGCTTGCGCCAATCCGCCTCGAATACGTCGAGCGGGACCCCGGCCGTTTCGGCCCGGATATGGGTAATGGCCTCGACGATGTCGGTGAGGCGTAGGATGGGCGACGCGGATTGCACTAGAAAACTTGCAGCGCCGAGGCTGCGATCTGCGACCGCAGGACCGGATGCAGGCTGGCCCGTGTCATGATGTCGGTGCGGCGGCCGAGAATGCGGGTGGCGGCATCTCTGACATCCATCAACCGGAACAGGCCCAGCTCGCCGCGCCGGTGATCGAAGAACAGGTCTACATCCGAATCCTCGCGCGCGGCGTCGCGCGCCGTCGAGCCGAACAGGTAAAGATGCTCGACGCCAAGCCGCCGCAATTCGGCTTCGTGCTCCTTCAATCGGGCAATGGCGTCGTCACGTTTCATGGCGGCAATTTATTCAGTGTGCACGTATATTATCATATAGTCGCACCACTGCCAACGAGAGCGGCAACGGCGCGCCCTGACCGGCTCCGCCGTGTAGCCACATCACGATGTAGCCGATAGCCATTGTATCAGAAGATCGGTGAGGGTTTTGATGCGGACCTGAACCCGCCGCGCGCCTTGCGGCGAATGAGCGGCGATGTAATCGAGGATCGCGCCGAGATCGGCCAGCGCCGGAACAGTGTAGCGCAGTCTCACAG
>JBAUYI010000369.1:0-2103 GCA_049584715.1 Xanthobacteraceae bacterium
CCCGCGCACCTTGCCGACGCCGACCGCGATGGAGCTCGGCCGGCTCGCCGCCGACGAGATCGTGCGCGCGCATCTGCAGGCCCATGGCGAGATGGTGCGCGCGGTCGTCATCGATCTATGGGGCAGCGCCACGCTACGTACCGGCGGCGAGGAAATCGCACAAGGCTTTACGCTGATGGGCTGCCGGCCGATCTGGGAGCCGGCGAGCGGCCGCATCACCGGCGTCGAAGTGTTGCCGCCGGCGGCCATCGGCCGTGCGCGCGTCGATGTCACCTGGCGCATTTCCGGATTGTTCCGCGATCTGTTTCCGGCGCAGATCGCGCTCATCGACGCCGCCGTGCAGGCGGTCGCGGCGCGCGATGAGGACAATGACGAAAATCCACTCGCCGCCACGCGTCGGGGAGGTCAAGCGCGCCTCGACCGCATCTTCGGCACCGCGCCGGGCGTCTATGGCTCGGGCGTCGAAGAATTGCTCGGCCACAGCGCGGACACCGACGCTATCGGCGCGGCTTATCTTGCGGCAGCGTCACACGCCTATGGCGGCGCCGAGGGCGAAGGTGACATGGCGCCCGGCGCATTTGCGCAGCGCGTCGCCAACGCCGACGCGCTGGTGCACGCCAGCGACGACCCCGGCCGCGACCTTCTCGAAGGCGGCGAGGACGCAGCCTTCGTCGGCGGCTTCGCCGCGGCGGCAAAAATGCTCGGCCGCGCAGCCGATCTCATCATGCTCGACGTCACCGATCCGCAGCGGCCGCGGGCGCGGGCGCTGCCGGCGGCGCTTTCGCGCATCGTCCGGGCGCGCGCGATCAATCCGCGCTTCATCGCCGGCCAGATGCGCCACGGCCCGCGCGGCGCCGCCGAACTTGCCGAAACCGTCGACCGCCTGGTTGCGTTTGCCGAAACGACGGATGCAGTGGCCGGCGAATTGTTCGATCTTCTGCACGACGCCTATGTCGCCGACGCCGACGTGCGCGAATTCCTGCTGCGCGAGAATCCGCAAGCTGCCGCCGCGATTGCCGAGCGCCTTGACGCCGCGCGGCGGCTCGGGTTCTGGCATCCGCGACGCAACGACGTCGATGCCGGCCTGTCGCTCCTGCGTGCGGAGGTCACGGCATGACCGCTGCCGCGCTCACTCTTCCGCGACGTCGCGGCGCTTGTCCGGGACTGTCGGCGCCGATGGCGACGGGCGACGGTTTGCTGGTTCGCCTGCTGCCGATCGGCACCATCGCGCTCGACGCCTTCGCCGCCCTGTGCACGGCCGCGCGGCAGCATGGCAACGGCATCATTGAAGTCACGTCGCGCGGCAGCATCCAAATTCGCGGATTGAGCGCGGTATCGGCGCCGCGTTTCGCGGCCGCGGTTGCTGCGCTCGGCATCGCAGCCGAGGACGGCATCCCGGTTCTGATCAATGCGCTAGCCGGCCTCGACGCAGAAGACATCATCGATGCCGGCGCGCTCGCCGCCGATTTGCGCCTCGCGCTCGTACGACGTTCGCTGCCGGCAAGACTGTCTGCCAAAGTCTCGGTCGCGATCGATGACGGCGGCTTGCTCAATCTCGACGGCATTGTCGCTGACGTGCGCCTGCGTGCTGAGGCGATTGATGGCGTTGCAGCGCTTTGCGTCAGCGTTGGCGGCGACGGCCGGAACGCGACCTACCTCGGCTGCGTTGCCGGTCGTGACGGCGTCGAAGTCGCCGCGCGCCTGCTTGAAGTTTTAGCGCAACGTGGTCGCGTTGCCCGCATGCGCGACGCTGTAGCAGCGGACGGCATCGCGGCGTTCCGCTCCGCTGTCGCCGATCTGATCATCCATGATGGACCCGTACGATCGCAACGCCGATTCGGCGATGCCGTCGGCATATATCCATTGCAGGACGGAACGTTCGCGTATGGCGTCGGCCTTGCTTTCGGCCATGCCGATGCAACGTCGCTGCAACGATTGACCGAAACCGCCAAGGCGGCAGGAGCGCGTGGGACGTGCGCGGCGCCGGGCCGAGTGCTGATGATTGTCGGCCTTACGCAACAGGCAGCTTCGCCTCTTGCCGTCGCCGCCGAGGCGCTCGGCTTTATCGTGCATGCAGACGATCCGCGCCGGCATGTGGTCGCC
>JBAUYI010000370.1:0-10840 GCA_049584715.1 Xanthobacteraceae bacterium
GGCCGGAGCAGCGGGATAAGGTGCTTATTGCGCGCCGGCCTCGGCCGGTTGGACCGCAGGCGATGCGTCGGCCGAAACCAGGCGGTAGCCGACGCCAAGCTCGGTGAGGAGGATGCGCGGCTGGGTCGGATCGGCCTCGATCTTGCGCCGCAGCTTGCGCACGAAAATGCGCAGGTAATGGGTATCGTCGATGTGCTCGTTGCCCCAGACCTCGCGCAGCAGGAACTGGTGGGTGACAACGTTGCCGGAATGCTGGGCCAGGATCTGCAGCAGCCGATATTCCTTCGGCGTCAGCGTGACGCGCCGGTCGTTGATGAACACGGCGCGGGCGGCGAAATCGATCGACAGGGGGCCGAATTTCATCACCGGCTCGCCGCGCGAGGCGCGCAGCTGGCGCCGCATTGCCGAATGCGCCCGCGCCAACAGCTCGGCCATGCCGAACGGCTTGACCACATAGTCGTCGGCGCCGGCCTCCAAGAGCCGCACTTTCTCGTTCTCGCTGCCGCGCACCGACAGCACGATCAGCGGCACGCTCGACCACGACCGCAGCCGCTCCAGGACGTCGGCGCCGTCCATGTCCGGCAGGCCGAGATCGAGGATGACCAGGTCGGACGGCTGCAGCGTCGCCGTGCGTAGCGCTTCGGCGCCGGTTTCGGCCTCATGCACCATGAAGCCGTCGAGCTCGAAACCGGTGCGCAGGAAGCGCCGGATCTGGATCTCGTCGTCGACGACGAGGACGGAAGCGGGCGTTTCACTCATCGACTGTCGTCTCCAGTTGTTCGGCCTCGGGCGACATCGGCAGATGGATGGTGACCGTGGTGCCGCGGCCGGCGCCGTCGCTTTCCACCTCCACCTTGCCGCCGTTGGCGGTGACGAAGGCGTTCGCGATCCACAAGCCCAAGCCTGAGCCGGACGTGGTCACCTTATGGCGCGGGCCGCGGAAGAAGCGGCCGCCGACCTGGCGCCTTTCCTCCGCGGTCAGCCCCGAGCCGTTGTCGTGCACCGAGAGCATCACGGTCTCGCCGTTGGGATGGGCGGCGACGCGGATCGGCGAGCCGGCCGGCGAATATTTCGCGGCATTGTCGATGATCTGCACCAGCGCCTGCTCGACCTGGGCCGGATCGACATGGACGATGGGCAGGTTGGAATGAAGATCGAACGTCACCCGAAAGCCGCTCAGGCGCCGGCGGCGGTGCTCGAACGCGGCATTGACGATGTCGACCGGTTCGACCCATTGCAATTTCGGCCGCACCTGCTGGCGGCTGATGGTGGTGGCATCGAGCAGGTTCTGGATGTCGATATTGAGCCGCTCGGCTTCGTCGCGCACCACGCCGGTCAAAGCCAACAGCCGCGGATCTCCGGCCAGCGCCGGCGCGTTGTGCAAAACCGTGGCGGCGCCGAGGATCGAGGCCAGCGGCGTGCGCAGTTCGTGCGACACCGAGCCGATCAGCGCTTCGCGCAACAGCTCGGTCTCCGACCGCATCTTGGCCTCGTTGAGCGCGCGCGCGACGTCGAGCCGCTCCAGCGTAGCGGCGGCGTCGGCCAGCGCGTCGTCGATGCGCTGGCGCATGTCGGAGAGCGGCTGGCCCGAGACATTGCCGAGATCGACGGCGACCAGGCCGAAATCGGTGGTCTTCGGCGAGACCCGGCGAATGAGCCAGATATTGCCCTTGCCGTCGTCGACGGTGCGCTCGAGCCCTTCATCGTGCTCGACGCGGGTGACCGCGGCGCGCACCGTCTCCGGCACGTCGTTGGCGGTACCGGCGTCGGCTATGCCAAGCAGCACCACCTTGCGCTGCACCAGATTGGCGAGATGCTCCTGGATGGCGACAAAAATTTCCGCCGCGCTCGGCGCCATGGCGAGACGCCGCGAGAACGCGTAGAGGTCGCTCATCTCGCGTTCGCGCTTCCTGGCAATGAGGATGTGTTTCTTGGCCTGGCTCGACAGATGCGAGACCACCACGGCGACGACCATGAACAGGATGAGATTGAGCGCCTCCTGCGGCGAGGCGACCTGGAAGCTGTAAAACTGCGAGAAATAGAGGTAGCCCGAGATCAGCACGCCGGCGACGGCGGCCACCAGCGCCGGAATGACGCCGACCTGATAGCCGGCCAGCATCACCGGCACGAGATAGAGCACGGCGCCGCGCAGGATGCCGACATAGTGGCGCAAAAACAGCGCCACCGCGGTCGTCACCGCGACAAACAACAGCGCAATGGCGATGCCGCGCATTTCGCGCCGCAGCGCCGTGACCATGAGATTTATTCGCACCGTAAAGCGTCGTCCAAAAGCATCGAGTCTACCCTTGGCCGGACCATAGGCCGCTGCCGCCCTGGCGGCCATCGTTTTCCGGTATCGGCGCCCCGCGCAGCACTCAAAGGCGAACAAATTTTCGTAATCGGACGAGCCGCAATCGTTAACGGCAGGCCGCATCGCGCCGGAAGTTTATGGGGAATTTACGGGCGTGTTTTCAGCACAACGCAGATACCGCGCTATTTGCTGCGGACCACCTCGGCATAGTCGGGCGCGTCCTTGAGAAAGCCGCGGTCGAGCATCCAGTCGACTTTCTCCTGGAACTCCTCGGCGCGGTAGGTCTTGACGCCGACCAGTTCCGGCATCAGGCCGTTTGCGCGCTGCTCGGGCTTGAGATCGCGGAGCACTTCCTGCCGCGAGCGGTCTTCGTTCTCGCGCAGCCAGGCGATGGCGCGGTTGAGCGCGCGGCGCAGTTTTGCCGCCGTTTCTTCGTCGACGTCGTTGCCGGCGACGATGCCGCCGCGCCAGCGCAGGTCGGCGATCTTGCGGGCGCCGGCGGCGAGCGCGCGGCTCACCAGCGGCTCCATCAGGGCGGCGGCCTGGGTGGTGCCGCTCAGCAGCGCTTCGAGCCGGTCATTGGCGTGCACCAGCGTGATCGCGTCGAACGGCACGCCGGCTGCTTCCAGCACTTCGATCGCGGCATAGAACGTGCCGGCGTGCCAGGTCACCGCGATCGGCACGTTGCGCAATTCCGCCGGCGACTGGATTTTCGAATCCTTGGCCACCATCAACGCGCCGGTGCGCACCGTGGTGTCGAGCCCGATGATCTTGCCGCCGCCGAGTGCCTGCACCCGCTCGATCGCGCCCCATTCGCACACCGGGTAGACTTCGAGCGCGCCTTTTTGCAGCTGCGATTCCTTCCAGCGCTGGGAGAAATCCTCGACCCGGCCCGCGGCGCCCTTGGGATTGTCCTCGTGATATTCGACGTTCAACCCCTCGGCGGCAAAAAAGCCCTGCTCGACGGCGACCCGCCACGGCCGGTCATGGGCATTGCTGTCGCTTTGCAGGCGGATGGTCTTGGTCATCGGATCCTCTTCATTGCAATGCCCGCTCATTCGCGGTCGGCTTGGGGCGGCTCGTCGTAGCCGTGGCGGCTCGAATAGAACAACAGCGCCATCAGCCCGCAGCCGATCACGACCGAAAACACGATGCCGAGCGTCATGGCGATATAGCCGGCCGGCGGCATCGGCGGCCCGCCGAGCGAGATCCAGGTGCGTGCCGCAAACCACATCGCCGCGCCCAGAATGGCAAACAGCGGCGCGGCGATCGCGACGATGCCCAATATGCTCAGCTTGGCGTTCGGTTCTGCCATGTTCACCTTAACCATGGCCACAACATATGCCTTGGCGCACCGATCGCCAATCGGGGCGGAATTTTGCCGCGCCCCGACTTACGCCATCGCGGCTTTGAGGTTGGCGTCGACCTTGTCGAGGAAGCCGCCAGTCGAGAGCCATTTCTGATCCGGACCGACGAGGAGGGCGAGGTCCTTGGTCATGAAACCGGATTCGACCGTGCCGACGGTGACTTTTTCCAGGGTGGCGGCGAATTTCGCCAGTTCCGGATTATTGTCGAGCTTGGCGCGGTGGGCGAGGCCGCGGGTCCAGGCGAAGATCGAGGCAATCGAGTTGGTCGAGGTTTCGCGGCCCTTCTGGTATTCGCGGTAGTGCCGCGTCACCGTGCCGTGGGCGGCCTCGGCCTCGACCACTTTTCCATCGGGGCTGGTGAGCACCGACGTCATCAGGCCGAGCGAGCCGTAGCCCTGCGCCACCGTATCCGACTGCACGTCGCCATCGTAATTCTTGCATGCCCAGACATAGCCGCCCGACCATTTCAGCGCCGACGCCACCATGTCGTCGATCAGGCGGTGCTCGTAGGTGATCTTCTTCTCGGCGAACTTGTCCTTGAACTCGCTGTCGAACACTTCCTGGAAAATGTCCTTGAAGCGCCCGTCATAGACTTTGACGATGGTGTTCTTGGTCGACAGATAAAGCGGATAGCCGCGGCTATAGGCGTAATTCATCGAAGCGTGGGCGAAGTCGCGGATCGAGTCGTCGAGATTGTACATCGCCATGGCGACGCCCGAGCCGGGGAACTGGAACACCTCGCGCTTGATCTCCTTGCCGTCGTCGCCGACGAAAGTGAGATAAAGCTTGCCCTTGCCCGGCACCTTGAAATCGGTGGCGCGGTATTGGTCGCCATAGGCGTGGCGGCCGATGATGATCGGCTTGGTCCAGCCCGGCACCAGCCGCGGCACGTTCTTGCAGAGGATCGGCTCGCGGAAAATGACGCCGCCGAGAATGTTGCGGATTGTGCCGTTCGGCGAGCGATACATCTCGTGCAGATTGAATTCCTTCACCCGCGCTTCATCCGGCGTGATGGTGGCGCATTTCACCGCGACCCCGACCTTCTTGGTCGCTTCCGCGGCGTCGATGGTGATCTGATCGCGGGTCTCGTCGCGCTTTTGAATGCCGAGATCGAAATACATCAGGTCGATGTCGAGATAGGGATGAATGAGCTTGTCCTTGATCTCCTTCCAGATGATCCGGGTCATCTCGTCGCCGTCCATCTCGACGACGGGGTTAGTGACCTTGATTTTCGCCATAAAACCTCGATCCCGTTGCAGCGCGGTCGGTTGCGTCAGAGCGCGGCGATCGCTGAGTTCAGCGTGGCACTCGGCCGCATCGCGGCCGATGTTTTGGCGGAGTCGGGCAGGTAGTAGCCGCCGATGTCGACCGGCTTGCCTTGCGCACCGATCAGTTCGCCATTGATCTTGGCCTCGTTCTTGGTGAGCGTCTCGGCCAGCGGTTTGAAGCGGGCCGCCAACGCCGCGTCCTTGGTCTGCGCCGCCAGCGCCTGAGCCCAGTACAAAGCGAGGTAGAAATGACTGCCGCGATTATCGAGTTCGCCGACCTTGCGCGCGGGAGAGCGGTTGAACTCAAGGATCTTGCCGATCGCCGTGTCGAGCGTGTCGGCGAGAACCTGAACCTTGGCGTTCTTGTAGGTCTGCGCCAGATGTTCGAGCGACGCGCCGAGAGCTAAAAATTCGCCGAGCGAATCCCAACGCAGATAGCCTTCTTCCTGGAACTGCTGCACGTGCTTGGGCGCCGAGCCGCCGGCGCCGGTCTCGAAAAGACCGCCGCCCGCCAACAGCGGAACGATCGACAGCATCTTGGCCGAGGTGCCGAGCTCCATGATGGGAAACAGGTCGGTCAGATAATCACGCAGCACGTTGCCGGTGACGGAGATCGTGTCCTGCCCCTTGCGGATGCGCTCGAGAGAAAACTTGATCGCTTCGACCGGCGGTAGAATGCGGATGTCGAGCCCTGCCGTATCTTGACCTTTAAGATATTTCTCGACCTTGGCGATGACTTGCGCGTCATGGGCGCGCTTTGAGTCAAGCCAGAACACCGCAGGCGTGTTGGTGAGGCGCGCGCGGCGCACGCCGAGCTTGACCCAGTCCTGGACCGGCGCGTCCCTGAGCTCGCACATGCGGAAAATGTCGCCGGTCTCGACCGGGCGCTCCAGCAACACCTTGCCGTCATCGGCGACGACGCGAACCGTTCCGGCTGCCGGAACTTCGAATGTCTTGTCGTGCGAGCCGTATTCCTCGGCCTGCTGCGCCATCAACCCCACGTTGGGAACCGAGCCCATGGTCTTGGGATCGAACGCGCCGTGGGCTTTGCAGTCCTCGATGACCGCCTGATACATCCTGGCGTAGCTGCGGTCCGGGATTGCGGCGATGACGTCGTGCAGCTTGCCGTCGGCGCCCCACATGCGGCCGGATTCGCGGATCATCGCCGGCATCGAAGCGTCGATGATCACGTCGCTGGGTACGTCCAGGCCGGTGATGCCCTTGTCGGAATCGACCATGGCGAGGCCCGGTCGTTTCGCGTACTCGGCCTTGATGTCGGCCCTGATCGCCGCTTTTTCGGCTTCCGGCAGCGTCTCGATCTTCGTCAAGAGATCGCCGAAGCCGTTGTTGAGATTGACGCCGAGACGCTTGAGCGTGGCGGCATGCTTTTCGATCACATCGGCGAAGAAGACGGAAACGGCATGGCCGAACACGATTGGGTCGGCGATCTTCATCATGGTCGCCTTCACCTGCAGTGAGAACAGCGCGCCTTCCTTCTTTGCCGCTTCGATCTCATCGGCAAAGAAGGCGCGCAGCGCCTTGCGGCTCATCACCTCCGCGTCGATGATCTCGCCGGCCGCAAGCGGCGTCTTCGCCTTCAACACCGTGACGGCGCCGTCGGCGCCGATCAGCTCGATGCGGGCGTTGGTCGCCGCCGCGACCGTGGTCGCGATTTCCGAGCCGTAGTAATCGCCGCCCGACATGTACGCCACATGCGTTTTGGAGTTGGCACTCCAGGCGCCCATCTTGTGTGGATTGTTGCGGGCGTATTGCTTCACGGCGCCGGCGGCGCGGCGGTCGGAATTGCCCTCGCGCAATACCGGGTTGACGACGCTGCCGAACACCTTGGCATAGCGCGACTTGATGTCCTTCTCGGCTTGCGTCGCGGCGTTGTCCGGATAGTCCGGAACGTTATAGCCCTTGCCTTGCAGTTCCTTGATCGCGGCCTTGAGCTGCGGGATCGAGGCGGAGATGTTGGGCAGCTTGATGATGTTGGCCTCGGGCCGCAACGTAAGCTCGCCGAGCTCGGTAAGTTCGTCGTTGATGCGTTGCGCAGGGGTGAGCTTGTCAGGGACACTGGCGAGGACGCGACCGGCCAGCGAGATATCCTTCAACGTCACCGACACACCCGCCGCGCCCACGAAGGCTTCGACGATCGGCAGTAGCGAATAGGTCGCGAGCGCCGGGGCTTCATCGACCTTTGTCCACATGATTTCGAGATCTGGCATGCTTGCACCTTTGGTCGCCGTGCTTGTTTGGGCCGACCGGAAACTGAACATTGGCGGGCGCGATGGAACGGGTTTCCGCCGCGGGCCCTCAAATGGATTGTTCTCGGCGCGGACATCGCCAACCGGGACTTCGACTGACGGGAGTTCAGCGCGCGCCCTATAGCATCCGTGGGGCGGCGGAGAAAGCCGACATTGGGCGCAATGTGCTGCCTTTTTTCAGGGCCATTGGCTATACCGCTTGCGGAGGAGCAATGCCCGGGGCAGGAACCGACAAGACGAAGCGCTGGGTCGAGACGCCCGGCCCGGTGGTGATCCTGGTCGAGCCGCAGCTTGGCGAGAACATCGGGGCTGTGGCCCGCGCCATGGCCAATTTCGGGCTGTCGCGGCTGCGCGTCGTGCGGCCGCGGCAGGCCTGGCCGAACGACAAGGCGCGCATGATGGCGGCCGGCGCCGATCGCGTCCTCGACGGCACCGAACTTTACGACACGCTCGAAGCGGCAATCGCCGACTGCGCGTTCGTGCTGGCCACCACCGCGCGCGCCCATGACCAGGCCAAGCCGGTCATCGGCCCGGCCGAGGCGGCGGCGCTGATGGCGCCGCGCGTTGCGGCAGGCGAAAACGTCGCGATTCTGTTCGGTCGCGAGCGCAACGGGCTCGAAAACGACGAGGTGGCGCTGGCCGACCGCATCGTCACGCTGCCGGTCAATGCGGCCTTCGCTTCGCTCAACCTGGCGCAGGCGGTGGTGATCGTGGCCTATGAATGGTTCAAGCTGGCAAGCGGCGAGACCCTGCCGTTCGCCATGCCGCAAAAGTCGGTAGCGGCGCCGAAGGAGCAGTTGCTCGCATTCTTTGCGTCGCTCGAGCGCGAATTGGAAAAAGTCGAATTTTTCCGGCCGCCCGACAAGCGCGAGACCATGCAGATCAATCTGCGCAACATTTTCACCCGCATGCAGCCGACGCAGCAGGATATCCAGACCCTGCACGGCGTGATCATGTCGATCGCCGAGGGCCGCAAAGGCCCGGCGCGCGGCGGCGTGCTCGACGGCGCAGAAGCCGAGATGCTGCGCGCGCTGCTCGCCGAGCACGGTCCCGGCCGGGTGCCGAAGGAGCGCGGTCCGGTGCGCGGGCTGGCGCGGCTCCTGCGCCGCAATCCGACCGAAGCCGAGCGCATGCTATGGGAGGCTCTGGTCAACGACCGCCGCTTCGCCGGCCGCGGTTTCAAGCGGCAAACGCCGGTCGGCCAGCACATCTGCGACTTCGTCTCGTTCCCGCTACGGCTGGTGATCGATCTGGTGCCGGCCGATGAAAGCGAAGCTGCCGCCAAAGCACGCACGCAAAAACGCGACTGGCTCAAAGCACATGACTACACTGTGCTGGGAATATTTGACCGCGATGTGGAGTCTGATATGGCAGCGGCGCTCGCGCGGATCGAAAACGCCATCGGCCAGAGCTGAATTATTTCAGTTCTAAAGTGGCGCGGCTTCGCTGCGCGGGCGCATCCGCAGGTACGGTTGGTAAAATGCAATTGATGAATTCAAAGACTCAGTACGGCGCTGTACCTCAAATCCTGCATTGGCTCACGGCGCTGTTCGTGATTTGCGGTTGGCTACTCGGCACGTTCCTCGACGATCTGCCGAAAGGCCCCATTCGCTCCTCCGGCTTGCTCGTCCATATGACGCTTGGGCAATTCGTCGTTGTGTTCTTGATCGTGCGTCTGGTTTGGCGGATGGCCAATCCGCCGCCGCCGCCGGAGCCGACACGGTTCGGCTGGCTGCAGCAAGCGATCGCGGCGCTGACGCACTATGTGCTTTACGGGCTATTGGTGGCGGTGCCGTTCATGGGAATTCTCGTGCAGCTCAAGCGCGGCCACGCGCTGCCGCTGTTCGGCATCTGGGACTTGAATTCGCCATGGCCCGTCGATCGGGCGATGGCGAAGAGCCTGCTCCAAGTGCATGAATATCTCGCCGACGCGCTGTTGCTGCTCGCGGCTGTTCACGCCGCGGCAGCCCTCATGCACCACTATTTGTTCGAAGACCGCACGCTGCTGCGGATGCTGCCTAGCGTGAGCCCGCCGGTGCGGCGCCGCGCCAAAGCCCGCGGCACGCCGTAGAGCGCAAATGATTGAATCGATTTGCGCTCTAACATTTTAGTCGAGCATGATCTTTTCGGAAAACCGGTTTCCACCCTCGGATCAAGTCCGAGGGCAGGCTTTTTCCGGATCATGCTCTAGCCCTTGAGCACCTTCAGCGCCGCCGCCGCCCCGGCGCGCAGCATCGAAAGATCGCTCGACACCGCGAGGAATCTTACGCCGCGCTTGGCCAAAGCCGCGGCGCGCTCGGCGGAATGGCAATACGCGCCGGGAATCTTTTTCGCCTTCTGCGCGCCGGCGATCAAAGTGTCGAGATGGCCTTCGACTTCTTTCGACAGTGGATCGACAGTTTTGCCGTCCGACAGCGCGATCGACAGATCCGACGGGCCGAGGAAGAAGCCGTCGATGCCCGGTGTGGTGATGATCGCTTCGAAATTTTGCAGTGACGTTCGGGTTTCGATCATGGCGAGAGTGATGATATTTTCGTTGGCCTCGCGCAGATAGGTTCCCATGTCGGACACGCCGCCGAGCGTCATGGCGCGGTGCGGGCCCCAGCTGCGCTCGCCGATCGGCGGAAATTTTGCCGCAGCCGCAAAGGCGCGCGCATCGGCCGCGGTATTGATCATCGGGGCGATGATGCCTTCGGCGCCGAAATCGAGGGCGCGGCTCACCAGCGCGAAATCGTTGAGCGGCACCCGCACGATCGGCGCGCCGCCGCCCTGGCGGACTGCGGCGATGCCATTGAGGATGCCGCCAACGTCCCACAGGCCGTGCTGGCTTTCGATCGCCACAGCGGCAAAGCCATCGCGCGCCAGCGTCTCGGCCACGAGCGGATAGGGCAGGCCGCACCAGCCGGAATAGACCGTTTCGCCGGCATGCAGCTTTTTTGCGAGACTAAATGCGGGGATAGCCATGATGTGCGCTACTTTCCTGCTTTGATGTCGGCGACGGCCTTGGCCATGAGTTCGGTCATGGTGCGGGCGATCTGATGATCGGACTGATTGACGCCCTTGGCATCGAAATCCTTACGGATCTTGCCCGCCACGTCGTGTTCGCTGGCCTCGAGATCGGACATCACGATCGCCAGCGCATAGCTGTCGGCTTCGGCGCCGGTCAGCCCGAGCTTTTCCGCTGCCCACAGCCCCAGTAGCTTGTTGCGCCGCGCGGTGGCCTTGAATTTCAGTTCCTCGTCGTGCGCGAAGCGCTGCTCGAAGGCCTCTTCGCGCTTGTCGAATTCGGTCATGCCTTCGCCTCGATGTTGATGGAACACCGCAAATCACGTGCCGCCTTGCATATCGGGGGTGCCCCGTCAAGGCAACCGGGTTGAAGCGCAAACATGGTCGTTGCGGCGCGGGCCGTGCGGGTCTATGCCGATTGTACTCCGCGGCACCTTCGGCTAGCTTTTGTGTCGCGGATGGGCCGCAGTGTTGAGTCGTGCCGCCCACTTCCGCCGCCGCGGACCTAGCCACTGTAATTGGAGCCACGGCATCAATGGATTTTACAAAGCCACGGTACACTCCCATGAGCCGCCGTCGCCGCATCTACGAAGGCAAGGCGAAAATCCTCTATGAGGGTCC
>JBAUYI010000371.1:0-23793 GCA_049584715.1 Xanthobacteraceae bacterium
GTGACAATGACATCGAAAGGCGCTCGCAACAGGAATTGCGCCGTATTCAATTTTTCGCAAACGATCCCGCCGCGATATGCCCCATCAAACCCAGCCGCTGCTGGATGGCAAATCGAAGCGAAAGTGAGAATCGCCGCGCCCATGGCTTCAAACAGTTTCCGCTGCATCAACGCCTCCTTTGTCGTCTATCCCGATATGACCCATGCCGACTGCCGGAAGCCGCCAACCGGGGCGGCCCCTGCTATTTAGTTGGTGCGACGAATGGGCGAACCCGTCATCGTGCATCTGTGGCTGCAATTGACCGAGCAAACATTCCCCACGCCTGCGCAGTGCGTAGCGCAGTACTGGTAGCATTCATTCAAGGCTTTCGGATTTGGGGATTGCGCGAAGGTAATGCCCGACCACGTCAGGACACCGAGCAACGCCACTCCCGACATCAGCTTACCCATCGTTGCCTCCTTTTAGAGACCAAGCCATTGCATGGCCGCAGGGACTCAATGTCCCACGCACATGCACGACTTCGATCGGCGGTCCCATTCCGTCGTGCAATGATTGACCGCGCCGAATTGTTTGCACTCCTTGCTGCCCGGTTCTGTCGCGTACGAGGGTCGGGTGATTGCGAGGACGCAAAGCACCAACACCGATAATCCAAAGATTCGGAACGTCATGACGCTCTCCTTGGCTGCTGCAAAAATCCGATCAAGTCGTTGGATCGCCGCGGCGTCTCGTGGCGGGCATGCCGGCGCTGCGCCGATGTCCCGCGTCGAGACGCGTTTTCGATTCCACGCACCGATGCCACAGCCGCGGTCAAAGCGGCGTCATCGCCGCGTCAATGGAAATATTTAGGTGGATGAGGCACTTAGCGGATGCGCGAAGCCGTTGACGCAAGCTTTTTTGCTGTCGTTGGTATCGCCGAGCAACAATGCTAAAATTGCACAGTCGGTCATGGTGAAGGATCGATGTCCAAATTGAGCCACGTCGCGCTGCAACTGCTGGGGCCGTTCGCAATCGAGGCGAATGTCGGCCGACCGGTTCCCATTGCGGTTCGATCCAGAAAGGCCCGGGCGCTGCTCGCCTATCTGGCGATGCAACCGGACTACCGGGCCAGGCGCGAGGAACTCGCGACGTTGTTATGGGGCGACTGTCCCGACAAGCAGGCGCGTCACAGTCTGCGGCAATGCCTCATTGCGCTGCGCCAGGATCTGAGCGTCGCCGCGGAAATCCTGGTGCTCGATCGGGAAGCGATTGGGCTGCACGCTCAGTCGGTCTCCGTGGATGCGCGCAGCTTCATCGCACTGGCTCGCTCGGCCGAGCCGGACGCGCCCACCCAGGCCGCAGCGCTATGGCATGGAGCGTTTCTGCCGGACCTGACTTTGGATATCGAGGAGTTCGACACGTGGCATCGCCAACAGGCTGACCAGCTTGCTGCGGCGGCAGGAGACGTCTTCGCGACGCTGTGGCGAAACGCCGATGCAAGTGGCGACGTCGAGGGGGCCATTGCGGCGGCCGAACGCTTGATTGCACTGGAACCGACGCGCGAGGATCGGCAGCGGATCGCGCTGACGCTGTTTGCCCGGCACAAAGGCCGCGACGCGGCGCTGAGCCGGGCAAAAATGCTCACCGATCTGTTACGCAGCGAACTTGGCGTTGCGCCCGAACAGGCAACGCGTGCGCTGATCGACGCGATCAAGCGTGGCGACTTCGAGCCCGCTCATGTCGCCGACCGCGGGCCATCTCCGCCGGAGAACCTCGCCAAGGCGGTCAGCGTGCCGGACATCAAGCCGGTTTCGCCGGCAGCGTCCGAGCGCAAGGAGTCTTCGGTTGCGGTACTGTCCGAGCCTTCTCTCGCGCCGGCGCCCGGCAATGCGGTCCGGACCACCCGGCCGTCTTGGCGCCGCCAGCCGCTTGCCGCCGCGTCGATAGCCACGGGAATTTTTGCAATTGGCGCGATGGCCGCGTTCGGGCTGGTATACGGCCCGAAATCGTCACCGGCGATGACCAATCAGCAGCCCGGTCACGTCGTTGCGGTGCTGCCCTTCGCCGCCGACACCCCCGGGCAACCGGACGATTCGGCGTTCGCGCGGACGCTGACCCATGGCCTGATCGGCTACCTCACCCGGTTCGGTGGCCTGCGCGTGATCTCGGAGCAGACGTCGGACCTGTTCGGCGATCATAAGACCGACGTAAACCGTCTGAAGACGGATTTCGGCGTGCAATATGCAATCATCGGCCACGTTCAGGGCAGCGACGCCGCGCTGAAAATGGACTTTCAGCTGGTGGATACGGCAAGCCGAACGAACGTCTGGTCCGGTCATCTGCAGCGCGAGCGCTCCGATCCGACCGTGGTTGCCGATGAGGCGTCGCGCGGCATCGCGCGGATGCTCGCGATCGAGATCGACCGTCTCGGCGTGTTGCGCGGACGCGCCAATCCAATTTCACAGCTCACCATCGGCGAACTGGTCGCGCGGGGCGATGCGGAACTGCAGATGGGCACCATTCGGGAAAACCTGTCCGCGGCCATGATGCTTTTCGACGAAGCTTTGCGGCGCAATCCGCATTATCAGCCCGCCCTTCTGGCCGTTGCGAGGGTGCACATCATCGCGGCGATGAATTTTGTCGACCTTGATGTCGCATCCGACCTCAACGAGACCGAACGGGGTTTAAACGAGATATTGGACAAATCGCCGAATTCGATTTCAGCGCTCTACAGTATGGCGCTGTTGCAGAAGTACCGCGGCCATTACCCGGACAGCCTGCGCTGGTTGAACCGCTGTCTCGAGCTCAACCCGAGCTTCCTTCCGGCGCAGGGCCAGGTGGGAGACGTCCTCATCAAAATGGGGCAACCGCAGCAGGGACTGGAGCAAATCCTGCAAACCATCCGCGCCGCGACCACCAACGATCCGTCCACCGGCTACTGGTATCTTTTCGCCGCCGAGGCGGAACTCGAGCTTCGCCATGATCAGGCCGCCTTGGACTGGGCGCTACGCGCCGACACGTTCATGCCCGGGTCCCCCCTCGTCAAGGCGTGGCTTGCTTCGATCTATGCTACCATTGGCGACAAACCGAACGCCGCCAAAAACGTCGCGGCCTTGACGAAAATGGCGCCGGGTCGCACGCAACTGTTCATGCAACGAACGACCACCGATGCGGCCGGCAACGACGGCCGGCACCGGACGCGGATTCTTGACGGCCTGCGGCTCGCGCTCGGCGCTTCGCTGGGCTGAATCTTCCTAAATTCCAAACTATCGGATCTTCAGGGCGACTTCATCAGCCCGGCAGCCTTGAGGGCGTTTGTAATCACGGTACCGATATCGAAGTGTAAAGAGTCCGGAGCGCTCGCAGGCTCAAAGGCGGAAACGTGTTCTCGGTCCCCCATTTCAAGGACATTCATTTCGGCAGAGATCGGAACGAGGTTGCCTTCCGCCTGCGTTGTCGCGATTTGATGATCCGCAATCCCCCAGAATTTCGCGATGCGATAGGACGAGGAAATACCCACATCGAGGAGAAATGCTCCGGCCGCACCGCACTGATCGCAGTCCTCGCCAACTTCAAGCGGTGTGCCGTGCGCCATATTTGGGATCGTATATGACTCGATCACTTCATCGCCTGCCGCCCCATGCCATACCTGTCGCGGAAATTGATCGACGTTTTCCGTGAAGGAAGGTTCAACGGAAATTCCGTGTAAGTCCGCCCACTGCTTCAATATCTCACGAGCGTTTGAAGGAGCTACCGTCGAGTCGGCACTGCCATGCCAGACCGATATGCGAGGCCAGGTCCCCTTATGCGGTGAAGCATTACGCACCAGATCGCCCCACGCACGAGCGGAGCGTGGCGGAGACTGCGCCATGCTTGCGAAAGCTTGTTGCACATTGGCCGCGGCTCCGTAAGGAAGGCCCGCGATAATTGCCCCACCGGCGAAGACATCGGGATAAGTCGCCAGCATGACGGATGTCATCGCTCCTCCGGCCGAGAGTCCGGTGACAAATACCCGACGCGCATCGATGGCGTGATCGGAAACCATTTTGGCGATCATTTGCCGGATCGACAGAGCTTCACCGTGTCCGCGCTCGATATCGCCGGTCTGAAACCAATTGAAGCAACCGTTCGGATTATTGGCACGCTGCTGCTCGGGAAAGAGAAGCGCAAAGCCATATCGGTTCGCCAGCGTCGACCAGCCTGCGCCCTGATCGTATCCCGCCGCAGTTTGTGTGCATCCGTGCAACACCACGACAAGTGGTATCTCCCCGGATACGTTTGGCGGCAGGTGGGTGAACATGCGCAACGCGCCAGGATTGGTGCCAAAGTTTTGGGTTTCCCGAAGCTGACTCTTGGCAAAGCCGCGTTGCCTCATAGCCGGTCGCGGCATGGCCATGGCGCCCCTCAGTCGCTCCCACATTTTCTGGTGGCTGAGATGATTCTTCAACAGATTCAAGATATTACCCCATCAGTTTACGGACACGTCCCCCTTGTCCGAAAGATGCTGCACTGCACAATAAAGTGGTGCCGCCCCTGCCGGGATCAAGTCCCCTCGACCATCAGGGGCGAATGATACTTCGGGTTCACACTTTACAGCCGCGCCGCGCTTACGCGTCGGGATCCAGCGTAAAGAGCTCCTGCGGGTGCGACACGCCGCGCAGCGCATAGCGGCCGACTGAAACCAGGCGGCGCTTGATGTCGCCGACATCAGCGAACGCCGCCGACATCAGAACCGGCTGATCGAGCGAACGGCACATCGCCGCTATACGGCTTGCCTCGTTGACGGCCGGGCCGATGACGGTGAAGTCCAGGCGTTCGCGGCTTCCGACATTGCCATAGAAGAGTTTGCCGACATGCAAACCGAGATACATGTCGGTGACCGGCTGGCCGTCCGCCGCCCGCCGCTTTTTCAAGTCGGCGACACCTTTCCGCGCGTCGATCGCGGCGGACAATGCCGCGCTGCAGGCGTGCCGGCGGTCTTCGGCGGTAAAGATGGCAAGCGTGCCGTCGCCGATCAGCTTGAGAACGTCGCCGCCATGCTGGTGGATCGCCAGGAAGATCGCATCGGAGTAGTCGTTGAGCAAGGGAATAGCCTGTTTCGGCTCGGTGTCGGTGATCTGCGTGAACCCTCGCAAATCGCTGAACCAAACGACGGCGTCGATATGCTCGGCAATGCCGCGCATGATACGGCCGCCGAGCACGCGCTGGCCGGCGTCGCGGCCGAGATAGGTTTCCATCAGCGTTGCGGTCATGCGCGCCAGCGATACCGATTTGATGGCGAGCGCGAGGTACGGCGCGATGCGCTCAAGCGCCGCGATATGGCCGTCACCGAACCCGTCGGGCGTCCTTGTCGCCCATGACGAGTACAAACCATCCATCTCGCCGATGACGCTTTCCGCGGCAAAGCGCGTGATCATCCCGACATAGTCGGTCATTCCCGCCGCGAGCAGGTCCGGCAGCACCGAGAACTCGTCCACGGTCGCGGCACTGACCCGGCGGCGAAGCAGCGACTGGCCGGTTTGCAGCATCTGGTAGAACGGACTGCGCCGCCACCGCTCGGCGGCCTCGACGTCCTTGGGATCGGCGCCGGATGCAGCGAGCGCGGCGGGACTGGTGCGGCCGTATTCGAGCAGAGGCGGTTCGTTAGGACCCATTCCCCAGCGGAACAGGCGACCTTCGTGGACCGGGTGGAGCGTGTCGATGAACAACTGGGCGCGCCCCAGCGGAATTCCAGCCGCGACGCAACGGTCGCAGAATCCGGACACGATGTCGGTCTCGGAAGTGCCGGCGAGGCCCGCTTGCGTCAGCCACGCCGCCAATGCGTTGAAGGAGGCTTCGTTCATTCTGACATTATACAGACCTGCAGCCGCTACGTTACCGCTGGCGCCTCCGCGCGATCTTCGGCGGGACCGAGCTCGCGGCTCAAATTAAGCGCACTGTTGATCAAGCCGACGTGGCTGTAGGCCTGCGGAAAGTTGCCCAGCATGCGGCCAGTCGAGGGATCGAACTCTTCTGCGAGCAGGCCCACGTCATTGCAGCGCGAGAGTAAGCGATCGAACAGCCGCCGTGCTTCTGCGCGGCGGCCTTGCAACACGTAATTGTCGACAAGCCAAAAGCTGCAGGCCAGAAATGCTCCTTCGCCGGCCGGCAAGCCGTCCTCGCCATCGTCGGTTTCGTAGCGCAGGACGAATTCACCGTCGATCAGCAGCTTGTCTTCGATGGCGCGAAGCGTTCCGCGCATCCGCGGATCGGTCGCCGGCAGGAAGCCGACGATCGTAAGCAACAGCAGGCTGGCGTCGAGCCGCTTGGAACCATAGGCCTGCACGAAGCTGTCGAGGTCGCGGTCGAAACCTCGCGCGCAGATTTCCGCATGCACGTCATCGGCGAGCGCGCGCCAGCGCCGCGCTTCTTCATCCGATCCTTCGGCGGCGAAGCCATCGGCCGCGCGATCAAAGGCGACCCAAGCCATGACCTTGGAATGAACGAAGTGCTGCGGCCCGCCGCGCACCTCCCATATGCCTTCGTCCGGCTCGCGCCAAGCCTTTGCCAGATAGTCCATCACCAACGGCCGCAGAGCCCGGCCGCGCTCGGTGATTTTCATCCCTGCCTTGCGCGCTTGCGCCATCGCATCGATCAACTCGCCGAAGACATCGATCTGCAGCTGCTGGTGTGCGGCGTTGCCGATTCTTACCGGCGCCGCGTTCTCATAGCCCGGCAGCCACGGCACGATCAGCTCCGGCAACCAGCGTTCCCCGCCCACGCCGTACATGATTTGAATCTGGTCCGGGCTGCCGGCCACCGCCCGCATGATCCAGTCGCGCCAGGCTCGCGCTTCGTCGTGGTAGCCGAGGAGCATAAAGGCCTGCAGCGTGAATGTCGCGTCGCGCAGCCAGCAATAGCGGTAGTCCCAGTTCCTCACGCCGCCCAGCCGCTCGGGCAGCGACGTCGTGGCGGCGGCGACAATTCCGCCGCTCGGCGCGTAGGTCAAAGCCTTCAGCGTCATGAGCGAACGTTTGACCGCCTCGGTCCACGGGCCGACATCGGGACAGCGATCGCTCCACGCGCGCCAGCCCCGCTCGGCGTCGTCCAGCATCCGCAATGGGTCGATCGCCGGCGGCGGCGCTTGAAACGAGAGTCCGTAGGACAGGACAAAGGGAATGGAGTCTCCGGCCGCGACCGAAAATTCACCGAGCGTTCTCAGATCCTCGCCATAGAGCGCGGCAGGCGTGCGCAGCAATAATCGCTCGGGTCCCGCTATGGCATTGATCGCGCCATCATCGAGTCGATTCACCCACGGCACCGTCGAGCCGTAATTGAAGCGAACCACGAACTCGGTGCGAAAATCGACGCGTCCCGACCGGCCCATCACGATGCGCACGAGGTGGGCGCCGTCTCCCGGCGGCATGAAGTCGACAACCGCGGCGACACCGGTCTCGGTTTGGAATTCGGTTTCGAGGACGAGAGTGCCGGGGCGATAACGCCGCCGCACTGCGAGCGGCGGCGCCGCCGGCGCAATCAGCCACCGGCCGTGTTCGGCCGTGCCGAGAAGAGCGGCAAAGCAGGCCGACGAATCAAAGCGCGGCCAGCACAGCCAATCGATCGAGCCGTCACGGCCGACCAGGGCCGCCGTCCTGCAGTCGCCGATCAATGCATAATCTTCGATGCGCTGTGCCATTGCCTGGCGCTCACATGACCAAAGGCTCGATTCCCGGCTGGAGGCTCGGCTCTTCGCCAAATGCCTGCGCGTCACGCTCCGGGTTTTGCATCTTGCCTTGCAGCGGCCTTTCGCCACTGACCACGGGCTCGCAGTCGTGGGGGAAAACCAGAAGCGACTTCGACCCCTTCACGCCAAATGTCTGCCTGAAGCGCCCGCCAAGAGCGCAGCTCAAGCTGTTGACGATTCTAAGTCCGTGCCCGGGCTGAATACTGGTTGTCACCGATCCGCTGTCCTGCACGCTGCATTTCACGAACGCCCCGTCTTGCCAAACCGCGACGCGAATGGCTCCGCCGCGGTTTGCGAAGGCGTGTCGCGCTGCGTTGGATATAAGCTCGTGGACGATCATTCCCAAGCGCCAGCAACGCTCGGCTTGCAGCCGCAGCGACTGGACCGAAAGGACGAGGCTGATCCGCTTGGCATCCAGCCTGGAGCGACTGATGGAAAGGCAGAGCTGACGGAGGTACGCGGCGGCGTCCACCGGCGTATCGTGGTCGGGCATCTGCAGGAGCCGATGGACATCCGCATGGCGGTGAAGGAGCTCTGCAACGCCGGCCAGGGCGGCTTTGACCTCGTCATTGCCGGAACGCGCAGCCGCAACGGTTACGATGCCGATGGCGGCGGCGAATTCGTTGTTGATCCGATGGGTGAGCTCGTGCAGCAGCACGTGCTCTTGCGGGATCGGCGCAGCCGCGTCAATTTCGGTCATGGTATTCTCCTCATCGAAATCGGGCCGCACCGGGCGATTTGCAATGCCGGTGCGGAACCTCGACAGCGCTAGCAACCAAACGAACAACGCAAACAACGCAATCAGTGCGCGGCCGGAGCCGGTCCTCCAAGCTTCACCTTGCGTAGGATCAGCGCCAGGGGCACGGCAGCGGCCGAGATCAACATCAGCGTCCAGAAGACGTCGATGTAGGCGAGAAAAGCCGCCTGGGTCTGCACTTGCTGGGCGATCCAGGCAAAGGCCTGCTGCTGCGCGTGCGCCAGCGAGCCGCCCTGCGCCGCAAAATAGCCAGTCACCTGGTTGAGCGTATGGCGGTATTGAACGGTCGAAGGGTTGACCAGCTCGACCAGCCGGCTCTGATGGAATTGCTCGCGGTGTGCGAGCACGTTGTTGGCGAGCGAAATACCGATCGAGCCCCCGGTGTTGCGCGCGACGTTGATCAAGGCCGAGGCCATGTCGGTCTTGTTGCGCGGGATTCCGACAAAGGAGGCCGTGAGGATCGGGATGAAGACAAACGGCAGGCCGATGCTCAGCAGCATGCGGGATTCCGCAAAAAACCAGAAGTCGACATCGCCGTTGATCCTGGTCATGTCGAACATCGCCAGCGCGCAGATTGCTGAGCCGACCGCAATGAGGATGCGAGGCTGCACTTTTCCGGAGAGCCATCCCGCGACCGGCATCATGAGCGCCAGCACAAGGCCGCCCGGTGAGAGCACGAGGCCGGCCCACGTCGCCGTGTAACCGTATTCCTGCTGCACCAGCTGGGGCAGGTAGTTGGTGGTGGCCAGCAGGATGGCGCCGGTCGCCGCCATCACCAGGAAGCAGGCGCCGAACTGGCGGGTCGCGACCATACGAACGTCGATGATCGGGTTCTGGCGGCTGAGCTCCCACGGAATCATCAACACGAAGGCGAGCGCGCAGACGGTCACGACCGCGACGATGAAGTTTGAGCCGAACCAGTCGTCCTCGAGCCCGCGGTCAAGCGCGAGTTCGAGCGCGCCGAGAAAGGTTGCGACCAGCACGAAACCGGTGAGATCGAAGCCGTTGCCTTGCTGCTTGAGCCGCTTGCGCTCCGCCACCGCGCTCGGCGGTTCGCGCAGCGTGACGGCGATCAACACCAATGCGAGGAGGCCGACCGGGCCATTGATTGCAAAGCACCATTGCCAGGACCAGTTGTCGGAAATCCAGCCGCCGAGCGTCGGGCCGACCACCGGCGCCACGACGACGGCGATGCCGAACAGCGCGAAAGCCTGGCCACGCTTTTCCGGCGGAAACGCATCCGCCAGAATCGATTGCGAGACCGGCACCATGCCGCCGCCGGCGAGCCCTTGCAGGATGCGGAACAGCAGCAACGCCTGCAGGTTGGGCGCGAATCCACACAGCACCGAGCTTGCGGTGAACAGGGCGAGGCACATCAGAAAGAACGACTTGCGGCCGAGCCGCGGCGCGAGAAAGCTGCTCGCCGTCAAGCTGACCGCATTGGCAACCAGATAGGTGGTGATCACCCAGGAGGCTTCGTCCTCGCTCACCCCCATGCCGCCGGCGATGTAGGGCAGCGCCACGTTGGCGATGGTGGTGTCGAGATTCTCCATGAAGGAAGCGAACGCGACCAAAACGGCAATCAGCCACGGATTGACGCCGGCGCTGCTTGCCGCAACGGAACGGAACGCTCCGGTCGCAGCGGCGCTCACAGCCAGCTCCGCAGCCGCTCATAGAGCGACCGGCGCGCATTCACCCGCACGGTGGCTTCGACCGACATGCCGGGGCCGAGCGCCACATCGGTCGGCGGATTGTCGAGGACGATCTTGACCGGCACGCGCTGCACGATCTTGACCCAGTTGCCGGTCGCGTTCTCCGGCGGCAGCAGGGCAAAAGCCGTGCCCGATCCGGGTTGAACGCTGGCGACGTGGCCGTGGATGCTGCGGTCCGGGTAGGCGTCGATGTCGAGCGTCGCCGGCTGGCCGGGGCGCATCGCGTCGAGCTGCGTCTCCTTGAAGTTGGCGGCGACCCAGATTTCGTCCGGCACGAACATGGTCAGCGTGGTGCCGGCCTGCGCAAATTGGCCGATCGCCGCGCTCAGGCTGACGACGCGCCCGGCTTGGGCCGCGGTCACTGTTGTGTAGGACAGATTGAGCTGAGCCGCGTCCACCTTAGCCCGATCGAGCGCGACCGTGGCCTGGTCTTGCTCGACGAGGTAGTTCTGGTCGTCAAGCTGTTGTTGGGCGACTGCTTGGCGTTGCACGAGGTATTGAAAGCGGCCGAGATTTGTCTTCGCTTGTTCGAGGACTGCCTGATCGTGAGCCAACTGGGCGTTGGCCTGATCGAGCGCGATGCGATAATCGCGATCGTCGATGCGCGCGATCACGTCGCCAGCCGCGACGTGCTGATTATCGGTCACCGGCACCGCGGTGATGTAGCCCGACACCTTTGGCTGAAGCGCAAACTGCCGCGCCGCGATGAAGGAATCATCCGTCGATTCGAAATGCTCGGTGTTGTCCCAGTACAGATAGCCGCCTGCTACCACGGGAATGAGCACAAGCACCCCGAGCGCAACCGCAAACAAATGCCGGCGCAGGAAGGCGCGACTCGGCTTGTCGCCGCGTTCACCATCCTGTTCCGGAAGGCGATCGTCGTGCAGAGGTGGTGACTCGACACTAGGCTGGTCCTCAGACGGATGGTCTCGCGGCAATGGCCCTCGCGCGCGGACGGCGTCGGCAGTCACGGCTTGTGCAGTCACGGCTTGTGCAGTCAAGACTTGTGCAGTCAAGACTTGCGCAGTCAAGACTTGCCGATCATCGCTTCCGCTCTGGCGCGGCCAGGTGCGGGCAACCTGCTCGTCATCAGGATGCTCTTGCAGGAGCTGCTCGGCGTGGTCACCGCCCTTCGGTTCCCATGGCATAGTCGAGTTCCTTCCGATTTCCGGCGCAGCGGCGCGGTTCCGCTATTCTAATAATAGAACGATGTCGTTTCGTTTATATTGTCGACTGCCCCTCCGCGTCAACACATACGAAACGATACCGTTCCATTTATTTACTTTGCGCGGCGGATGCGCTAAACGCCTAAAACTGCTGCGGCTTTTTTCGCGGTCGGCCGCGACGCGGCGCTGTGATCGCAAAAATGTGAAGGTGCGCGATGGCCAGAAGTCCGGGGGCGAAAAGGCGGACAACCAAGCCGAGGGCGGGACGCGTCGGCCGGCCGCCGCGTGAACACGCCGGCGAAGTCGACGCGCGCATCCTCGCTGCCGCCCGCCGCGTGTTTCTGGAACGCGGCCTTGCCGGCGCCAGCATCGACGAGATTGCCAGCGTCGCGCGTGCCGGAAAGCCGACCATCTACGCGCGCTTTCCCGGCAAGGAGGCGCTGTTCGCGGCCGTCGCGATGAGTAACGTTACGGCCACCGCAGCACGCTTCGAAGGCCACGTGCCCGCCGGATCAACGCTCGATGAGCGCCTCGCCAAACTAGGCGCCGCCCTCGTGCACTGGGTTTTGGCCGGCGATATCGTCGCTGTCATGCGGCTCGGCATCTCCGAAGCACGCCGGTTTCCCGATCTGGCGATCAATGTTCATCTCGCGGCGCGCCGGCGCGGCGAGGAGGTTGTGGGCAATCTCCTGGCCGAAGCCACCCAATCCGACGGATTCGGCGCCTTGCCTGCGTTCGCACCGCAGCGACTGGCAACGACAGCGAGATTTTTCCTCGATTTGGTTGTCTGGCCTATTCTCGCGCGCGCCTTGTTCGGCGAGAAGCTCAAAGACCTGCGAACAGAGGTCGAGCCTGACGTGGCCCGCAGCGTCGCGTTTTTTCTTGCCGCCTGCCGGCACGGCGGCATCTCTTGAGCCGTGTTGCGGCGCCGCTCGATCCGCTGGCACGAAGTTCGCTCGAACCAACGGCGGGGCATGGGTTTATTCGGTCGTTAATGTCTCAGAGCGGTCGTCACACGGCGTCGCGGTCCGGTGGGGTGACGAAAATCAGCACGCCGAGCATGACCATGACGATACGGAATGCGGCCTCCTGCCCGTTCCAGGTCTGCGATTGCCACATCGCAAAATATTCGCCCGCGACCACCAGGAAGCCGAAAAACCAGAGACCGAAGCCGACCGTCAAGCCGGCCACGGCCAAAGCCTTGGCGCGGTTGAAGCGCTCGGCCGGCGCCTTAAGCCGCGTCAGCAAGGCCAGCGCGCCGACCGACAGCAGGAGGCAGGTCAAGGCCTCGATCGCGATGATCGCGGCGTAAGCGATCGTCCAGATACGCTGATCGGTGATCGCGCGACTCATCAGCTGATTGTTAGGGAACGTCGTGTCCATGCTCAAGACGTGGCGCACGAATTCGTAATTCGAGTCGTAATCCACTACATTGTCGTAAGCCACGATGAAGGCAAAAGCCGCGAGCGCGGCGACCAACGCGATCTTGCAAAGCCGGAACAACACCATGAGACTCACCCGTTCAATCCGGCTGAATGCCGGCGGCCTTGATCTGCCTCGCCCAATTGCCGAGGTCGTCACCGATGAATTGCACGAATTGCTCGGGCGTCTTGCGAACCAGCTGGAACGTGTTGGTGGCGAACAGCGTGCGCGCTTCCGGCGAGACGAGAGCGGCGGCGGCATCGGTCCTGATCTTGTCGACCACAGGCTGGGGCAGACCGGCCGGCCCGAATAGCCCCCACCAGCCGCCGGTCGAGAAACCCGGCACGGCCGACTCGGCAATGGTCGGCAGATCCGGACGCATCGGGATTCTTTCTGGGCCGGCGGCGGCGATGATCCGCAGCGTGCCGGCTTTGACATAGGCGTCGACGCTGCTCAAGTTGACGATCAGCACCGCGACTTCGCTGCGCAGCAGCGCCGTGATCGCCGGTGTCGCCCCCTTGTATGGGACGTGCAATATCTGCGTGCCGGTGCGCAGCTTGAAGTCTTCCATGGCGACATGAGGGTAGGTGCCGTTGCCGAACGAGCCGTAATTGAGCTCGCCGGGTTTTGCCTTGGCGAGCGCGATGAACTCCTGCACGGATGTTACCGGCAACGACGACGGCACGATCATCACCGGCGTGATCTGGCCCAGCATCAGGATCGGCGTCAGGTCCTTTTGCGGATCGTAGGGCAGCCGGCTGTGCAGACTAGGCGCTGCCGTGATGGCCGCATTGCTGGCGACGAGCAGCATGTAGCCGTCGGCAGGCGTCTTCACGACTGCTTCGGTGCCGACCAGTTCGTCGGCGCCGGGCCGATTTTCGATGATGACCGGCTGGCCCCATGACTGGGTCAGGACTTGCCCGATGACGCGCGCCAAAAGGTCGGTGATGCCGCCCGGCGTGCTCGGCACGATGATGCGGACGGTGCGCGCGGGATAACCGTCCTCCGCGTGCGCGACAAGCGGCCACGCCGCCGTGCCGCCGAGCGCGATCATGAACCGCCGCCTTGCGATGTCGATGGCCATATGTCCCCCAGATTCGATCATGCGGCTGTATCGAGGGGAACGATAGCACGCCGCAAAATCGGGTGCGGCAACTTCCAGGCTTCATGAATCCAGCGCGTTCGCGGCGAACAGGTCTTCCATCGTCATGATCCGCTGCGTCAGGCCTTGCTGGTTGGAATATTTCGCCAAGATTTCGAGCGTCGCACGATTGGCTTTGAGTCCGTGCTTGACGATCCGCGTCGCCAGGGACTTGCGATAATCCGACGGCACCAGGCCGGTCTCGAGATGATAGGCGACGTGCTCGCGGCGCTCGGCGTCGGCAATGTCGTTGGCCTGATCGAACGCTTTAATGATGTTGATCACCACCCAGGGATTGCGCTCGAACACCGCGCGTTTGACGACCATGCCATGATTGATCGGATAGATGCCTGTCTTCTTGTAGTAGCGGACGGCCTCGGCGGCGGAATCCGGGAACAGCGGCCTGATATCGGGATGATTGTCCAGGTCGGCGTCGCTGCGATCGATGAGGTCGCCGTGGCGGCGGTTATAGGACATGCAGGCATCGAGCTCGCCGGAGAGCATCATCGAGCCGATGCTTTTCTCCGGCGGAATCTGGTTGATTCTCACCCCGGTCGGCGCCGCAAAACCGATCGCGCCGGCATGACTGCGCGCCGGAATGCGCTCCATGAAGAAGGTCATGGCCTTGGGCGCGATGCCGAACTCGTTCTCCAGGATGCCGCGGGTCCACAGCGCCGAAGTCTGTACGTATTCCGGCACGCCGACGCGCTTGCCTCGCAGATCCGCGGGGCTGGCGATGTTGGCGTCCTTACGCACGAAGATGCCGGTATGGTAGAAACGCCGTGTCGTAAACACCGGAATGCCGATGAACCGGTCATCGCCGCGGTTGCGGACCATCATGAGCTCCGACATCGACATTTCGGAAACGTCGAACTCGGCGAAGCGCAGTTGCCGCCAAAACATTTCCGCGGGGCCCAGCACGGTCTTGGTGAAATCGATGCCTTCGGTTTGGACGCGCCCGTCGATGAGCGGCCAGGTGCGCGGATTATTGGTGATGGCGAGACTGAGCTGGAGTTTGGCCATGCTTCCTCCTCGCCTGCCGGCGACGGTCATGGATACCGGCGCCTTCGGCGCAAACCGCCGCCGGTTGCGATGGCATTGCGGTGAAGGCGTTGCAAGTTCGCTATCCCCCGGCGGCATCATATAATAAATTCTTGCCGCGCGCGCGGCATCAAGCATGCGCGGGATGGGAAGGCAGCGTCATGATCGCATCGCTTCGACGCCGCTCTCGGGCCGGCATGACGGCCATGGCGGTGTGCCTTGCGGCTGCGGCGTCCGCTCCGGCTGCCGCCGATACAGCGCTGACCGTCGGCAAGGCATCGGCGACGTCGGATGCGATCATTCCCGTCAATGTCGGCGACACGCTCGGCATCTTCAAAAAGCACGGCCTCGATCTCAAGATCATCGACTTCGGCGGCGGCTCCAAGATGGCGCAGGGCCTCGCCGCGGGCAGCATCGATATCGGCGACGGTGCCGGCACCGAGATGGCCTTCATCGCCAAGGGCGCGCCCATGCTCGCCGTGTGCCAAAGCACCGGGCCGGCGCCCTTCCTCGGTGTCGGCGTGCCCTGGGATTCGCCGGTCAAGAAACTCGAGGATTTGAAAGGCAAGATCATCGGCGTCTCGAACTCGGGCTCGTTCAGCGACTGGTCGGGTCATCAGCTCGCGCGCAAGTTCGGCTGGGGCGAGGATGGCGTGAAGACGGTCGCGATCGGCGGCGGCGCCGCGCCGGCAAGGGCGGCGTTTCGCACCCATCTCATCGACGCCGCGATCGGCAGCACGTCGCAATTCCTCGCCTTCGAAGAAACCAAGGAAGGGCGCCTGATCGCGCCGGTCTCGACCTATGAGGGCAACGTGGCCTCGGGCGCGCTCTACGCCTCGAACCGGCTGATCGCGAGCAATCCCGACGCGATCCGCGCCTTCCTCGCCGCCTGGATCGAGACCGTCGATTATATGCGGGCGAACAAGGCCGCGACGGTGAAGATCACGAGCGGCATCACCCAATTCAACGAAACCGTGATGTCGCGGGTATACGATCTGACCATCGGCATGCACACCAGGGATTGCCGGTTCGATCCGGACGCGTTGGCGGTTTTAAAGCGGTCCTTTGGCGAGATGAAGCTCATGGAGGGCGAGCCCGACATGGCGAAGCTCTATACCGAAGCCTACCTGCCGAAATGATCGACATCGTTTCGCCGACGCAGGCACCTCGCTTGTATTCCGCCGTGCAAGGGAGTTGAATCGGCGCAAGCTCATGCGCGGCGACGCGCACAGAACGGCGAGGACATCATGGCGAAATATCTTTTGGTCAGCTTCAAGACCTGCCCTTGGGTGCAGCGCGCGGCGATCGTGTTGCGCGAAAAGAAGGTCGACTTCGAGTTCCGCCATATCGAGCCGGACAATCGTCCCGACTGGTTCCTCGCCATTTCGCCGCACAAGAAAGTGCCGGTGCTGCGCATCGACGACACGGTGTCGCTGTTCGAATCCAATGCGATCAACGAGTATCTCGACGACACGATCGCGCCGCGGCTGCATCCGGACGATCCGGTATTGCGCGCGATCAACCGCGCCTGGACCGACTACGTGCCGACCTTTGCCGATTCCGTGACGGCAACGGCCTATGCGGACGATGAAGCCGCCTACAAGGCGGCGGCCGCGAAAATTCCGCCGGCGTTCGAGCGGCTCGAGCGGGCGCTCGAGAAGCAAGGCGCCGGACCGTTTTTCAACGGGGCCAAATATTCGCTGGTCGATGCCGGCTATGCGCCGTTCCTGCAGCGCTATGTCTTTCTCGACCGCATAAAACCGCTCGGCGTCATCGAAAAATTTCCGCGGCTGAAGACCTGGGCGGACACGCTGATGAAGCGGCCCTCGACCCATTCGTTTCCCGAAGCCGAGTTCGAGACGCTCTACCGGACGAACGTAAAACGCCGGAACAAATGGGTGTCGCAGTTCATCGCCGATGTGGCGGTTGCGGCGGAGTAGAGCGGCGCGTCGCCCTAGTTTCCCAGCCGAAATAGCCGCCGCGCATTCTCCCGCCCGATCTTCAAGCGGTCGTTCTCGCTGATCGGGCAGGCATCGAACCACACCGCAGCGTGGTCGATGTTCTCGAACGGCCAGTCGGTCGAGAACATGATGCGGTCGGCGCCGATTTCCAGCATGGTGTTGTAGAGCGCCGGCGTGTGGAAATTGCCCGACGTGGTGACATAAAAATTTTCGCGGAAATAATCGCTCAGCCGCTTCTTGGCCGGCCAGCTGTGCCGGTTCTCGATCCAGGCATTGGCATTGTCGACCCGCCACATCGCGAACGGCAGGTTCTCGCCCATATGGCCGAGGATGATTTGTAGCCGCGGATGGGCGTCGAATAACCCTGACGCCATCAGGCGCAATGCATGCACCGCAGTCTCGTGGCCGAACGCCCAGATCGGGCCGAGCAGCCACGGATGGCCTTCGTAGATTTTTGCATCGCGCGGCAGCGGATTGCGCGGATGCAGATAAAACGGCACGTCGAGCTTTTCGGCCATGGCCCAGAACGGCCGGTATTGCGGCAGGTCGTAGTAAGCGGTGGTCTCGGCATTGCCCACTTGCGAGAAGCCGTTGACCAGCGCGCCGCGAAAGCCCAGCTCCTTGACGCAGCGCTCCAGTTCGCGCGTCGCCCCGTCGGGATCCTGCATGGCGAGCGCGGCAAGGCCTTGGAAGCGGTCCGGCCGTTTGTGCACCTGTTCGGCGAGATAGTCGTTGGACCTGCGCGCGATGGCGGCGGCCTGTGCCGGATCGGGAATGGCCTGCACCGCCGGAGCGTTGAGCGACAGCAGCATCATCTCGATGCCGTGCCGGTCCATCTCGGCAATGCGCCGCTCCTGGATATCCATGACCCTGTGCTTGACCTCCTGCCAGACGCGCTCGGGAAAGTAGCCATGGGAATCCTCCAGTGTTTCGGGAATGGCGAAATGCTCTTCGAGCGCGATCTTGCCTTGCACGGTCTTCCTCCCACGGCACGCCGACTGACGGCAGCATTAATCTTAACGCGGCGTTCGGCGTCAACTTTTGCCCGCCGTCGCGCGCTTTGCCCCGTTGGCATGGTTCTGGCGAGACAGCGGTGTGACCGCCGCTGGTGTCTCAATTCGGGGCACTGTCGGAATTCGCATCGGCAACACCGCGACAGAGGCAATGAATACGCACCCGAGCTACACGCTGGCGTCGCGGCCGCAGACCGGCCGGTACCTGCGCGCGCGGGCGGTGTTGCTGCGCGGCACGTTTGCCGCCACGATCTTCCTCACCGACGTCGCCTTCATCGTCGCCATGGCCTGCCTGACCGGCATCGCTTATCACCTCGCCGCCTACGGCAAGCCCGGCAACGTCACCCTGTTCCTCCAAGTCGGCATTCTCGCCGCCAGCATCTTCGCCGTGTCCAACATGTATCGCGGCGAATACCGGCTGCCGAACTTTTGCACCTTCAAGCCGAATGGCGGCCGCATCATCCAAGTGTGGAACGTCACGGTGATCTGCCTGCTGATGGTCGGCTTCCTGGCGCAAACCAGCGCCGAATATTCGCGCGCCTGGATCGTGCTGTTCTATGTCGCCACCCTGGCCGGCCTCGTCGCCTTGCGCTTCTTCATCGTGCAGGTCACCGCGCGCGCGCGTGCCGCCGGGCTGATTTCGGCGCAGCGCATTTTTCTGATCGGCACCGGCGCCAACGTCAACGGCTTCGTCAACCGCTACGAGCCGTGGACCCACGGCATCAACATCGTCGGCTGCCGCTTCCTCACCCCGGTTGCCGCCACCGCTTCTGCCGAGGCCCGGCACACCATGCTCGACCGCGATTTCGCCGAGGCCGTCGCCAGCGTGCGCAGCCTCGAACCCGACGCCATTTTCCTCCTGCTGCCGTGGTCGCAGACCGAGACCATCGAGCGCTGCGCCGAGACCTTCATGACGCTGCCGGTCGAGATCCATATCGGCCCCGAGCAGATTCTGCACAAATTCGAAGAGGTCAAGCTCTCAAAACTCGGCCCGGTGACCAGCCTGCAGCTGACGCGCCGGCCGCTGACGCGCACGGAGATCGCGCGCAAGCGGTTGTTCGACCTGGTGGTCGCGGCGGTCGCGCTCATTGCGCTCACGCCGCTGCTCATCGTCGTCGCCGCGCTGGTCTGGCTCGACAGTCCGGGACCTGTTTTCTTTGTGCAGCGCCGCTACGGCTTCAATCAACAGCCGTTCCGCATCATCAAATTTCGCACCATGCGCACGCTCGACGACGGCCCGGTGATCGCGCAAGCGACCCGCGACGATCCGCGGCTGACCCGGATCGGCCGCTTCTTGCGGCGCTGGAACATCGACGAGATTCCGCAGCTCTTTAACGTGCTCACCGGTGACATGTCGCTGGTCGGCCCGCGGCCGCACGCGCTGGCACACGATCACGAATATGAGCAGCGCATCGCGCTCTACGCGCGCCGCCACAACGTCAAGCCCGGCATCACCGGCTGGGCGCAAATCCACGGCTGCCGCGGCGAGGTCGACACCGAGGAGAAAATGCAAAAGCGCCTCGAGCACGACCTGTTCTATATCGACAACTGGTCGCTCTGGCTCGATCTGCAGATCATCCTCCGCACCGTGCTGTCGCCGGCGGGATATCGCAACGCGTATTGAGGCTGGTTTCCCGGGCGCAGCGCAGCACGAAGTGGTGCGCTGCTGACCCGGGATCGTAACAAACGCCGAGTCCAGAGCGATCCCGGATCAGCGATGCACCGCCATAGCGCGTCGAAGACGCGCGTGAACGCGCTGATGGCGCTGCATCGCATCCGGGAAACAATTGACGAATTGGAAAATTTTCAGCCCGCCAGCGAAGCGATCACCACGACCGCGCCGGCGGTGACCAGCGCCGTCGACAGCCAGAGCACGCCGATGAGGAGCCACACCGGACGCGGCTTGCCGCCGGTATTGGCCGGCGCCTTGGTCCAGGATTCCAGCGCCGGCTCGGCCCGGCGCAGCGCGGCGGTGGCGGTTTCGATGTCGGCAACCTCGCGCGCCAGCTGATCGCGCACGGTTTGCGCCATCGCGCCGGCGTCCTCACGGATTTCGCTTAAATCGTCCCGCGGCAGCGGCTCGCTTGCCGGCAACGCGAACGCGGCCATGTCAGCGTCCGACCCGGCGGACGACGGCGAACTGACATATTGCTTCAGCATGGCGCGTACCTATTTGTCCGCTTTGGATTTACAACGACCGGACAGGCCGCGCGACGACCATTCGAAGCTAAGCTTAACGAGGCCGTTAACCCTCCTCTATCGGCGGTAGCCCGGCAACGGCTATGCTGTTGGTTAAGGCTGCGAAACCGGTTTTACCGCCACCGCGTCCCCTAGGAGCCCCATCATGTCTTCGACCATAATCGTGCTTGCGGTGATCGTCGTTCTCGTTCTGTGGGCGGTCACGGTCTACAACGGCCTCATTTCCATGCGGCAACGGGTCAACCAGGCCTTTGCCGACATCGACGTGCAGCTCAAGCAGCGGCACGATCTCGTTCCCAACCTGGTCGCGACGGTACAGGGCTACGCCGCGCACGAACGCGGCACGCTGGACGAGGTCGTCAAGGCGCGCAACGCGGCCGTGTCGGCGCAAGGGCCGGCGCAGCAAGCGGCGGCCGAAAACATGCTCTCAGGCGCGCTGCGGCAATTGTTCGCGCTCTCGGAATCCTATCCGGACCTCAAGGCATCCGCCAATTTCCAGCAATTGCAGGCGGAGCTGTCGGATCTGGAGAACAAGATCGCCGCGTCGCGGCGCTTCTTCAACAATGCGGTGCAGGAATACAATACCGGCATCCAGCGCTTCCCGGCCGCTTTGTTCGCCGCCTCCTTCGGTTTCGCACAGAAGGATTTTTTCGACCTCGGCGACGACCGCAAAGCCGTCACCGACGCGCCGCAGGTGAAATTCTAACTTGTCATTCCGGGGCCAAGCGAAGCTTGGAACCCGGAATCCATAACCACCGCCATATCAAGTATGAGACGGTCCAACAAAACCCTCTTGCCTCGTGATTATGGATTCCGGGTTCGCGGCCGGAGCCTGTCATGGGGCCGGCCACTTCGGGCCGGACCCGTTGGGCCGCGCCCCGGAATGACGTGCTAACAATGGCCGCTTACGGGCTCTATAGCCATATCCAGTCGAACCGGCGGCGTTCGATCGCGCTGCTGATCGGGCTGTTCTTCCTCATCTACCTGATGGTCTATGCCGGCGCGCTGGCGGCGGAAGCGCTCTCGGTCGACGCCGGCAGCGATGTGTTGATGCAGCTGGCGTGGAACGATTTTCTCCAGGCCGCGCCGTGGGCGACCATCGGCACCGCGCTGTGGGTGGTGATCGCCTATTACTTCCACCAAAACATGATCGACGCACTGACCGGCGGCCGCGAAGTGACGCGCGCCGAGGAGCCGCGGCTCTACAATATCCTGGAGAATCTGTGCATCTCGCGCGGCATCACCATGCCCAAGCTCAAGGTGATGGAGAGCGACGCACTCAATGCCTTCGCCACCGGCATGAGCGACAAGCAGTATTCGATCACGGTGACGACGGGGCTCATCAACCGGCTCAACGACGCCGAGATCGAAGCCGTGCTCGGCCACGAGCTCACCCATATCCGCAACGGCGACGTGCGCATGATGGTGGTCGCCGTCATCATCGCCGGTGTCGTCTCGTTCTTCGCCGAATTGGTGTTTCGCCTGTGGTTCTACAACGGCTTCAGCTTTCGCGGCCGCTCCGACGACGACCGCCGCGGCGGCGGCGCGGCCATCGCCATCCTGATCGCCGTCGGGCTGATTGCCGTGGCTTATTTCCTGTCGTTCGTCATTCGCCTGGCGCTGTCACGCTCGCGGGAATTCCTCGCCGATGCCGGCTCGGTCGAGCTCACCAAGAATCCCGACGCCATGATTTCGGCGCTGCGCAAGATCGAGGGCCGCGGCGAATTGCCGGGCACGACCTCTGCGGTGATGGAAATGTGCATCGACAACCCGCGCCAAGGATTCGGCGAGCTGTTCGATACCCATCCGAGTGTCGACAGCCGGGTCGCGGCCCTGGTCAAGTTCGCCGGCGGCCACGATCCCGGCCCGCTGGCGCTGCCGCCGCAGGCAAGCGACACGGACGACGACCGATCCGAACCACCGCCGCCGCGCGGTCCGTGGGGCCCGGCGGTGGACGAATCGGGCGAGGGTAAAGGCGCTTCTCCGGGCTCGTCATCGGAATCATCTTCCGGACCGTGGGGACCGCACTCCGGCACCACGTCGCAATCGGGTCACAATTAACCATATCCCTTTGAAAATAGGCATTACGCAGCGCGTTCGCAGCCACCTGCTGCATCTGGAGGCTTCCAAACAGAGCCGGCTCTGTGTAAGACTCCATTAACGGAAAGATTTGCGGGAAGTGTTCGGGTTGGCCGCGGTTTTCCGGTGGATTTGCTGAGCCGGACGGACGACGCCTCAAGGCGAACGGGGTCAGCGGGGATCAGGACAATGGCGAAGCCAACAGTGGTCGTGGTGGGCGCGGACAAGGGCGGCGTCGGCAAGACGACCGTGGCCCGGACGCTGCTCGATTATTTCACGGCGCATCACGTGCCGACGCGCGCCTTCGATACCGAATCGCCCAAGGGCACCTTGAAGCGCTTCCATCCCGACATCAGCGACATCGTCGACGTCACTTCGGTCCCCGACCAGATGCGGATCTTCGACACGCTGTCGACCACCGACGCCAGCGTGACGGTGATCGACGTGCGCGCCGGGCTGTTGTCGCCGACCTTGCGCTCGCTGCGCGACATCGGCTTTCTCGAGGCGGTGAAAAAGGGCCAGCTCAACTTCGCCGTGTTCCACATTCTCGGCTCCTCGATCGCTTCGCTCAACGAGATCGAGGACACCTCGACTTTCACCACCGACGCCAAATATTTCCTGGTCAAGAACTACTTCAACAACACCAGCTTCTTCGAATGGGACCAGCCGACCCACGCGGCCTATTTCAAGAGGTTCAAGGACGCCGTCGAGATCACCATCCCAAAACTCAACGAGATGGCCTACGAGCAGGTCGAGCTCGCCTCCGTTCCGTTCCTCACCTTCGTCGCCAACAAGAACATCAAAGGCGATGCGGCCAATTACTCGTTCGTGCTGCGCGGCTATGTCCGGCACTGGCTCGGCAATGTCTGGGGTGAATACGATCGCATCAAGCTGAACGACTTCGTCGCCACCGCCGCTGCGCCGGCCGGCGGCCCGCGCGTGCAAGTCGTCAGAACCGCGCAGTAAGCCCCTTCCCTCCCCCGCCCGCGGGGGAGCAAAGTGAGGCCAGTACGGCGTTCGTTTATCGGGAATGGACCGATTGCCGGCATGCCGCAGCAGGCGCCGCTTTACATCGTCGCTTCGCCTCGCCCGCGCGTCGGCAAGACGCTGATCGCGCGCCTCCTGGTCGAATTCTTCCGAGACAACGGCCGCGCGCTGGTCGGCTATGACCTCGATCCGCGCGAGCCGACATTTGCCGGCTATTTTCCGGATCTCGTCGCGACGATGAATATTGCCGACACGCCCGGGCAGATGGCGCTGTTCGACCGACTGCTCGCCGGTGTTCCGCGCACCACCGTCATCGACCTGGGCTATGGCCTGTTCGAGCAGTTCTTCGACGTCATGACCGAGATCGGCTTCGTCCAGGAGGCGCGGCGGCGTTCGATCGAGCCGATCGTGCTGTTCGTCACCGACCCGGCGCCGGGGACGGTGCGCGCCTATGCCGATGTGCGCCGGCGCCTGGAGACCACCGCCTTCGTGCCGGTGCACAACGAATCGGTGTCGGTGATGTACGAGAAAGCTGATTTTCCGCCGAGCCGCGGCGAATACGGCGTCATCCGCATCCCGCGCCTCTCCGCGATCGTGCGCGGCGTCGTCGACCGCC
>JBAUYI010000372.1:0-8502 GCA_049584715.1 Xanthobacteraceae bacterium
AGATGGGCGCGGTCTCGATCGGCGACATTTTCGGCAAGCTCGGCGGCGGCCGCACCAAGACGCGCAGGGTCACCGTGCACGAATCCTACGACATCCTGATTAACGAGGAATCCGACAAGCTGCTCGACAACGATCAACTCACCCAAGAAGCGATCAAGACCGTCGAGAACAACGGCATCGTGTTCCTCGACGAGATCGACAAGATCTGCGCCCGCGAAGGCCGCATGGGTGCCGACGTATCGCGCGAGGGCGTGCAGCGCGATCTCTTGCCGCTGATCGAAGGCACCACGGTGGCCACCAAGCATGGCTCGGTGAAGACCGATCACATCCTGTTCATCGCCTCGGGCGCTTTCCATATCTCAAAACCGTCGGACCTGTTGCCCGAGCTGCAAGGCCGGCTGCCGATCCGCGTCGAGCTCAAGCCGCTGACCCGCGACGACATGCGGCGCATCCTCACCGAGCCGGAAGCGTCCCTGATCAAGCAATATATCGCGCTGCTGGCGACCGAAGGCGTGACGCTGGAATTCTCCGAGGATGCCATCGATGCGGTCGCCGACGTGGCGGTGGCGGTGAATTCGAGCGTGGAGAATATCGGCGCCCGCCGCCTGCAGACGGTGATGGAACGGGTGCTCGACGAGGTCTCGTTCGCCGCGCCGGACCGCTCCGGAGAAACCATGAAAATCGACGCCGCCTATGTGCACAAGCACGTCGGCGACCTCGCCAAGAATGCGGATTTGAGCCGGTTTATCCTCTAGCGCGCGGCGCACCTTACGCCCCGGTCAGCGTGACGCAGCCTGCGACGTGGCATGAGCAGGTAATCGCGGCTAATCTTGATGCGAATGGATCGGGAGTGAGGCCGTGCTCACACGTCGCCGGCTAATTGCATTTTCCGCCGCGTCTGTGCTGGCGCCAAACGTAATCACGCGCGCCGCGCGGGCCGATGCCTGGCCCAATCGTGCGGTGCGCATGATCGTGCCGCTGGCGGCCGGAGGGCCGACCGATTCGGTCGCCCGCGTGCTGTCCGAACAGCTGTCGAAGCGGTGGGGCCAGCAGGTCGTCATCGAGAACAAATCCGGCGGCGGCACCAATATCGGCAATGCCTATGTCGCCCACGCCGATCCTGACGGCTATACGGTGCTCTACGGCACCTCGTCGCTCGCCGTGAACGCCACGCTCTATCATGCGCTCGACTACGATCCGGTCGCCGATCTGGCGCCGGTCTCGCTGGTGGCGAAATTTCCGTTCTTCATGTTCGTGCCGAATTCCTCGCCGGCCAAGACGGTCATGGAATTCGTCGCCTACGTGAAATCGCGTCCGGGCAAGCTCGTCATGGGCTCACCCGGCACCGGCAGCGCGCCGCATCTCGCCGAAGAATTTTTTCTGCAGAAGGCCGGAATCCAGATGACGCATGCGCCCTATCGCGGCGCGGCGCCGGCGTTCATCGATCTCATTCCCGGCCGCATCGATTGCTATTTCGGCAGCGGCGAGTTGCTGACCTATTCGCGCTCGGGCCAAGTGCGCGCGCTCGGCACGACCGGCAGCAAAAGAGCGCCGGCGGAGCCGGACTTGCCGACCATCGCCGAGGCGGGCGTTGCCGGTTATGTGGTCGATTCGTGGCAGGGCGTGTTCGTGCCGAAGAAGACCCCGCCGGACATCGTCACGAAAATGAGCGCCGATATCACCGCCGCGCTGGCTGAGCCGGCCACTGTCGAGCAACTCGCGCGTTCCGCCTATGCGGCGCGCGGCTCTTCACCCGAGGAGCTGCGGGATTTTCTCAAAGCCGATGCCGAAAAGTGGAATGCCGTCATCAAGACGGCGGGCTTGAAGATCGACTAACTCTTCACCGGCTCGCGGCTGATCTCGCGGATCATCTCCATCCACTTCTCAACCTGATCGAGGGTGCGTTTATCTTTCGAATTATCGCGCGCGGGCTTCGGCTTCGTTTGGATATCGGCGGTCTCGGACATGATCTGTCGCACTCCGATTGCTGGCATTCCGATCGCGTACGCCGTTGTCGCAGACGACATTGACCGATTCTTGCCCGCCGTATGAAATTCCAATGGTTATGGTTAATAGCACGGCTTACTTGCCGCGCCGCAGGCGGACATAAAGCGCGCCTTCGCCGCCGTGACCGACGTGGGCGTCGTCGAAGCCGACGACAAGCAGGCGGAATTCCGGCAAGGCGAGCCACATTGGCACTTGGCGCTTGAGCACGCCGGGCCTGCTGTCGGCATCACGTCCGTCGCTGCTCGATGATTTGCGCAAGCCTTTGCCGGTGACGACGAGCGCGGTCTTGACGCCATCGGCTTGAGCGCGATGCAGGAAACGCAGCAGCGCCGTGTGCGCCTGTTGCTGCGTCATGCCGTGCAGGTCGAGGCGCGCGTCGATCGATTCGCGGCCGCGCGCGACGCGCTGTTTGAGCCGCCGTCCGAGCGGCGCGAGCGGCGGCGATGGTGCAGGCCGCGTTTCACGCGGCGCGACGGGATGGCTTCGCGTCTGCAACGGCGCGGGGGTATTTGCGACTGGTGGTGTTGCGGAAGACTTCAGGCTCGTGTTGGCGCCCGGCTTCGCCGGCTTCAATGGCTTAATCGAGCGTGTGAAGCCGGCCCACAAAGCCTCTTCTTCGTCGCTCAATTGCCGGCGACGGCTCATGGCTTTGGTCGCGGTTTTCGTTTTGGCGCAGCTGCTGCAGCGGCGGCGGGTTTTGGCGCCGGTTCGACGGTTGGTTTTGGTTCCGGCAGCGGCACATCCGTGGGATCTTCCATGGTGGTGGCGCTGAGGGTGAACGCGCTCGGCCGCTCCGGCGGCAACGGCGTGTCGCGGCCGGCTTCGACCGGATCGAGCGCGCGCGGCAGCAGCATGACGAAATTACCGGGATTCTTGATCCGGCCGGCCATGCGCGCCGCCTCGTCGCCGGCGCCGAAATAGATATCGGCGCGCGCCGGGCCGACGATGGCCGAACCGGTATCCTGCCCCACCATCAGGCGGCGGAATTTCGTCGCCGCCTTTTCGTTGGCGAGCGGCAAATCGGCGGCGATGAAGAACGGCGTGCCATAGACATGCAAGGCATGATCGACCGCAATCGAGCGGCCGGGAACCAGCGGAGCGCCCTCGGCGCCGATCGCCTCGTCCTCGGTGGCGAGGTCGGTGATGCGGAAGAAAACATAAGATTTGTTCTGCGCCCGCAGCTCCTTGGCCTGATCTGGATTGGCGTCCATCCACTCGCGGATGCGCTGCATGGACATTTCGTCCTTGGGGACCACTTTGCGATCGATCAGCACGCGCCCGACCGGTGTATAGGGCCAGCCGTTATGGGAATCGTAGTTGACGCGCAGGATGGTGCCATCCTCCAGCCTGATCCGCGCCGAGCCCTGGATCTGCGCGAACAGTACGTCGACCGGATCGTGCAGCCAGCAGATTTCCAGGTGCCAGCCGTCGAGCGCGCCATTCTCGATCTCGCCGCGGTCGTAATACGGCACCATCTTGCGGCGGCCGACACGGCGGCCGACTTTGACGCCCTTCGACGGGAAAGCGTCGCCGAGCTTGCGCCGCCCGGCCACGACAAGATTGGGCGGCCGCCGATAGAGCGGCGCCGTGAACTGATCCGTCCGCACGCTGGAGCCTTCGATAATGGGCTCGTAATAGCCGGTGAGAAAGCCTGACGCATCGCCGAGCTTGTTGATACGCAGCGGCGTGAAATTATCCTCGAAGAATTTTTTCGCGCCGTTGTCGTCGAGCGGAATGGCCGCGAGCGCGCGGGTACAGACATCCTTGAGCGCGTCGCCGACCGGACTTGCGTCGCGGCCCGACCGCTGCCTGGTGACCGTGAGCACGCGGCAGCTGGCGAGAAACGTCGAAAACGCCGCCGCATGATCGTCGTTCGCCCAGCCGTCGACGTCGGCCCATTCGGCCGGCTCGTATTGCGTGTCGGTAAATTTGATCGGCTCGGTTTCCGCAGCCCGTGCCGCGGGCGATTTGCCGGCCAGACCGATAAGCAGCACGAACAAACAAAAAACCCGGCAATAGGCCGCCATCGGCGTTATTGTCCGGCTTCCGTCGCGACCACTTTCCAGTTGGGATCGCGCGAGGTGACGTCGCGCGCGAACGTCCAAACATCGGTGACGTCGGTGACCTTCTCGGCGTTGCCGTCGATCACGGTGCCGTTGCGGTCGCGCGTCGAGGAAACGAGCTTGGAGACGAAGCGGACGGTGATCTGCGCCGTGCTTTTGCGCAGCTCGGCCGCCGTGATGGTCGAGCCGTCGACCGAGACAAAGCGCGTTTCGGCGGTCTCGCCGTGGTTTTCCCGTTCGGTGATCGCGGCATCGAAACCCTCGAAGACCTCGCGCGACAACAGATTGCGCAACTGACGGCGATCGCCCTCGGCAAAGGTGGTGACGATCATCTCATAGGCAGCGCGCGCGCCGGCGATGAAATGTTGCGCATCGAAATTGGCGTCCGCCGCCGCAATCGCATCGAGCCCGGCCGCGACCGGCGAGCCGCTTTCGGCGATGCCTTTCCAGCGCTCGCCCGCGGGCTGAGCCGGCTCGGCCGGCCGTGGCGACGTTTCCGCCGCTGCCGGCGTCGGCAGCGTTACAACCTTGTCGGTCGCCGGGCTGCGCACCACGTCACGCGCCGAATACGGGTCGTAGGGCGGCCGTTCGCGCCCGGTGCGTTGGCCCAACACGCTGCGAAGCCGCAGGAAAATGAATACTGCGAGCGCCAGAAAGATGATGGTGTAGATGTCGAACACGTTTGACATTCTCTCGGCATCGCAATTGGCGGAACGATGTGTTCCTTAATGACAGCCCAAAGCCACGATTAGCAGGCGGGAACCCGGTTCCCACTCGTTATGTAAGCACGCGCGGGGTGCCATCCAGAGGCCGCTCGACATGACAACAGCGCGCCCGTGCGAAAGTCTAAACGATTGCCGGCCGCCGCGCCAACATTGCAGGCGACGGTATCTTGAGCACGGCCGCCCATGCCCCGGGGCTTGAGGCCATGTTGGCCGTCAATTGGGCAGGGGCGCCGAAATCGGCGGCAATACCGCCCCAATGGCCGCCCGTCAGCCGCCATTGTTCGCCTGCCTGCCCTGTGTTAGCCAAACTCGCGACGTCTGCGCGCGCCGGAGATCAGTATGTCGACGACAAATGGCGGCCCCCAGCCACAGATGGCGATGCCTCAGATCGCCGTTCTCGGGCAATATGTGAAGGATCTGTCGTTCGAGAACCCGCATGCCCCGCGCTCGCTCGCGCCGAGCACGCAGCAGCCGACGATCAACATTCAGGTCAATGTCGAAGCCGCGCCGGCAAGCGAGACCGACTTCGAGGTGACGTTGCGTCTGGAGGGCAAGGCCGAATCCGACGGCCTGGTGCTGTACAGCTTCGAATTGGTCTTTGCCGGCATGTTCCGCGTCGCCAACGTGCCGTCGGATAGCCTGCAGCCGTTCGTATTGATCGAATGCCCGCGCCTGTTGTTCCCGTTCGCCCGCGAAATCGTCGCCACCTCGGTGCGCAACGGCGGCTTCCAGCCGCTACTGCTCAACCCGATCGATTTCGTCGAGCTGTATCGCCAGCGTTTGGCGGCGTCGCCGGCATCACCGCCGCTCAATCCGACTTGACCGCCAAACCCAAATTAACGTAGTCGCGCCAGATCGCGCCGTCGCCGAGCGTTTCGACAAACCGCTGGTGCGCGGCGCGCTCCTCGTCCGTCACTCTTGCGGCAAGCGGCACGGCGCGCTCGCGCACGACGATCGCCATGCCGGCCGCAGCGGTCGCCGTCGCGGCTTGCGAGAGTACGAGTGACGCTTGCCGCGCGCCGATCAACTCGACATAGACCTCGGCCAGCAATTCAGCATCGAGCAGCGCGCCGTGCTTGGTGCGGCGCGAATTGTCGATGGCATAACGCACGCACAAGTCGTCGAGCCGGTTCGACCCGCCCGGGTGCTTGCGGCGCGCGATGGTAAGCGTGTCGATCATGCGCTCGCGATTTACCGTGGCGCGGCCGGCGCGCTCCAATTCGGCGTTGAGAAAACCCAGATCGAACATCGCATTGTGGGCGATAAGCTGGGCGTCGCCGAAAAAGGCGACGAGCTCGTCAACCTTGTCGGCGAACAGCGATTTGTCCTTGAGAAACTCGCTCGACAGCCCGTGAATCTTGAAAGCCTGTTCCGGCATGTCGCGCTGCGGGTTGAAGTAGCAATGGAATACCTTGCCGGTCGGAAAGCGACTGACCAGCTCGATGCAGCCGATCTCGACCAGCCGATCGCCCTGCAGCGGATCGAGGCCAGTGGTCTCGGTATCGAACACGATTTCACGCATCACATCTCCAATCGCGGCAACGAATCAGGGCTTTCGCGGCATTTTAGCGATCGCTTTGAGAATGTCGTGTACCTGGGCGCGGGTGTGATCGAAGCTCTGCGAGCTATCCACGATAAAATCGGCGCGGGCGCGCTTTTCCGCATCCGGCATCTGTTTGGCTAACAGGCTTGCGAATTTCTCCTCGGTCATTCCCGGCCGCGCCGCGGCGCGGCTGCGCTGGACTTCGGCGGGCGCCGAGACCACGACCACGGCATCGCAACGGTCGCTGCCGCCGATCTCGAACAGCAGCGGGATATCGAGCACGACGACGGGGCTGCCGCGCACCTGTGCGTCGGCAAGGAACTTGTCGCGGGCCTTGGCGACCAGCGGATGTACTATGGCTTCCAGCCGCGCCAGCGCCGTCTTGTCGTCGATGACTTTTGCCGCAAGCTTGCCGCGGTCCACTCTGCCGCCAGACGTCGTGCCGGGAAATGCCGCCTCGATGGCGGCCACCGCTTCGCCTTCGTAAAGCGCGTGCACCACGGCATCGGAATCGTGCACCGGCACGCCGGCTTCGGCGAAGAATTTTGCCGCCGTCGACTTGCCCATGGCGAGCGAGCCGGTCAGACACAGCACGAAGGGTCGCGCGCCGCTCATTGTGCCAGACATCCGTGGCGGCGCAGGAAATCCAGCGCCGTCGTCAGCGGTAAGCCCAATACGGTGAAATAATCACCGTCGATGCGCTCGAAAAGCTGAATGCCAAGGCCTTCGAGCTGATAGGCACCCACGCTCGCGGTCACGGCATCGCCAACAGCGTCGAGGTAGTCGCTGAGGAAACGGTCCGAAACTGTGCGCATGGTCAGGCGCGCGACACCGACATATTCGAACAGCACCGTGCCGTCTTGGACAAAGGCGATCGCCGAATAAAGCTCATGGGTACGGCCCGACAGCGCGCGCAACTGCGCCCGGGCCGCCATCCGGTCGGCTGGTTTGGTAAATCGCCGGCCGTCGAGCGAGAGGGTCTGATCGGCGCCGAGGATCAGGCGCTCGCGATTGCGTCCAGCTATGACGGACGCTTTTTCACGGGCCAAGAGCGCCGCGATCGCCACCGGCGCCTGCAAGGGCGCGGACGCTTCCACGCCGCGCTCGTCGATGTCGGCCGGGCATATCTCGACTGGAACGCCGGCGGTCTGCAGCAGTGTTCGGCGCACCGCGCTTCTGGAGGCCAGCACCAGCGGCGCCGCGGCGAGCCACAACGGCATGGGTCACGACACCTTGTGCCGGCGGCGCTCGCCAAGCAGCGCCATAACCGCAGCCGCGGTTTCTTCGATCGAGCGCCGGGTCACGTCGATCAGCGGCCAATTGTGCTTCGCGCATAGCCGGCGCGAGGCGGCGATCTCCTCGGTGACCGCCTGACGGTCAATGTATTGATCGTCGTCGCGCTCTACCTTGAGGCCGAGCAACCGGTTTTGCCGAATTTGCACGATGCGCTCGGGGGTGGCGAACAGGCCGACGACCAGCGGCCGTGACAGCCGTTCGACATTGGGCGACAACGAGACCCCTGGCACCAGCGGCACGTTCGCGGTCTTCACGCCGCGATTGGCGAGATAGATCGAGGTCGGTGTCTTCGACGTCCGCGATACCCCGACCAGCACGACGTCCGCTTCCTCCAGATCGTCGGCCTGCTGGCCATCGTCATGCATCATCGTGTAGTTGAGCGCATCGATACGGCGGAAATATTCGGCATTGAGCGTATGCTGCGCGCCGACCTTGTGGGTGGTTTCGGCGCCCAGATAGGCCTGGAACAGGTGCAGGACAGGTCCGAGGATCGACAGGCACGGCAGGCCGAGGTCGCGGCACTTGGTCTCCAGCCGTTCGACCAAATTCTCCTCGAGCAGCGTATAGAGCACGATACCGGGCGATTCTTCGAGATCGGCGAGCGCCCGGTCGAGTTGCTTCTGCGTGCGTATCAGGGGATGCACATGCTCCACCGGCTGGACTTTGGCGTATTGCGCCGCCGCGGCGCGCGCGACCGTGATCAAGGTCTCGCCGGTCGCGTCCGAAATCAGGTGCAGATGAAAGTAACCCGGTGCTGGGGCCATCGTGAGCAATGAATAACCTGTCGACGACTGGGGAGAAGGCCATGGCTTGCCACAGCGTGCAAGCACAATACGGACGATGCCCGCAATTCCATCCACATCCACAC
>JBAUYI010000373.1:0-4047 GCA_049584715.1 Xanthobacteraceae bacterium
CAGGCCAGGCTTCCTGGGACGTGGTCTGCACGGGCGTTACCCGCCTTCGCCTGTCCCAGTCCAGGGATGCACCTCCCACCCCGGTCGTAATGCCGGGAGACATGATGCCCAAGCCGCCCGGGAGCAGCCTGCAAAGCCGCCCGCGGGCACCGCCCTCGCTCCCATGACGCGATGTGCCTCCGCGTCATGTCCTTCATTGGAGCGAGGATTGTGTTGTAACTGTAATAGGGACATATGTCAACTAAAAAGAGACGACTGGGCGACGATCGTGATCACCCTCTCCCCGCAGGGGAGAGGGTGGGGTGAGGGGGTTCGGAAGCTTCAGAACAAACTCCACCGTCCGAACCCCCTCATCCTGTCCTTCTCCCCCAATAGCGCGTCAAAGACGCGCGTGAACGCGCTGATGGGGAGAAGGGACGCAGCGTGCACGTCGCGACTGGGCCTCACCGCGCGAAAACCGTCAGCCGGCGATCGACATTTTCGGCCGCACAGCCCGGATTACGCGTCGCTAATCCGCCCTACGCGCGGACGGCTTCGTCTCGGTCGACAACGATCCAAGGCAGACATTTGCGCGGTTTCCGGATATGGACACTGCCAGTCCCTCCGGAGTCACCGATGCGCCGGTAGCGGTCGCGGCAGAAGCTCTTCCGCAAATGCAGCCAATGGGCGATTTGAGCGGACGTGCGCAGTCAGGTCGAGATCAAGAAAGCGATTGATATGGCAAACGATAGTCGTCTCCCAACACGTTCGCTGGGCTCGTCAGGCATCCAAACATCCGCGATCGGACTTGGATGCATGTCGCTCTCCGGCGTTTATGGCGCAAGTAATGACGCGGAAGGAATCGCCCTTATTCGCGAGGCGCTGGATCGGGGCATAACGTTGCTCGATACGTCGGACGCCTATGGCGCCGGCCATAACGAGGAACTCGTCGGCAAGGCCATCAAGGGGCGTCGCTCCGAAGTGGTCTTGGCGACCAAGTTCGGCAACGTCGGCGGACGCGACGGCAAGATCGCCGATGGCCGTCCCGAATATGTCATCAGCTCTTGCGAGGCCAGCCTCAAGCGGCTGGGCGTCGAGGTCATCGATCTGTACTACCAGCACCGCATCGATCCGACCGTTCCGGTCGAAGACACCGTCGGCGCCATGGCCCGGTTGGTCGAACAAGGCAAGGTCCGCGCTCTGGGCCTGAGCGAAGCTCGGCCGGAAACGATTCGCCGGGCTCACGCCGTGCACGAGATTGCGGTCGTGCAAAACGAGTTCTCGTTGCTGTATCGCACCGAGGCCGAGGAGACGCTGCGCACGACCCGCGCACTCAAGATCGGCTTTGTCGCGTACTCTCCGCTTGGACGTGGCTTGCTGACCGGCGTGGTCGACGATCCGACCGGCATGTCGGACGGCGACACGCGGCGGCGACACCCGCGCTTCGCGACGGAAAACATCAATCACAACCTGTCACTGGTCCGCGGCATCGAAGAGATCGCCCAGGAAAGGCGCTGCACGCTTGGCCAACTCGCCCTGGCTTGGCTGCTGGCGCAGGGCAAAGACATCGTGCCGATCCCAGGCACCAAGAAAACAGAAAGGCTTGCGGAAAACATCGGAGCGCTTGCCGTTGAATTGACCGCCGATGACCTCGCGCAAATCGCCGACTCAATTCCGGTTGGTGCCGCCGCCGGCTTGCGCTATCCGGAGAGCCTTATGAAGAGCCTCTATCTCTGAGGATGTCCACGATAAGGCGATCACCCTCCCCTGCAGGGGGAGGGTCGCGCACCGCAGGTGCGCGGGGTGGGGTCGCGGCGATGCCGCAAGACGGAGCGCCGTTCCACTTCCCCACCTGTCGCGCTTTCGCGCGCATAGCCGATGCTTCGCATCGGCGTTCTTAGTACGTAAGACGGAGCGCCTTTCCACTTCCCCACCTGTCGCGCTTGCGCGCGCATAGCCGATGCTTCGCATCGGCGTTCTTAGTAGGAAAGACGGCTGCCGGAGGCCGCCTTTGCTCCCCCTGGCAGGGGAGGCTAAGAGCTACACCGCAACCACCTCGACCTCGCCCAATCCCGCGACCGAAAACACCGCGTGGTCGCCGGGCTTGATCGACATGGTCGGGATGACGCTGCCGGTGATCACCACCATGCCGGCTTTGAGGCCGCGGCCGCGTTCGGCGAGATGGTTGGCGAGCCAGGAGAGCGTCGCGCACGGGTCCTCGGCAAAACCTTTGCCGGCCGGCTTGCCGCCGATCGTGAGATGGCCGGCGATGCCGTTGAGCGACGCGGGGGATACGGCTCTGGCCGCGCCGATGACGATGCCGCCGTTCCAGCAATTCTCGACGATCAGCGAAGCGGCGTCGGTCTGGGTGTAGTCGGCATTGCGGTCTTCGATCAGCTCGAAAGCGGGCATCGCAGCGGAGACCGCCGGCGCCACCATGTCGCGCCGCCACGGCGCGCCGGATGCCGGCAGGTCGGCTCCGAGCATCAGCGCGATCTCGCTTTCGATGCGGACGTTGACGAAATTGGCCACGTGCACATGCGCCGGCGAATAGTGGATGGTGTGCGAAAAGATTGCGCCGCCGCACGGATGGTCGATGCCCATCAGCTCCTGCATCACCTTGGTGGTGGTGGCGATCTTGGCGCCACACACCGCGCCATAGACCGGCTCCGCCAGCCGGTAATAGGCCTCCTGCGCGGCATAGGCTTCGCGCAGCGACGCGGGTTTCAGCTCATCCGGCAGGTTGCGATAGGGCAGGCGGCGGACGCGGGCGTCCCACATCCATTGGGCCATGGCGTTGATGCGGTCGCTGGCGTTCATGGGGGAAACTGTAGCGCGGATAGGGCGAAACGTAATCTGACAATCCCGCCTCGAAGGCTGATCGACGCTACTGCAAGAGCTCACTGCGCGTAAGGCGCACGAATATTAAGAGGCTCTCGGCTATAAGAGTTAGCGCTCTTGTGTATGTTCATGTTTTGTTCTATGTTGGGCAGATGTCAACATCGACGCAAATTGAATGGACGGATGCGACATGGAACCCGGTCACGGGTTGCACGAAGATCACGCGCGGCTGCGATTTCTGCTACGCCGAGCGGTTCTCCGAGCGGTTTCGAGGCGTCCCTAAGCATCCTTTCAGAAACGGCTTCGATCTTACGCTCAGGCCGGACCGGCTGAGCCAACCTTTGCATTGGCGGCAGCCTCGCCGCGTTTTCGTGAACTCAATGAGCGACCTCTTCCATAAAGAATTGCCAAAGGCCTTCATCGATTCCGTATTCCATACAATGGAGGCCGCGGACTGGCATACGTTTCAGGTGCTCACTAAGCGCAGTTCACTTATGGCTCGATATCTCCGTGGCCGCTATGGAAGTGACCTTGCGCCGCCTCATATTTGGTTAGGTGTTTCCGTCGAGGACGCGAAAAACGCGGTGCGGCTCAGACATTTGCACGACTCACAGGCGTCTATGAAATTTGTTTCTTTCGAACCCCTGCTAGGCTCTGTGGGCAAAGTCGATCTCAGCGGAATTGACTGGGCTATAGTCGGTGGCGAGAGCGGCCCGCGGGCTCGACCTATGGCCGAAGAATGGGCGATCGAAATTCGCGACCAATGTAGAGCGGCAAAGGTTGCTTTCTTTTTCAAGCAATGGGGTGGAGTCCGGCCGAAATCTGGCGGGCGTCTTCTATGCGGTCGTGAATGGAATCAGTATCCCGACGTTCGGAGTAGTGCGAACTTGGAAGTAGTTGCCGCAGAATAGAGAGGATAACTTTGGCCGACCCTTATTCAGGTCGCGAGCAAACCCAAGCCAAGCATTTCATTCTCAGGAGCTATCTTCAGGCGCTCGCGTTCAAGGTCCTGACATTCTCAGACATTACATACGTCGACGGCTTCTCAGGACCTTGGCAGACGAAGACTGAGAACTTTAGCGACTCGTCCTTCATGATAGCTATTTCGGTGCTGAAAGACGCGCAGCGGAAAATTATGGAGCAGAGGAGGATTGAGCGAAGAATTCGATGTTTCTTTTCAGAATCCGATCCCGAAGCATTTGAACAGCTCGAACAAGCTGTAGTACC
>JBAUYI010000374.1:0-11058 GCA_049584715.1 Xanthobacteraceae bacterium
GGCGGTCATTCGCCGGTCGTGGTGTTCGCCGACGCCGATCCGGAGAAGGCGGCCGACACCATTGCGGCGTTCAAGTACCGCAATGCCGGCCAGGTCTGCATCTCGCCGACGCGGTTCTACGTGCAGGAAGACGTCTATTCGCGCTTCCTCAAGCGCTTCACCGAATACGCCAACGGCATCAAGCTCGGCGACGGCCTCGAAAAAGGCATCACCATGGGCCCGATGGCCAACGCGCGGCGCATCGAGGCGATGGAAGGCTTCGTCAACGACGCCAAGAGCCGCGGCGGCAAGATCCAGACCGGCGGCAAGCGCCACGGCAATCAGGGCTTCTTCTACGAGCCGACGGTGATCACCGATATTCCCGACGACGCCAAGGTGATGAAGAACGAGCCGTTCGGCCCGCTGGCGCCGGTCGTCACCTTCAAGACCTTCGATGAGGTGGTCGAGCGCGCCAATTCGCTGGAATACGGGCTGGCGGCTTACGCCTTCACTACGTCGAACGCGACCGCCGCCGCGATTGGCGACGCGCTGGATTCCGGCATGGTCGGCGTCAATTCCATCGCCATCTCGACGCCGGAAACGCCGTTCGGCGGCGTCAAGGAAAGCGGCCACGGCAGCGAAGGCGGCATCGAGGGCTTGGGCGCCTATCTGGTCACCAAGTTCATCTCGCAGGGGTAAGATAATGTTTCCCGGACGCGATGCAGCGCGAAGCGGTGCATCGCTGATCCGGGATCGTCCCAAGCTCGGCGCTGAGCGTGTGACGATCCCGGGTCTGCAGCGCATCACTCCGCTTTGCTACGTGCTGCGCCGCGCCCGGGAAACAGAGCTACATGGGCGTCCGCTAAGGGTCCGAGGTTGGTAGCGTGGATTACTCGGTTATTCCGATTTACCTCGTCCTTGCGCTCATTATCTTCGGCATCATCTTCCGCAAGGAGTTGCGCGCCTGGCGGATCCGGCAAAAATTGCAAGCGGCTGGCATTCCGGCCGGCACGGCCGAGCCGCCGCTGCTTTCGACCCGTCTCTACGAGCTGGATAAAATCTTCGGGCCGTTCGGCTCCGATGCCGCGCATCCGAGCGCGCTCTATGCGCACAAGCAATTCATCGAGGCCGTGGGGCTCTTGGCGTTGCCGAGCGTGCCGCTCGCCGTGGTGCTGCAATATGCCGAAGGCAACAGCTGGTCGCTGTCGAGTGCGGCGATTGCGGCGCTGCGTAAGCGTTCCGATCGCGGCGAGGCGGTTGACCGCGTGCTGGCGCAATGCGGGCACTATTCGCCGTGGGCGATGTATTTCGCGCTCGATTTCCTCGCCGATGCCGCGCCGCGCATTGCGGTGGGCGCGCCGCTGACCCACGCCAAGGATTGGTGGGTCGACAGCCGCTGGATGCCGAACATGTTCCGCGATTATTTCGTTCGCTGCGCGGGGCAGGGCGACGAAGCGACGTTCGGCTCCACTCTTTTTGCGCCGAGCGTAGCGCTGCAGGACACGATCCGAAAATTTCTGCAGCAGATCACGCATCCGTTCGTGGCGGCGCTCATCAGCGAGCTTGATGCCTTGCGCTCGCTGGATATGCCGGCGTCAGCGGCAGCGGCGGCGCCGGCGAAGTCTTACACGACATTGAACGCGATCGGCCGGTTCTGGTCGACCCAGCACGGCATCGACACATTGGTCGAGCCGGATGGCTGGCGCGAAGCGCTTGCGCTGGCCGAGTCCACGCTGCGCCAGGATCCGCCGCGCTCGCTGCTGGTCTCCGGCGAGCCCTTGGTCGGCAAGACGTCGTTCCTGCGGCTGTTGGCGCAGCGGCTGGCAGCCGACGACTGGAGCGTCTTCGAAGCCAGCGGCGCCGATCTGCAAGCCGATCAGGTCTATATCGGCCAGCTCGAAGGCCGCATCCGCCAAGTGGTCGAGGAACTGGCGAAAGGGCACAAGCTGATCTGGTACGTCCCCGACATCGTGCAGGTCGCCATGAGCGGCCGGCATTCCGGCCAGAGCGCCACCATGCTCGACCAGATCATGCCGGCGATCGCCGCCGGCCGGCTGATCGTGTGGTGCGAGGCGACGGCCAAGGGCACTGCGCGGCTGGTGCAGCTCAAGCCCTCGCTGCGCGGGCTGTTCGAAACCGTGACGCTCGAGCCGTTGCCGCCGGCAGCGACCTTATTGCTGGTACGCGATGTGATCGCCGAACTGGATAATTGGGCGGATATCCAATTCGATGCCGATTGCGCCAAAATCGCGCTCGATACCGCGTGCCAATATCTCGGCACCAGCGGACTGCCGGGCTCGGCATTGTTCCTGCTCAAGCTCACCGCGATGCGCGCCGAGCAGACAGGCGAGCCGATTGCCGCGCGCCGGGTGCTGGAAACGCTGTCGCAATTCTCCGGCCTGCCGGTCGCGATGCTCGACACCAGGGAGCAACTCGATCTCAAGTCGATCCTTGATTTTTTCACGGCCCGCGTGATCGGCCAGGAAGAAGCGGTCGAGGCCATGATCGCGCGCATCGCCATGCTCAAGGCCGGCCTGAACGATCCGAACAAGCCGATCGGCGTGTTTCTGCTCGCCGGGCCGACCGGCACCGGCAAGACCGAGCTCGCCAAGGCGGTCTCGGAATTTCTGTTCGGCTCCGTCGAGCGGATGATCCGCCTCGACATGAGCGAATTCCAGACTCATGAAGCGGTCAGCAAGATCCTCGGCCAAAGCTCGCCGTCGGCCATCGAGGCCGACTCCCTGATCAGCCGCGTGCGCAAACAGCCGTTCTCGGTCGTCCTGCTCGACGAATTCGAAAAGTCCCACTCCAATATCTGGGACCTGTTCCTGCAGGCGTTCGACGAGGGCCGCCTGACCGACGCCATGGGTCAGGTCGCCGATCTGCGCCACTGCCTGATCATCCTGACGTCGAATCTCGGCGCCACCGCCCATCGCAGCATGGGCTTGGGCTTTGCGCCGCAGGCCGACGAGTTCAGCAAGGACCAGGTGCTGCGCGCGATCAGCCTGACCTATCGGCCGGAATTCCGGAACCGGCTCGACAAGATCATCGTGTTCCAGCCGCTGACGCGCGATCTGATGCGCGGCATTCTCAAGAAGGAGCTGGCGGCGCTGCTCGAGCGGCGCGGCTTGAAGGACCGCGCCTGGGCCATCGAGTGGGAATCCTCGGCGCTGGAATTTTTGCTGGAGAAGGGTTTTTCGCCGGAAATGGGGGCGCGGCCGTTGAAGCGCGCCATCGACCAGTATCTGGTTGCGCCGCTCGCCGCCATCATCGTGGAAAAGCGATTTCCCGAAGGCGAACAGTTTCTCTTCGTGCGCAGCGACGGCGAAGGCATTCAGGCCGAATTCGTCGACCCGGATGCGGACGTTGCGGCGGCGGAGCAGTCGCAATCCGTCGCGCCCGCCGTCTCGCCCGCGCTCGCGTCGATGATTCTCGCGCCGGAAGGCACACAGGCCGAATTCACGGCGCTGCAGGCCGAATATGACGGCATCGAGCGGACGCTCACCTCCGGCGAATGGGACAATCTCAAAGAGAGTCTCTCGGGCGACATGTCATCGGCCGATTTTTGGTCACGTCCGGATCGCTTCACCACCCTCGCGCGTCTCGCTTTGATGGACAGGGTCAGATCGGCCACGGAGACGGCGGATGCGCTCCGCACGCGGCTTGCGAGAGGCTCCCGGCGGTTGCGGCCTTATTCCGCGGAACTCAGCGGCCGCCTGGCGTTGCAACTGCACCTGATCAAGGAAGGCATCAAGGACGCCATCGACGATGCGCCGATCGAGCTCGCGCTGACGATCGAGCCGGTGTTCGACGGCGCCGGCGATCGGCAGGCGACGCTCACGTGGTGCCGCAAGCTGACGGCGATGTATCGCGCCTGGGCCGACAAACGCCGCATGCACATCAGCGATGTCGCCTCGAGAAGCAAAGACAAGGAGACGCCGATCCTCCTGATCTCCGGCTTCGGCGCCCACCGCGTGCTGGTGCCGGAAGCCGGCCTTCACGTCTTCGAGCCGTTCGAAGGTTCGGGAAACCGGGTGACGGCACGGGTGCGCCTTGCGACGGTACCACTCGGCGACGTGCCCGCCGCCAAGGAGCGCGGGCTGGTGATCGAGGCCATCGACGAGGCGCCGCGGCCGAACAATGTCGTACGGCGCTATCGCGAGGAGCCGCCGCTGGTGCGCGATGCTGCCGGTCAATGGCGCAGCGGCCGTCTCGATCTCGTGCTCAGCGGCGCGTTCGATTTGCTGCAGGCCGGCCAGCGCTGACGCTGGCCTAGATCAATCGATTTTATCGTCATCGCCGTACAGCGTCGCCAGCGCGGCCTTGACCGTCAAAGCCGCCGGCACGGCGAGGATCACGCCGGGAATGCCGAGCAGCACCGCGCCGGTGAGAAAGCAAAAGATGATCAGCACCGGATGCACATTGGCGGCGCTGCCAAGCACCAGCGGCGCGACGATCTGGTCGATCGATAGCCGCAGCAACACCGCATAGAGCGCAAAGGCCAAAATGCTCGACAGCCCGGTCGCCGTGTGCAGCGAGACGAGGCCGGCGATGACCGCTGCCGTGGTCGAACCGATGATCGGAATGGTCTCGAGAATTCCGGTCAGCAAGGCCAGCAAGAAGGCGTGGTCGATGCCGAGAATGAGACCAAGTCCGATATAGGCGGCGATGACTGCGTAGATCACGATGACGAAGAGGCCGATGAAATATTGCTTGAGCACCGGATCGAGCCGCTGGCCGATTTGCGCGACCACGGGACGCCGGCTCGGCGGCACCAACCAGAACAGCCCGTGCGCCACGCTTTTGCCGCTGACCAGGAAATAGCAGAGCAGGACGACAGTCAGGAACGTGCCGATGACGGCGGCAAAACCGAAGCCGGCCACGAGCATGAGCCGGTCCGGCCGGCCGAGCCAATCATGGATACGGTCGCCGATGGTGTGGACAAAATCGTTTATGTCGATCGATTGCCCAAACAGGCGAAGCGGCTCGCCGTCGGCTGCGCGGTGCAACAGATGTCGGAGCGTTCCCTGCAAGTCGGTCACCGTGCCGCCGATCTCGGCGACAAGATGCCGGCCGGCAAGGGCAACGGTGAATCCTGCGAGACCGACCAGCAGCAGAAACAACAAGACCGCAAACAGCGGGCGCGGCAGCCCGGTCCGCCCGGCAAGCCAATCCAACAGCGGCGTGCAGATATAGGCGATGATGCCGGCGATCACGAACGGCAGCACGATGAAGCCTATGAGATAGACGAAGAGCGCCAGCGCGACGAACGTCACGATGACGGCGCGGAGCTCGGCGGTGTCGCGCGGTGCCGTGGCGCTCTGGCTTTCCTGCCCTTTCGGGTCGATGGCGTTCATCATCCGAGAATTATACAGAAATGGCGGGGTCGCAAAATCGGCGGCATGGGCCGGCGAATATGGCGGCAAGCTATTTGTACGACTGCGTCAGATACGTCACTGCATCATCGGACAGCCGCTGCCGGTCACGTTCGCCGCGTTGCGCTGTCTCGATAATGCGCTTGGCCATGATTTCCCGCGCCACCCGCTTGTAGCGCGGCGATGCCAGCGAACTGCCCGACGTCTCGATCGACGCCCATGCACTTTCAAATGCCGCGGCCAGGATATCGATGACTTCGGGGTCGAAGGCCGATTGGGCCAGCAATGGGACTATTGCCATAATTGCTCTCCGCAATAACTATACTGTCGCATCATCTCAACTCGCCACAAATAGATTTGACGTATCCGACCGTTCGAGCACCGACGCGGCAGTATCGCCGAAAAACAGCGTCTCGCCGGGCCGCCGGCTGACGCCGAGCACGACGAGATCGTAACCGCGCTTGGCTTCGCGGATGATGGCTTCGCCGGGCGTCAAGTTCGTCAGTGTCGTGCTGCGCACGTCGACGTCGTAGCGGTCGCCCAATGCGCCGATATCCTTGAGGATTGCTCGCTCGTTGCGCCGGGTCGCGCGCTTGCGGGCTGCGCTGTTGGCTTTGCCGCCGCCGCCGTTGGCGCGCGTGACGAACAGTGCGGTGACCTGCGCGTCGTTCGCCCTCGCCAGCGTCAATCCGATTTCGGCGGCGCGGCGCGACACCTCGGTGCCGTTCACGGGAATCAGGATCTTGCCGTAACGGCGCGGCGGCCGGTCGCGCCGCGGTTCATGGGCGTCGACGACGGCGAGCGGGCCTTCAAAGCCGTTGGTGATGAGCGAAATATCCTTGCTGAACCCGCCATTGGGGTTACGCGTCTTGGCGATCCCGACCACCATGAAGTCGTAGCCCTTGCGCGCTTCTTCGGCGATCGCTTGCGGGCCTTTCGGTTTATCGGACCGGGCGGTCACATCGACATTGCCCGGCTTCTCCTCGTCGGGATGAGACTCCAGCGTTTCGATGCCTTCGGCAGCCGTCTCGATTGTTGCCTTCGACTCTTTTTCCTTCGCCGCTTTGCCATTGGTTTTTGCGGCGGCTTTCCTGCCGCGATCGTCCTTCGACATGTCGACGATGGTGGTCGGCTTGCCGCCGGAACCGGCGATGACGCCGGCAAGGCGAGACGCGAATTTGCCGTTGGCGCTGTCGTCGGCGGCCAGCAGCAGGCGTTCGAGGTTGGTCACGAAGCTCTTGGCGTCGAGCTCTTCGCGTTCGAGCCGGATGCGTTCCTTCTTGCGCATCGGCAACCGCTTGAGCGCCCAGCGCAGCATCGGCGGCATCGCCATGGTGGTCACGATCGCCATGGTGACAATAAGGGTGAACAGATCGCGGTTGAGCACGCCCATCGACAAGCCGATGGTGGCGACGATCACCTCGGTCGAGCCGCGCGCATTCATGCCGCAGCCCAGCGCCAGCGATTCGGCACGCGTTAGCCCGCCGAGCTTGCCGCCGACGAAGGCGCCGAGGAATTTGCCGACGCTGGCGATGACGATGAGGCCTAAGGCGAGCAGCGCCAGCGCGGGGTTTTTCAGTACGGTCAGATCGGCGCTCAAGCCGGACAGCCCGAAGAACACCGGCATGAACAGCGCCACGATGAGGCCGCGCAGCTGCTCGTCGATATGGCGGGTAAGGATCGGCGATTCGCCGATCAGGATGCCGGCGACGAAGGCGCCGAGCACGGTGTTGACGCCGATCAGCTGCGTGATCAGCGCCATCGCGATCATGATCACCAGGATGGTGGTGATGACGGGGAAGTCGCTTTTGAAACTGTCGTTGGTCCAGCGGATCAGGTAGAATACGATGCGCCGGCCGAAGGTCAGGCTCGCCGCCATGAATGCGGCGGTGCCAAGCACGGCGCGGCCGAGCGACCAGAGATCGACGGTTCCGGCCGAGGCCAGACCGAGCGCGACGGCGATGATGACCCAGCCGATGGTGTCTTCCAGTATCGCCGAGGCGACGATGATCTGGCCGAGATCGCGGCGCATGAAATTCATCTCGCGCACCACCATCGCCACGATCTTCACCGACGAGATCGACAGCGCAGTGCCGAGGAAAATCGCGGTGACGAGGCGCGCACCCGGGTTCGGCAATAGCGCGTCCGGCAGCATCTCGCCGAGCGCAAAGCCGCAGATGAAGGGCAGCGCCACGCCGGCTGTGGCAACCGTCACCGCCGCGCGGCCGACCCGCTTCACCAGCTGCAAATCGGTTTCCATGCCGGTTAGCAGCAGCAGCATCAAAATGCCGAGCTGCGACACCGCATTGATCATGCTCTTCTGCTCGGGCGTGCCCGGAAACAGTGCGTGCTGCGCGGCAGGCCAGATCAGGCCGAGCACCGACGGTCCGAGCAAAAGCCCGCCGATGAGCTGTCCCATCACCGCCGGCTGCCCCAGCCGCTGCGCCGCCTCGCCCATCAGGCGGCCGACCAGCAGCAAAAGCCCGAGCTCGGCGATGAAGATCGCCTCCGAACTGACCGAAGCTGTGCCCTCGGCAGCGAACGCCGCCGTCGGCAGGACGACGATGATCGCGGCAAGCAAAATTCCGCAGCCACGCAGCGATCGACGCTGCGCCGGATTATTCGCCCGGACACGCCGGTAGCTTGCTGTCATTCGGTGACCATGGAGTGCGCCCTGCCGTAAATAACGCACGACCGGCGATTATGGTCCCGGTCCGTGCAGCATGGCTAGGGCCTTGAATTATTTCGAATTACTAAACTGGGCCGTGGGTACTTTGCGCGGACGCGTGGGTATCCCATGGACTGGGGGCTGTTCGCTTCAAAGCAAACTCCATATCCAACCGACCAGTCCTGCTAGAACCACCAGAGCCAAAAGTCCGCCCAACCGGTCAAAGACCCGCACCAAGTAAGTCCCTGCCACGTGGCCTGCTGCTTGACGCCCGTACACTGCACCGATGGATTTTTTAAGCAACAGAATGGCTCCGAAAACCGCAACGATCGGGATTGCTGCCGCTAGGGCGATTCGCGTCCCTCCCTCAGGAACACTCGGAAGCAACGGCAAGACGGCAAAGCGGACAATAGCGGGCGCGAGAAGCAAAGTAGCTGCTGATCGCTGGCCTAGGATGAAAGCGCTTATCCCGGCCACAGCCAGCCAAATGACAAACCAATTCGGAAAAAGCATTTAGCCCCCGTTTATTGAATAAGCCGGGGTATGACGACCGAGGCGGCGGCGAGGAAAATCCCAAGGACTATGAGCCTAAGTGCAAAACGGCGATATCCAAACATCAACGTAAAGCCTGCCGCGACGAAGGCAAACGGCGCAAGCAGCATGAGAATGGTGCCCGCGCTCGTGGCGTCAGCAAGGTCATGCAGCATATCTCATCCTTGCCCGTCAACTCAGGTTCGTGACGTGAGATCGACCGCCAAGTCATCCATTGAGATGAGCGCCGCGTCGGCATCCATGTCGCTGCCGATGCGCCCCGCTTGGCGTTCGATCACTCTTTCGAACATGGTGCGCACGTCGCGGCCGTTGCCGAAATCGGGTGCGCGCACTTTATAGATTTCGTCGAACAGCTCCTTAACGCGCCCGTCGGCTCCATCTTTCAGGCGGTATCCGCCATCGACGCAAAGCTTACGAAAGATGTCGGCGAGTTCGTCCGGCCCATAGTCTGAAAATTCAATGTAACGAGTGAATCGCGACTTAAGTCCGGGATTTGAGTCGATGAAGCGACGCATCTCTTGGGTGTATCCGGCCACGATGACGGCGAAGCGGTCACGTTGGTCTTCCAGTTCTTTAAGCAAGGTATCGACTGCTTCTGGACCAAAGTCGTTCCCGTGCGAACCGTCACGGACCAGCGTATATGCTTCGTCAATGAACAACACGCCTCCGAGCGCTTGCTTCACTTTCTCACGAACCTTAAGTGCTGTTTGACCGACGAAGCCCGCTACCAGGTCTGACCGTTGCGTCTCAACGAGGTGCCCCTTTTCGAGCAGTCCCAAGGCGGCATAAATCTCGCTGACGAGTCGAGCAACCGTTGTTTTGCCGGTTCCCGGATTGCCCGTGAAGACCATGTGCAGCGACACGGATTGCACCGGCAAACCCTGTTCTCTTCGGCGGACTTGTGCCTGCGCCAGATTGATCAGCTTGCCGATCTCCTCTTTAACGCGTTTGAGGCCAATCAAGCCGTCCAACTGGCGCTTTGCATCGCCGAGGTTCGCCTTGGGTCGCTGATACGCTTCTGGAATGTCGTCCGGCAACAACGCTTGCAAATCGGCAATCGGATCACGACTAATCCGATCGGCCTGTCGTTCGATAGCCTTCTCAAAGAGGCTGCGCACGTCACGGCCGTTGCCAAAATCGGAGCGCCGCCGCCGATACATCTCGTCGAGCAATTCTTTCACGCGCCTTTCGGTTGCGGCTGGAAGATCATAGCGCCCGTCCTCGCAGAGCCCTTGGAAAATCTGAAATAGTTCGGTCGCCGCGAAGTCGGAAAATTCGATGTACCGTGTGAATCTTGACTTCAGTCCGGGGTTTGCTTCCACAAACCGTCTCATTTCATTAGTGTATCCTGCCACGATCACCGCCAATCGCTCGCGCTTGTCCTCCATTTCCTTGAGAAGTGTGTCGATTGCTTCAGGGCCAAAGTCGTTGCCGGACGCACCCTCGCGAGCCAACGTGTATGCTTCGTCGATGAACAATACACCGCCGAGCGCCGCTTTGACTTTCTCCTGCACTTTGAGCGCTGTTTGGCCAATGTATCCGGCGACGAGATCGGACCGCTGCACTTCTATTACGTGACCTTTTTCTAGTAGGCCAAGTTCCGCGTAAATCTGTCCGACAAAACGCGCTACCGTTGTTTTGCCTGTACCGGGATTTCCAGTGAATACCATGTGCAATGAAACGGGCTGTACCGGAAGCCCTTGTTCTCGCCTTCGCGCTTGCGCTTGTGCCAAACTGATCAACTTGCCCAGTTCTTCCTTCACCGCCCGAAGCCCAGTCATGCCATTCAAATGCGCAAGCACCTCGTCCAACTGCGGTCTGATGGTTGGAGGCGCTGACGAAGTTGACTGAGCTATGGAAGTTGGTTGAGCTACCGCAGGCTTCGCAACAGGAGCGGAAATCGCGGCTGCCTCGCTGCCCTCAAGTTGGGGCGCGCCTGGCCCACCGAACGCCGGTTCATGTTCGATACGGCAGCGTCGAATTAAAGGTGCCGAGTCTTGCCCGACAAATACCGCTGCATACTTGGAGCCGCAATTCGAAATCTCGGCCTCGGACACAGTACCACTGGTCCCTTGACCAAAATAAATGCCGTTTCGTTCAACATCATGAATGCGGACCTTCGCAATCTCAACGCGAGAACTCTGCATCAAACCGATGCCGGTAGCGCATCCATAAATTTCCCCACCATCGATCTTTGCGTGCGCTCCACCCATGAGTCCAATTGCCATGCCGGGTGTATCGCGAATGCGAATTGCTCTAATAACGACCTTTGACTCCCCGTCGACGGCTATGGCAGGAAGCTCTTTGTCCTTGCAATTCCAAACCTCAAGTTTTGAGGCATCGCCCCCTGCGCTCTCATCGAACGAGACCGCAAGCTCTTCGGTATCATGTATCTTGAGGTCATAAAGCTGCGAAAAGGTATCAATCCCTCCAACATCAATGCCACGGTAGCAATTCCAAATTTCGCTGCTTTCTATCCGAGGT
>JBAUYI010000375.1:0-24344 GCA_049584715.1 Xanthobacteraceae bacterium
TCAAGACCGTGCAATACGGCGCCGGCGAGCGCGGCAAGCGGAGCCGCGTGCACGGCGAACTGGTGTGCGGGCCGGACACGCTGTCGGAAGCGGAGCTGGCGAAAAACCGCAGCGACTTCGGCAGCGAGATTTGCGCGCATCCGCTCGACGACGCCTATCACCGCGCCCGCTCGCCGGTGTGGTCGAAGGTCAACGTACCGTTTTTGTCGACGGCGAATTGGGGCGGCCAGCCGCTGCATCCGCGCGGCAATTTCGAAGGCTTTGTCCGCGCCGCGTCGAAGAACAAGTGGCTCGAAGCGCACGGCATCGAGCATTGGACGCATTTCTACACCGATTACGGCCGGCACCTGCAATTGCGCTTCTTCGATCATTTCCTGCACGGCAAAAACAACGGCTGGGACAAGCAGGCGCCGGTGCAATTGCAGGTGCGCCACGTCGATCGCTTCGTCGAGCGCGGGGAGAGCGAATGGCCGCTCAAGCGCACCAAATGGACGCGGTTTTATCTCGATCCGTCCGACGCCGTACTCGCCGATAAGCCGGCTAAGAAAAAGTCGGTCATACGCTTCGACGCCATGGGCGACGGCGTCACCTTCCTCACGCCGCCGCTCAAGCAGGAAACGGAGATCACCGGGCCTTCCGCGTTAAAACTGTTGGTCTCGTCATCGACCGCGGATGCCGACATTTTTGCCGTGCTGCGCGTCTTTACCGGCGACCTCAAGGAAGTGGTGTTCCAGGGCGCTATCGATCCGCACACGCCGGTCGGCCAGGGCTGGCTGCGCGCCTCGCATCGCCAGCTCGACAAGAAACTGTCAAAGCCCTATCGGCCGTATCACACCCACGGCAAAAAGCAGCCGCTCAAGCCGGGCGAGGTCGTGGCGCTCGATATCGAAATCTGGCCGACCTCGATCGTCGTGCCGGCGGGCTATCGCGTCGGGCTGACCATCCGCGGCAAAGATTATGTTTATCCCGGCCCGAGCGGCGGCAAGCTGTCCAACTTCAAGAACGAGCTGACCGGCTGCGGGCCGTTCCTGCACGACGACCCGCGCGACCGGCCGGCGGAGATTTTCGGCGGCGCGACCTCGCTGCATTTCGGCGGCGCGGCGCGGCCCTATTTGCTGCTGCCTGTTATTCCGCCAAAGAAGAAAAAATAATCTCTAACCGCGACGATTGCGGCACTTTACAGGGCGGAACGGCTTGGCCAATGATGGCTTGAAAACGCCGTTGCGTGGGGGCGCGACGGCCAGCTATGCACCCCGGACAAACGGGGCACAGGGAGGATAGGAATGTCTCGCAAAGTCACGTCACGCAAGGTCAGCCGCCGTGCGGTCCTGGCCGGCACTGCGGCTGGAGCTGCCGCCGCGCTGACCCGGTTTCCGGCGCCCGCCATTGCGCAAAACGAGCCGTTCAAGCTCGGCCTGCTCACCGTGAAGACCGGCCCGCTGGCGCAAGGCGGCATCCAGATGGAACAGGGTGTGCTGACGTTCCTGAAGGAAAAAAATTACACCATGGCCGGCCGCAAGGTCGATTTCATCTCCGCCGACACCGGCGGCAATCCGGCCGGCACCAAGACCAAAGCCCAGGAACTCGTCGAGCGCGACAAGGTCGACGTCATTCTCGGCCCGCTCGCCGCCTTCGAGCTCTACGCGATCAGCGATTACATCAAAGAGCAGAAAATGCCGACGCTGAGTCTCGCGGCGGCTGACAATCTCACCCAGCGCACGCCCAATCCGTTTCTGCTGCGCGCCTCGGCGACCTCGTCGCAAGCGTGCCACCCGATGGGGCACTACGCGGCGACCGAGCTGAAGTACAAGCGCGCCTTCTGCATCACCGAGGACTTTGCCTTCGGCTACGAGCAGATGGGCGGCTTCCAGGCGGCGTTTGCCAAAGACGGCGGCTGCGTCGTCAACAAATTGTGGCCGCCGCTGGTGACGCCGGACTACACGCCCTACGTCGCCCAGATCGCCGATTGCGACGTGGTCTGCCAGGGCTTTGCCGGCTCCAACCCGCTGCGCTTCATGAAGCAATATGCGGCCGCAGGCCTCAAATATCCGGTGGTGACCGGTGAAACCGGCGGCGACGATGCCTTGCTCAAGAGCTACGGCGAGGAGGCGATCGGGCTGGTCAGTTGCTGTCCCTACACGCTCGACCTGCCGATCGACGGCAACCAGCGCTTCATCGACGGCATGTTGAAGAATTACGATACCATACCGGGCCAATATGCCGGGCTGCTTTACGTCAATTGCCAGGTGGTCGAAGCGGCGCTCAAAGCGGCCGGCGACGCCACCGACAAGGACAAGTTCATGACGGCGCTCAAGGCGGTGAGCCTCACCGACACGCCGCGCGGGCCGCTGAAGTTCGATCATTTCGGCAACATCGTCGGCAATTTCTACATCCGCCGCATCGGCACTGATGGCGCCAAATACGGCCTGAAACTCTGGAACAAGACCATCAAGACCTACGAGAATGTCAGCCAGTTCTGGGATTGGCCGGAGCAGGAGTATCTGGCGCATCCGGTCTATTCGCGCGACTATCCGCCGCTGACGAAGTGCTGAGGCTGTCCTGTCATCATCCGCGAATGCGGATGATCCAGTAATCAGAGAGCGTGCAGTGTCGCGCAGTGCAGAGACTGCACCTGTCGGGATTACTGGATGCTCCGCTTTCGCGGAGCATGACAAGTCACAGGGTCGGCGGAAATGACGTTCTGGCTGCTGCTCACCGTCAACAGCGTGACGTTCGGCGGCCTGTTGTTCCTGCTCTCGGCTGGCTTCTCGCTGATCTTCGGGCTGATGCGGATTCCCAATCTGACGCACGGCTCGATGTTCATGGTTGGCGCCTATCTGGGCACCACGTTCTTTTCCGGCGCGCTCGGTTTCACGGTGAATTTCTGGGTCGGCGCGATCCTCACCGCGCTCGAAGTTGCGGTGCTGGGCGCGCTGATGGAGCGGCTGTTGCTGCGCCGGCTCGCCGGCCAGCAATTGGCCCAGGTGCTGGTGACGCTCGGCGTCTCCTTCATGGTGGCCGATCTTTGCCTGATGGCCTGGGGCGGCGATCCGATCTCGGTTGAGACGCCGCCGGGGCTCGGCGGCTTCATCCGCGTCGGCACCGCAGCGGCGCCGCTCTATCGCCTCGCCATCATCGCCATCGCCGTGGTGTTCGCCATCGCGCTATGGCTCATGCTCGAGCGCACCCGGCTCGGCGCCATGATCCGCGCCGGCGTCGACGATCCGCAGATGGCGCGCGTGGTCGGTATCCGGGTGTCGCAGCTCTTCACCATCGTATTCGGCTTGGGTGCCGGGCTCGCCGGTTTTGCCGGCGTGATCGGCAGCCCGATCCTGTCGGTCTATCCGGGCCTCGATCAGGACATGCTGCCGCTAGCGCTGGTGGTGGTGATTCTCGGCGGCACCGGCAGCCTGCTTGGCTCGTTCGTCGGCAGCATCATCGTCGGCTTCATCTACAATTTCGGCCAGGCGCTGGTGCCGGAGCTGGCTTATTTCATTCTGTTCCTGCCGATGGTGCTGGTGCTGGTGTTGCGGCCGCAGGGCCTGTTCGGAGGACAGGTCCTGTGATCGCCCGCCGCATCGCCATCGCGGTCGCGATCCTGGCGCTGATCGCGGTGCCTTACGCGATCACCGAGACTTACTACGTCAATATCGCCAGCCAGATTTTGCTCTACGCAATCTTCGCGCTGGGGCTGAACATATTGGTCGGTTATGCCGGCCTGGTGTCGCTCGGCCATGCCGGACTGTTCGGCGTGGCGAGCTATGCGGTGGCTTCGCTCCTGGTCGCCGGCTACGGCCACACCGTCGCCATCCTGGCCGCGCTCGCGGCCGGATTGGTTTTCACCGCGGGTTTTGCCGCGCTGGCGCTGCGCGCGACCGGCATCGGCTTCATCATGATCACGCTGGCGCTCGGCGAGATTTTGTGGGGACTGGCCTATCGCTGGATCAGCCTGACCAACGGCGACAACGGCGTGAACGTTTCGACGCGGCCGATGCCGTTCGGCATCGCGCTCTCCTCGGCGCCCGCGTTCTACGACATGACGCTGATCGTCTTTCTTCTCGCGGTCGCGGCGACCGCGATCTTCGTGCGCTCGCCGTTCGGCGCCGCGCTCGCCGGCACCCGCGACCAGCCGCGGCGCATGAACGCGCTCGGCTTCCACGTCTGGATGATCCGCTTCGGCGCCTTCATGTTCTCCGGCCTGCTCACCGCGGTCGCCGGCATCCTGTTCGTCTACTACAACAAGTTCATCAGTCCGCAGACCTTGGCGCTGCCGGCCTCGGCGGAGGCGCTGCTGATGGTGATTTCAGGCGGGGCAGGCACGCTGCTCGGACCGATCGTCGGCGCAGCCCTCGTCGTCATCATCAAGAACGTGGTCAGCGCCTATGTGGTGCGCTGGAATTTCATGCTCGGCGCCATCTTCGTCGCTATCGTCGTGTTCATGCCGGAAGGCCTGGTGCCGGGCATGGCGCGGCTGTCGCGTTCGGCGTGGCGGGCGATGAGTGGTGCAAAGAAAGTGGTGCCGGTCGCGGAGCCGAAGCCATGACCGCGCTTGCCGTCAAAGGTTTGAGCAAATCGTTCGGCGGCCTGCGCGTCACCGCCAACGTCAATCTAAAAGTCGAGCCGGGCGAGCGCCGTTTGATCATCGGGCCGAACGGCGCCGGCAAGACCACGTTGTTCAATCTCATTACCGGCGAGCTTCTTCCCGACTCGGGCTCGATCCAATTGTTCGACCGCGACATCACCAAGGTGGCGAGTCGCAAGCGTGCGCACCTTGGCATGGCGCGCACCTATCAGATCATCACGCTGTTCACCCGCGACACGATCTTGCGCAATGCGACGCTGGCGCTGCTCGGGCTATCGCCGCTGCGCTGGAATCCTTACGCGGCGCTGCATCGCCAGTACCATCTGGTCGACGAGGCGCGCGCCGCGCTCAAGCGCGTCGGCCTCGATCACATCGCCGATAGGCCGTTGGCGGAAACCTCCTATGGCGAAAAACGCAGAGTCGAGATCGCCATGGCGCTGGCGCAGAATCCAAAGGTGCTGTTGCTCGACGAGCCGTTCGCCGGGCTCTCCATCGACGAGCGCCGCGACGTGCGGCAACTGCTGACCTCGATCCCGCGCGACGTCACCATCGTCATGATCGAGCACGACATGGACACCGCGCTCGAGCTCGCCGACCGCATCACGCTGCTGCATTTCGGCGAGGTGATCGTCGAAGGCACCCGCGCCGAAGTGGTGGCCGACCCGCGCACCCGGGAGGTATATCTTGGCGACTAGCGCGCTCAAGCTGCACGACATCGACGCCTATTACGGCGACAGCCATGTATTGCAGCAGGTATCGTTCGAATTGGGCGAAGGCCGCCTGCTCGGGTTGCTCGGGCGCAACGGCGCCGGCAAATCGACCTGCATGAATGTCAGCGTCGGGCTGTTGCCGCCGCGCGGCGGCGCCGTCGAGGTGTTCGGCGCCGCGGTGACGCGGCTGCCGCCGGAACTGATCGCGGCGCGCGGCGTCGCGCTGGTGCCGCAAGGCCGCCGCGTGTTCAAGAGCCTCACCGTGCGCGAGAACCTGATGGTCGCCGCGCGCACCGAACACGCCGGCCGCCGCCACGCGCCGTGGACCGAGCTAACCGTATTCGCCATGTTTCCTCGCCTCGCCGAGCGCCGCACCCAGCTCGCCGGTCATCTGTCGGGCGGCGAGCAGCAAATGCTCGCCATCGGCCGCGCCCTGATGGCCAATCCGCGCGTGCTATTGATGGACGAGCCGTCGGAAGGCCTGGCGCCGCAAATCGTCGCCGAAGTGATGTCGACCATCCGCAAACTCAAGGAAAGCGGGCTCTCCATCGTGCTGGTGGAGCAGAGTCCGAAATTGGCGTTCGACATCGCCGACGACATCGTCATTCTCAACTCCGGCCGCGTCGCCGTAGTCTCGACCGCCGCCGCGCTGAAAGCCGACGGCGTCGATCTGAGGCAGCATCTCGGGGTGTTTTGAAAAGTGTGAAGGTGGATTAGCCTGGCACGCCCCGCCACTCAAGCCGTCGTTACGAGGCCGGTTTTTCGAATAAATCGGTGACCTTTTTCGCAGTTTGCAGCTTAGTGAAGGTAGTATATCGCGTTCCCTGCATGAAGCCCGACGGTGCGTCTGCGAATGGAATTGGCTTGATGGGTTTTGCGGGTTCGGAGAAAATTAGTTTGTATTTTCCGCTGTCACCATGCGGTTCGATGCGAGCTACCGGCGCAACATGCGTAACCGCTGACACCGGCTGAGATTGATAGGCGGCAATATATTTTATTTTGGGCAACATGCCGCCGGAAATACGGATTGCCCACCAAGCATTCTCTCCGATGAAAACGCGATCAAATCCATCCTTCTGCGCGGGTACAACAATTGTATCAGGCTGATCGGCGCTTTTCTTCGGTGCAGCCGTATCAACGGACTTTGTCATCGGTTCGGCTACAGCCTTTGGCGCATCAAATGCGTTAAGGCCGACCAATGGAAGAATTTGGATCATTTCACGCAAGAAGGCCTGTGTGTCAGCCTTTTCGGCCTCAGACAATTGAGGCTCTTGTGGCTCTGTGCCGTTCTCCAGGTGGCTTCTATCCGCCGCAATCGCGCGATGGATCAACGAATGTTCTAGCCATGTGGCGTGCGCGCGATTGAGCCCACCGCTCGATGCGCTCGACACGAAGACAATAGCCTTGCTCCAGAAATCTTTAGTTTGGACATGGCTATCTAGGCGCGCTCGCAACACGTCGCCCTGACCGATGTAGAGGGTTGGAAGGTCGTCATCAGCGATGTATCCGATCAATATGTAGACACCCGGCTTAGAAAAATCGGCTCTTTGCCTGATCTTCTGCCAATCTTTCCGGGGAAAAATGATGCCCAGGCCGGTCCAATTCATCCTGTCAATGATGCGCAGCCCCTCGGGATCGCCGTCGGGAACGAAAATTCGGATGGTGAATGGGTCTGCCATTGGTATCAACCCGCCATCTTTTCCCTAACAGGGTCTACTGGTCTTCCGCAATCTGTAATGCAAGTCTAGCTTACACACCGTGATCCAAAATCAGGTATCTGGGCAGAGGTAATTGTGATGGCCAACAACAACATCGTCGTCGGTTTCGTCGGTCTCGGCACCATGGGCGGCCGCATGGCGACCAATCTGCAGAAGGCCGGCTTCAAGCTCGTCGTGCACGATCTGCATCGGCAGGCGGCGAGCCATCATCTCAATGCCGGCGCGACCTGGGACGAGACGCCGCGGGCGCTGGCCGGCCAAGCCGATGTGATTTTCTCGTCGTTGCCGGAGCCGGCCGATGTCGAGGCAGTGGCGCTCGGGCCGGATGGGCTGGTCGCCGGCATCATGCCGGGCGCTGCTTACTTTGATCTGTCGACCAATGCGCCGAGCGTGGTGAAGAAGATTCACTCAGCCTTTGCCGAGAAGGGCGCGCATATGCTGGATGCGCCGGTGAGCGGCGGGCCGGCCGGCGCCGCGTCGCGAAAACTTGCGATCTGGGTCGGCGGCGACGAGGGCGCGTTCAAGGCGCACAAGGCGGTGCTCGACGCCATGGGCGACAAGGCCGCCTATATCGGCGCGATCGGCAGCGCCACGGTGGCAAAACTCGTGCACAATATGTCGGGCTATGCGGTGGTCTGCGCGCTCGCCGAGACATTTGCCATGGGCGTCAAGGCCGGCGTCGAGCCGCTGGCGCTGTGGCAGGCGGTACGCCAGGGCGCGGCCGGGCGGCGCTTCACCTTCGATGCGCTGATCGACCAGTTTTTGCCCGGCACCTACGATCCGCCAGCGTTCTCGCTCAAGCTTGCGCACAAGGACGTCTCGCTCGCCAACGCGCTCGGCCGCGAGCTCGGCGTGCCGATGCGGCTGTGCAATCTCACGCTCGCCGAGATGACGGAAGCGATGGGGCGCGGCTGGGGCGGCCGCGATTCCCGCGTGGTGATGAAGCTGTCCCAGGAACGTGCCGGCGTCGATATTGCGGTCGATGCGGAGCGGATGCGCGAAGCGCTCGCCGCCAAGGACAAGTAACGCAGCGATGCCCGACGGCGCGGCGCCCATCACCCGGCGGGATTTTCTCAACGGCATTCCGCTGGCCGTCGCCGGCGGATTGTTGCCCGACACTATCGCGGCCGCCTTCGCCGACGGTCCGGCGCCGCAGGACGCGCTCGGCTATTATCCGCCGGCGCTGACCGGGTTGCGCGGCAGCCATCCGGGCGCCTACGAAGCCGCGCACCGCCTGCGCGACGGCGATTTCTGGTCGCAGGCGGGCGATCTCAAACAAACCGATGAAACCTACGATCTCGTTGTCGTGGGCGGCGGCATCAGCGGGCTCGCGGCGGCGCATTTCTATCGGGCCAGACACCCGGACGCCCGCATCCTCATCCTCGACAACCACGACGATTTCGGCGGCCACGCCAAGCGCAACGAGTTTGCGCTCAATGGGCGGATCGAGCTGATCAACGGCGGCACGTTATTGATCGACAGCCCGCGGCCCTACAGCGCCGTAGCCGACGGTTTGTTGAAGACGCTCGGCATCGATCCCGTAGCGCTGACGCAAAAGTGCTCACACTCCGATTTCTATCCCTCGCTCGGGCTACATCGCAGCATCTTTCTCGACCAGGAAACTTTTGGCGCCGACAAGCTGATCGCGGTGCCGCAAGGCGCGTCGTGGGCGCAACTGCTCGCCGACGCGCCGTTGTCGCCAAAGGTGCGAAGCGACATCGTGCGCATCCAGGAAGCCGCGATCGACTATATGCCGGGCCTCACGTCGGCGGAGAAGAAGACGCGCCTCGCCGCCATGAGCTATCGCGACTATTTGTTGAACGTAGTCAAGGCGGATCCCGGCGTCATCCCGTTCTATCAGGCGCGAACTCACGGCGAGTGGGGCGTTGGCATCGATGCGGTCTCCGCGCTCGACGTGTGGGCGTTCGAATTCCCGGGCTTTACCGGCCTCGGCCTCGAGCGCGGCTCGGCGCCGCATACCGGCTACACCGCCAACGGCTATGCCGATGATGGCGGTTCCTACACGTTTCATTTTCCCGACGGCAATGCGTCGATCGCGCGGCTGTTGGTACGCGACCTGATCCCGCAGAGCGTGCCGGGCAACAGTGCCGAGGACGTCGTCACGGCGCGGATCGACTATGCGCAGCTCGACCGGCCGACATCGCCGGTGCGCATCCGGCTCGGTAGCACGGTGGTACGCGCGCGCAATGTCGGCGATGCGGCTTCGTCCGACGGCGTCGAGATCGCCTATTTTCGCAGCGGCGACGTGTACACGGTGCGCGGCCGCGCTTGCGTGCTCGCCAGCTGGAACATGATGATCCCGTATCTCTGTCCGGAATTGCCCGCGAAGCAAAAAGAGGCGCTGCATTATCTGGTCAAGACGCCGCTGATTTATGCCAACGTGGCGTTGCGCGATTGGACGGCGTTCAAGGCGCTCGGCATTGCGTCGGTTTACGCGCCGGGCTCCTATTTCTCGATGCTCTCGCTCAATCAAGTCGTCGATATCGGCGACTACAAAAGCCCGCGTTCGCCGGACCAACCGATGCTGGTCCGCATGGTGCGGACACCGTGCCGGCCCGGGCTGCCGGAGCGCGACCAGAACCGGGCCGGGCAGCACGATATCTTCAACACCACGTTCGAGACCTTCGAGCGCAACATCCGCGACCAGCTGGCGCGCATCCTCGGGCCGGGCGGCTTCGATGCGGCAAGCGATGTGACGGCCATCACCGTCAATCGCTGGCCGCACGGCTATGCTTACGAATATAACCAGCTGTTCGATCCGGAATGGCCGGAAGCGCAACAGCCGCATGTGATCGGGCGGGCCCGCTTCGGCCGCATCGCCATCGCCAACTCCGATTCCGGAGCCGCCGCCTATACCGACTCGGCCATCGATCAAGCCTATCGCGCCGTGGGAGAACTGTTATCGGGCTGATGCAGCCTGCTGCGCGCCGGAGGCCGCCGGAAGGCCTCCACGGTGCGAAAAACGGGCTTTACCGCTCCGACGCCGCGAAGTCTTTTGAAGGGAGAACTCCGATGCAGCCGATCGAAATCAAAGAGCATTCCTTGCGTGGCTGGTCCGACTACGGCAGCAAGATAGGCTTTGTCCCCGATCCGATGGTTTTGCGCACCGGACAGATTTTTCTCAATGGGCTGAGCGGCGCCGTCGATCTCGCGAACAAGGACGATGTCGTCTGGAAAGTGCTGTCGGAGAATTTGACGGGGCTGTTGGATTTTTTCGATATTCTTGTGACGCGCGACACCATGCCTCTCATCAACTATTATGAGACTTTTAACAGCCTGACAAATGCACCGCTGGAACAAATATTGCCGAATTTTGTCCGTCCCGTATTCATTCACTATCAGGTGTACAATGACGTGAAGAAAGGCGCACTCGCGGCTCTGGATCAGGTCGATAGGGTCCGGTTGAAGCGGTTTGGCCAAGATATCATCCAGGAAATGGACGCCTTTCGCTATGAGTGGGAACCTGATTTCGGCGTGCAAGGCGACGATCATGAACTGAAAGCAATCAGTGACAAGTTCCGGGCGGCCGACCATGTGACCCAGAGGACGGCGCAATTTCTGCTTGGCTCCTTCATCTTCGGGGGGTGCGCACAGGCGAGCAACACGACTCATTATGTGCAATCCAAACGCTCGCGCTTTTTTCTCGGGCTTGTCACACCCCCGGCCGGTTCTGTCGGATTTTCCAATACCGACGAGGATGCAATTTTCGAAGCGGGCGAGGCGAAGTTGAAAGAAGCCCAAGTAGCGATTCGCCGCATACAGCCCATTCCGCCAGTGCTGCCATATCTTCTTGCCAAGGGCGATCCGCGCAATGTGCGCGAACTGCTCGATCGCGCGCTTGAATTCCGCCAGTCGGCCGAGGGCAGGATTTACCGGAAAGTCGTCGAAGATATTCGGGCCGATGGACAACAGGCACGCGACGCCGAATTGGCGGTGAAACAGGAACGGGAGAACGCGATCGCGTTCCTGGCGCCAGACAGCAAGCTTGCAGAGGAACGGTCGCAGTCGCTGGAGATAAACTTGTCGGCCAAAACCGTCGGAATTCCCTTGGTGGAAGCAAAAGCTGAGGTACCGCTGCGGTTGAAAATTTCGCCGCGATTGCGCCTTTGGTGGAACGACCACATTCCTTTTGGCGGTATGCGGAAGGTGCTCAGGCGAATGTGGTTGGCCAAAGAGAGCTATAGGAACATCTCCGACAAGCTTCGCCAAGTTTGGACGAAATCCTGATGCAGCGCGCATTCGCTCCATCATGACTACAACGCCGGGTCCGTTGTTCGCCCTCGCGCTGGCCTCGATCTCGCTGATCGGGCCGCTGGCGGTGCATTTGTTCATGCCGGTGATCCCGGCGGTGAAGGCCGCGCTTGGGCTGTCCGAAGCAACGGCGCAGCTGACCTTCAGCATCGCGCTGTTCGGCATGGCCTTTGCCACGCTGTTCTACGGCTCGCTGTCGGATCGTTACGGCCGGCGGCCGGTGTTGCTGTCGGGGCTTGCTTTGTTTCTGATCGGCAGCGCGGTCTCGGCGGCGTCCGCTTCGATCGTGCCGCTGGTGCTCGGCCGGCTGTTGCAGGCCATCGGCGCCGGCTGCGGCATCACGCTCGGCCGCGCTATCGCGCAAGACGTCTACGGCCGCGACCGGCTGGTCAAGGCGCTGGCGTACCTCACGATGTTCTACACCATCGGCCCGATGATCTCGCCGATCGTCGGCGGTATTTTGATCGATACCTTCGGCTGGCGCAGCGTGTTCGGCTTCGCGCTCGTTCTTGGCGCGGTCATCGCGCTCGGCGCCTATGTCGCGGTGTTTGAAACCCGCCCGCCGTCGCCGCAAAACCAGGTCCGCGGCAATGTCTTCCGCGATTATGCCGCGCTGTTCCGGCACCTGCGCTTCACCGCCTTCGTGCTGCAATCGGGCTTCATGACCGCGACCTTCCTGACCACCGCCACGGCGGCATCGAGCCTGCTCAAGGATATGCTGCATCGGCCGTCGACCGAGTTCGGCTTTTATTTCCTGCTGTTTCCGTTCGGCTTCCTCGCCGGCAATTTCATCACCAGCCGCATCGGCAATCGCGTCGCCAGCGAAACCATGGTGCTCGCCGGCTCGCTGTTGTCGCTCGCCGCGGTGACGACGCAATCGAGCCTGCTGCTTGGCGGCATGGTGACGCCGCTGACGCTGTTCGCGCCGGGCTTCTTCATCACCATGGCGCAGGGCCTGTCGCTGTCCTACGCCCAGTCGGGCGCCATGGCGACCAATACAAAACTCGCCGGCACCGCGGCCGGCGTCGGCGTCTTCGTGCAGAATTTCTGCGGCGCCGCCTTCGCGCAGCTCTACGGTTTCATCGCCGACGGCACCGTGGTGCCGCTGACCGAGACCACCGCGGTCACCGTGCTGTGCGGCTTGGTCGCCGGCGTGCTGCCGTTCGTGATGGCGCGCCGGGCGCGGCCGGCTTAGGGATCATGCTCAAATCTAGGGAAGTCTTGCGCGGCCATGCCCACGCCGGTACGTTGGCCGCTGCCGAGGGTAGGGGGCGATGGAGCAGTCCGATTATTTTTCTCTGCTGAACCGGGCCATCGTCAAGCTCGATAGCAATACGCCCGAAGCGCGATCGGAAATTTACGATCGGGCGCGGCGGGCATTGCGCAACCAGCTTGGCTCCATGCAACCCAGGCTGCCGGATGCCGAGATCGCCAAAGAGCTGCAACAGCTCGAAGGCGCCATTCGCCAGCTCGAGCCGCCGCAAAAAATCCGACCTGAGCCGCCAAGACAACAACAGGCTCCCGCCCAGCCGGCGCGCTTAGTCGCGTCGCGCGGCATTTTCTGCGAGTCCTGCGTCGCCGAGACCACCGACGAGACGCCCGGCGACGTGTCGACGCTCAACGGCATCGGCCGGCAGTTTTACGGCAGCGCCGCGCCATGCCCGGAATGTGCGTCGGTGATCCGCACCTTGTGGTGGACCCTGGTGTCGTTGCCGGTCGTGCCGCTGGCGTCGTATCGGTACAAGACCTCCGAAGAACACGGTACCCGTGCGCGCTTCTGGTGCCGCAAGCTGCCGGCGCGGCATTGGAATCAGATCTTCAAGACCTGGGTGATCGGCGTTGTTGCCGCGATTGCCGTCTTCATTGGCATCTATGTCTACCATCAATATAAGTGACGACCGATTCTTCCTGGAGCAGCAGCCTTGCCCGAGCAATGGAACAAGTACGACAAGACCGCCGCGCGCACTCACGGCAAGCCGGGGCGCGAAGTGCGGCCGCAGAGCGTGACCATCGATATTCACGCCCATGTCGGCGTGCCGGAAGCGGCGAAATTCGTCGAGCCGTATCTGGATTGGTCAACGATTCCGCTGGCGCATTTCGCCAATGCCGAGACCAAGGCGCTGAACCAGAAGCAGGAAGCCGACATCCGCGCGACGGCGAGCGCCGATCGCCGGCTCGCCGATCTCGACGCCATGGGCGTCGATGTGCAGATGATCGCGCCGCCGCCGCCGCAATGCTACTACACGGTGCCGCTCGATATCGCGGTGAAGGCGGCGCAACTGGTCAACGACGGCATCGCCGCCTTCTGCGCCAAGAGAGCCGACCGCTTCAAGGGGTTCGGCACGGTGCCGATGCCGGACGGCCATGAGGCGGCGAAGGAGCTCGAGCGTTGCACCAAACAGCTCGGCTTCAAGGGCGTCCAAATCATCACCAACGTCGCCGGCAAGGAACTGTCCGATCCGGCCTTCGCGCCGTTCTGGAAGAAGGCCGAAGAGCTCGGCGCGCTTGTGATGATCCATCCCAACGGTTTCACCGACGCCGCGCGGTTGACGCGGTTTTACTTCAACAACGTCATCGGCAATCCGCTGGAGACCACGATCGCGCTGCATTACCTGATCTTCGACGGCGTGCTGGAGCGGCACCCAAAGCTGAAAATCCTCGCCGTGCACGGTGGCGGCTATCTCGGCGGCTATTCCGGCCGCATCGATCACGCCTGGGGCGCGCGCTCGGACGCCCACGGCGGCCTGCCGCAGCCGCCGACCACTTATCTCAAGCGCGTCTATGTCGACACCGTGGTGTTCACGCCGCACCAGCTCGCCGAGCTGGTGCACGTGTTCGGCGCCGACCACGTGGTCATGGGCACCGATTATCCGTACGACATGGCCGATTTCGATCCGGTCGGCCATGTCGCTGGAGTGCCGGGCTTCGACTCAGCGACCATCGCGGCGCTCGCCGGCGGCAATGCGAAGAGACTGTTGGGGTTGTGAGATTTTGTAGCCCGGATTGAGCGCAGCGAAATCCGGGAACGATCGACGGGCTCAAACGCTGGTCCCGGATTTCGCTAACGCTCAATCCGGGCAATGCTCGCTTGCAGTTGGCGTTTAAGTTCGCATTACAGGACGACGGACAATGAGCTTTCCCCAATCCGGCGGCTGCCAGTGCGGCGCGATCCGCTATGAGATCAATGGACCGCCCACGGTAGTCTATGCCTGCCATTGTACGGAATGTCAGCGGCAATCCGGTTCCGCCTTCGCCATGAGCGCGGTGATCCCGCAAGAGCATTTTCGCATCACCAAGGGCAGCCCGAAAATGTTCGCCCGCAAGACCAGCCCGACAAAGACGATGGAATGCTGGTTCTGCCCCGATTGCGGCACACGGCTCTTTCACATGCCGGGCGGTGCGGTCTATCCTAATCGCAACATCAAGCCGGGCACGCTGGACGATCGATCGTGGCTGGTGCCGACCATTCATTTCTGGACGCGCAGCGCGCAAGAGTGGGTCGTCATCCCCGAAGCGGCAACACGCTACGATACGCAGCCCGAGACCTTGAGCTGGCACGCGCCGAGACCTTAGGGCAACGGCTTGCCGCGAACGTCGGCGGCGCGCTCGATCTTGACCAGCACGCCGATGCCGGTGTCGGCGCCGACATGAGTTTGTTCACGCGGCAGCAGCAGATTGAAGATGGCGTCACGGACGGGTCCGCTGTCGTGCAGTTCGGCCGTTCCGTAGAATCGCAAGAAGCCGGAGTCGAGGACGCCGTCGCGTTGCGCCTTGAAGTTGGCGTAGATCACGCAAACGCGCTTGTCGTGGCCGAGATTGTCCAGCGCTTGTTTCTTCGAGCGCTCCCAATAGGCGAGATGGTCGTCGTCGAAAACGACCATGCTGCCCTTGGGCGAGATGTTGGGGCCGTTCGGGCCTTGTGTCGCCACCAGGCATGGCGCGCCGTCGTCCCAGGCAGATCTGATGAGCGCTTTGAGTTTTTCGCTGATGGGCATGAGATGGTTCTTGCGTTGCGGACATTGCAGGTCAGGCGGACGACATCGTAGCGAGCGTAGCCCGGATTGAGCAACGCGAAATCCGGGGAGTGACCGCGAGGCTGGCCCCGGATTTCGTTTCACTCAATCCGGGCTACGCTTGCTACGAGCTTGTTACGTCTGTCCAGCCGCCTCCAGGATCAGGTTCGCGATCGTTTCGGGCTGCGAGATGAGGGAAACGTGGCTCGACTTCACCTCGATCGTTTTGGCGCCCATGCGCTTGGCCATGAAGCGTTCGAGATCCGGATTGATGGTCCGGTCTTCGGTGGACACGGCATACCAGCTCGGCTTCGATCGCCATGCGGCGTGGGTCGTCTTGCCGGCCAGCAATGCCCGATTGAATGGCGCCTGGACGGCATAGAGGACGCGCGCCTTGTCCGCGGGAACGTCGCCGGCGAAGTCGCGCAGGAAGGCTTCCTCGCTCAACTGTCCCCAATCGCCGGACCAGACAATGCCGGCGGAGGCCGGCGGCGTCGGATATCCCTTGGCCAGTGCCGTGTAATCCTCGCCGGCATCGGGCGCCCGCGCGGCAACGTAGACAACGGCCGAGACCTTGGGGTCGACGCCGGCCTCGGTGACGATCATGCCGGAGAAGGAGTGACCGACCAGTACGGTCGGACCCTGCTGCATGGCGAGCGCGCGCTGCGCCGCCGCAACGGCTTCCGGCAGCGTCGTCAGCGGGTTTTGCACCGAAGTGATCTTGAGACCTTTCGGCTGCAGCCGTGCGATGACTTCGGACCAGCACGACCCGTCGGCAAACAGGCCATGCACGAGGACGACGTTTTGGGCTTTGGGTACTGGTTGCGCGTGCGCGCGGCGATGCAGAAGCGCGCTGGCCGCGCCGGCCATCGCCATGCTTACGAAGGAGCGCCGATCCATCGGATTTCTCCTACCGCATCCTTTGTCACAAACGGAACGTGGCGGTGGCTCTTGCGCCGTGCGGCTTGCAACGCCGGCCAACACACCCAATCCGACTGAAATTTTCTCAATTCGGCGGCGTCGGAGTCAAGGCCGCTTCGGCGCGGCCGGGAAGGAGCGCATGGAGCCCGGATTTCGCTAACGCTCCACGGCTATTGATCGATCGGCGTGTTAGCTTCCTGCGTTGATCGTGGGGATGGGCGCGAACTTGAACTAATCACGACCGAGGTCGTTGTCTCGGGGAAAGAGACCCCCATGACAATCGAAAGCGACTCGCTGCGCGAGGAATTGCGCGCGCGGATGAAGTTCCCTGCAAAGGGGCTGCCGGAATATTCGGCCGATCCCATCGTCCAACGGCGCGTTGGCAGAATGCTTGCGAACTTCGACGCGAAGCCTGCGCCTCGCGCAAAAAGAAAATCAGTGGTCAATTCTATACAGATTCACCCTTCATATAAGCCATAATCGTTGAGTCGAGCTGGATTTAGAGTCGAGCTGGATTTATGCAGAAGACCAATTTTAGAAAGCAATTTACCAACGCCGCAGATGCCTGCGCATTGGCGCAGAGCATTGTCGACACGGTCCGCGAACCGGTCGTCGTGCTCGACAAAGGGTTGCGCGTGATCGCTGCAAGCCGATCGTTTTATTCCGCATTGAAAGTGAGCCCCGAGGATACCCAGGGCAGACTTCTCTACGCGCTGGGCGATGGACAATGGGATATTCCGAAGCTTCGCGTGTTGCTCGATAAAATCATACCGGAACATGGCGTGATGGAGGATTACGAGGTCGAGCACGAGTTTCCGAACCTCGGACACCGCACCATGCGCTTGAATGCCCGTCAAGCGTTCTACGAGGGCGGCGCCGAAACCACCATTCTGCTCGGAATTGAGGATGTCACCGAGCGGCACATGTTGGAGCGCCAAAAGGACGAGCTATTGAGACAGAAGGACATCTTGCTCGACGAAATTCAGCACCGCATTGCCAATAGCCTGCAAATTATCGCGGGCATTATTCTGATGAAGGCAAACAGGGTCAGTTCCGAAGAGACACGCCTGCTTTTGCAGGACACTCATGATCGGGTGATATCGATCGCGACCGTTCAACAGCAACTCAATGCATCGGGGATAATAGGACCTATTGAAATGCTCCCTTATCTCACAAGGCTGGGTGATGCGCTGGCGTCCTCGATGATCGGCAATGACCGACCAATCACGCTGACGGTGGTGGGCACGGCAGGTAGTTTGAGTTCCCGTCAGGCTGAAAGCCTTGGCTTGATCACGACCGAGCTTGTCATGAATGCTCTCAAGCATGCATTCCCCAGCGAACACATGAAAGGCCGAATCAACATCGCGTACGATGTCGAGGGAACGAATTGGAAACTCTCGGTTGCCGACAATGGAATTGGCAAGCCGGACGGCGTCTTTGCCCAACCAAAAACCGGGCTCGGCACCGGCATCATCAAGGCACTGGCGCATGAACTCAACGCCAAAGTTGAAACCTTGTCCGGGTCCGACGGTACGATCGTGTCGATCACTCATGCCACTTTCGCAACAACGGTCACCCGAGCCGCATAAACAGCGGCACGCGTGTCCGAAGCGAAACCCATCATCCGACCTCGCGGCTCTATGATGGTTTTCGCTTCGCTCTAACCATCCTACGGCGCCATTGCCTGCCCCGCCCGGAGCCATTAAACGGGTCCCATCCGTCGCAAAAAGGTCACGGCGCCATGCAACGGATTTAAGCGATAGACGAGGGTTTTGAGGATATTTGCCGGGGCGTCATGGCGACCATCGAAATTTTGAGCCCGGTTGTCCCCGCGGCATCGGTGCGATTCCTCGGCGACGAGGGCGCTTATTGGCGCCTGCGCATCAAAGGCGCCGCGCTGGTGGTGGTGACGCTCGGCATCTATCGTTTCTGGCTCGCCACCGACGTGCGCCGCTTCTTGTGGTCGAACACCGAGATCTCGGGCGACACACTGGAATATAACGGGCTCGCCACCGAGCTGTTGGTCGGCTTTCTGTTCGCCCTCGCCATCCTGGTCCCGCTCTACATGGTTTTTGCGCTGGTGGCGTTGGAATTGGACGTGGTGGCGTTCAAGCCGGCGCTGATCGGCTTTGCGCTGTTGGCGCTGCTCGGCGAATATGCGCTCTATCGGGCGCGGCGCTATCGGCTGACGCGCACGGTGTTCCGCGGCCTGCGCTTCGACCAGCACGGCTCGCCGTGGCGCTATGCTTTTTACGCGCTGGTGTGCTGGGGCATCGTCATCGTCACGCTCGGGCTGGCTTATCCGTGGACGTTGGCCTTCCTCGAGCGCTTCAAAATGCGCAACACCAGCTATGGCGATCTGCAGGGCCGGTTCGAAGGCTCGGGGTTGTCTTTGTTCCTGCGCGGCCTGCCGATGTGGCTTCTCATCGTCGGGCCGATCATCGTCGCCTTAACGGTGTTCAGCGCGCTGATCGACTGGGACGCGCTGGGCCGACTCCTGCAAAAGGGCGATGACGACGCGATCGCCGAGATGATGGGCACCATGCTCGGTCCGGGATTGGCAACGGCGGTGGTCTGCCTCACCGTCAGCGTCGTGTCGGTGCCGCTGCTCTATCCGGTATTCCAGGCGGTTAAATTGCGCTGGTGGATCTCCGGCCTGCGCTTCGGCGAGGTCACTGTCGCGTCGCGGCTGCGCATAGGGCAGGTTTACCGGGTCTATTTGCGTCTCCTGCTTTATCTTCTTCTGCTCGGCCTGCTGGCCGGCATCATGGGCGGACTGATCGTCTTTGCCTTCGTCGGCATCGTCCGCCTGGCGCATAATGCCACGCTTATGCAGTTGATCCCCAGCGCGATCACGCTTGCGCTGTATGTCGTCGTCATGATCGGCTCCTCGACCATCTATCAGGTGATCGTGGCGGCGGGGCTGTGGCGGCTCAGCGCGGAAACCTCGGCGTTGAGCGGCGAAGCGGCGCTCGACGGCGTGCGCGCCACCGGCACGCCTAGCTCGGCGCTCGGCGAAGGCCTCGCCGATGCGCTCGGCGTCGGCGGCATCTAGGCCGGCGATGACGCTTACCGCCGATACGCCCGCAGCCGAGACCATGCCGCCAAGCGGCCGCGCTATCTATTTCGACGGCACCTGCAGCGCGCGCAACGATGTGTTGGTCGAAACCGGCACGGCGGGTTTGCGGATTTTCTCTTCCGGCCGGCACCTGCTCGACGAATGGCTTTATGCCGAGTTGCGGCGGCAGGCGGCGCCCGACGGCGTGTTGCGGCTCGGCCGCAACGGCGAGACCTTGCTGGCGCGCCTCGAAGTCCGCGACCCAGCGCTCGCTGCCGCGATCGAGGATCGCGCGGTCACGCTCGACCGCGGCGGCGCCGCCGAGCGCAAGCTGCGGCGCAAGGTCGTGATCTTGAGTCTGGCCGCCGTGGTCTCGCTGATCGTCACCGCGATCGTCGGCGTGCCGGTGCTGGCCACCCGCCTGACGCCGCTGATCCCGACCTCGGTCGAGCAAAAGCTCGGCAAAGCCGTCGACAGCCAAATCCGTGCCACGCTCGACACCAGGCATCTCGGCGCCGGCTTCGTTTGCGGCACCGGCCCAAACGGCGCTGCGGGACAGGTCGCGCTCGACAAGCTCGTCGCCCGGCTCGAGACGGCGGCGGCGTTGCCCTATCCGTTGCGGGTGGACGTGGTGCGCCGCGCGGATTTCAACGCGTTCGCATTGCCCGGCGGCCACATCTACGTGTTCCAGGGGCTGATCGATCGCGCGCAAGCGCCCGACGAGCTCGCCGGCGTCTTGGCGCACGAGATCGGCCATGTCGCGCACCGCGACGGCACGCGCACCGTGTTGCAGACAGCGGGCCTGTCGTTCCTGTTCGGCATGATGCTCGGCGATTTCGTCGGCGGCGGCGCGGTGGTGATCGCCGCCAAGACCGTGCTGCGCTCGTCCTATTCGCGCCAGGCCGAGGCGTCGGCTGACACCTATAGCGTCATCCTGATGGGCAAGGTCGGCGGCGATCCGCGCGCGCTCGCCGCCATCCTTGAGCGCGTCATGGCCGACAAGGACGAAGGCATAAAGATCCTGGCCGACCATCCGGACGCCAAGGAGCGCATCGTCGCGATCAACGCGCAGGCGCCGACGGTTGCCGCGACGCCGCTGCTCGGCGCCGCGGACTGGGCGGCGCTGAAGCAGATTTGCGCGCCGCTGCCGGGAAGCGGAACGGGGGACGGGCAACAATGAAAGCTGAAGAATAATGGCGCGACGCCGAACCATTGAGGAGCCGCCGTCACGGCTGGCGCTGTGGGCGCGCCGCGTGGCGCTGTTCTCGCTGGCTGCGACCTTGATCGCCGTCATCATCGTGCGTTCCGGCGCGCTCGAGATCGTGCCGGCTTTGTCGACGCTGGCCGGCGCGCTGGTGCTCGCCGTGGTCGCCATCCTGCTCGCCATCGGCGCCGCGATCGTCATCTGGTTCGAAGGCGTCGGCGGCGCCAAGGAAGCGGCCACCGCCTTGTTCATCGGCCTGGCGCTGATTGCCTATCCGCTTTTCCTCGGCGTCAAGGGCTATCGGCTGCCGGCGATCTACGACATCACCACCGACCCGATCGATCCGCCGCGGTTCGACGCCATCGCGCGGTTGCGGCCGCGCGACGCCAATCCGATCACCTATGAAGGCCTCTATGCCGCCGAGCTGCAGCACGCCGCCTATTCCGACATCGAGCCCGACCTCACCGATTCGACGCCGCAGGAGGCCTACGACGCGGCCATGAAGGTCATCATCAAGCGCAAATGGCGCATCGTCGACGCGCGGCCGCCGCAGGGCAGCGCGTTGCGTCCGGTCGACACGCGCGCGCCGCCGGGTCCGGCGCCGCGCGACGGTTTTATCGAGGCGATCGCGCGCACGCCGATCCTCGGCTTCCGCGACGACGTGGTGGTGCGGGTGCGGCCGACCTCTGACGGCACGCGCATCGACGTGCGCTCGGCATCGCGCTACGGCCGCCACGATTTCGGCACCAATGCGGCGCGGGTGCGCAACCTGATCAGCGACATCGATGACGTTCTGGCGCGGCCGCAAAAGCCGGCGCCCGCGCCGGCTCCGGCAAAACCTCAAGCACCGGCCAAGGGCGCGCCGGCCAAGCGATAGGTGCCGGTGATCGACGCCGGTCCGTCGGTCAAGACGGTGCCGCGCGCAACCAGTTCCTCCATATGCGCCAGCACCGAGAGCCCGGCGGCGCCGGTGAGGCGCGGATCGAGGCCGATATAGACCGCTTTGACGATGGTCGGGATGTCGGCTGCGCCCTTGCCGAGCCGGTGCAGGATCGAGGCTTCGCGGCCGTGCCGGTGCGCGATCAAGTGCTGCACGTAACGCTGAGCATTGCGGATCGGATTGCCGTGGCCGGGCAGATAGAGCGGCTCGCTGCGCTTGGTGAGCTTGTGCAGCGAGGCCATGTAATCGCTCATGGCGCCGTCGGGCGGCGCCACGATGGTGGTCGACCAGCCCATGACGTGATCGCCCGAGAAAATCAGATCGGATTCCTTGAACGCGAACGCCATGTGGTTGGCGGTGTGTCCCGGCGTGGTCAACGCTTGCAGAGTCCAGCCGTCGCCGCTCACCACTTCGCCGTCGGCAAGCGCGACGTCGGGGCGAAAATCCATGTCGGCGGACGCGTCGAGCCGGCGCGTCTCGCCGATATGCAGGGGGCGAGCGAGGCGATGCGGACCTTCGGCGAAAACCTTTGCGCCGGTCGCGGCCTTCACCTTGGGTACCGCCGGCGAATGGTCGCGATGGGTGTGGGTGACGAAGATGTGCGTCACGGTTTCGCAGCGGACCGCGTCGAGCAGTGCTGCGACATGGGCATCGTCGTCGGGGCCGGGATCGAGGATCGCCACCTTGCCGCGGCCGATGACGTAGCTGACCGTGCCCTTGAAGGTGAACGGGCTCGGATTGTTGGCCGCCACCGCGCGCACCAGCGGCGCCACCTCTTTCACCTGGTCGGGCTCGAGATCGAAAGACTTGTCGAACGGGACGTCGTCGGCCATGCGCACACCTTGCTCAAACGGGCGGCAATGATGTGCACGGCGCGGGCGAGGCGCGCAAGCTAAGGTCCCGTCACCCTGAGGTGCGAGCGAAGCGAGCCTCGAAGGGCGACGGCAGCCAGGTCGGCTTTTTGCCGACCTGGAGTTACTAAAGATGTCGATTTCGGCTAAGGCCGAAATCGATTGGCCGTGCATCCTTCGAGGCCCGCGCGGCGCCCGGGCACCTCAGGATGACGGGACAATGATCGGGGTCCAAAAAATAATGGAGCCCCCGGTGCCGGGATCTCCGGGGGCTCCTGCAACCTCATTCAACACGACGAGTGAGACCGAGATCGCAGGCTACTGTTATGCAAACCACGGGCCAAGTTCCGGAGGCGGCGGAATCGCGCGGATTTGGTTTCGGTTTACCGTTTCGGGGCTTGGGCTGGTCGCGTAGCGGGCGGGCGGTGGCTATTTTGCAGGCAGTGAATGTCAAAACGGCGTCCGGCTGCGGATCGCCGCGGCCAGCGTGCCCTCGTCGAGATAATCGAGCTCGCCGCCGACCGGCACGCCGTGGGCGAGCCGCGTCACCTTGACCTCGGCGTCGTGCAGGAGATCGGTGATGTAGTGCGCGGTACTCTGGCCGTCCACGGTGGCGTTGAGCGCCAGGATGATCTCCTTGACGGCCGGGTCGTGAGCCCGCTTGACCAGCGCGTCGATGGTCAGATCGTCCGGCCCGACGCCGTCGAGCGGGGAGAGCGTGCCGCCGAGCACGTGATAGCGCGCATTGATGGCGCGGGCGCGTTCCAGCGCCCACAGATCGGCGACGTCGGCCACCACGACGAGGGCGGCAGGATCGCGCCGCGCATCGGTGCACACCGCGCACGGATTTTGCGTATCGATATTGCCGCACACCCGGCAGATCTCGATCTTCTCCATCGCCGCCTGCAAAGCCGAGGCCAGCGGCGCCATCAGCAATTCGCGCTTCTTGATCAGGAACAAAGCCGCGCGCCGCGCCGAGCGCGGCCCAAGCCCCGGCAGCCGCGCCAACAGCTGGATCAGGCGTTCGATCTCGGGACCGGCGGCGATGGAGGGCATCGCTATTATTCCCCTCCCCCTTGTGGGGAGGGGTTAGGGGTGGGGGTCGAGAGGTAACACGCAAGCGTCGACGCTCGTGCGCCGCCTCCCGACCCCCCACCCCGACCCTCCCCCACAAGGGGGGAGGGAGCGCAGCGGCTCGCATCGCGCATCGCCGAAATTCTTTTTAGTGCGACGCACATCAAAACAGCTTCAATCCGGGCGGCAGCGGCAGGCCGCCGGCCATCGCCTGCATCTTGTCCTGCAGCAAGATTTCGAGCTTGCGGCGGGCGTCGGCGTGGGCGGCCACGATCAAGTCCTCGACGATTTCCTTCTGGTCGGGCTTGAGCAGCGACTCGTCGACGTGGACGCCGCGCAAATCGCCCTTGCCGGAAATTTTCACCGTCAGCATGCCGCCGCCGGCCGTGCCCTCGACCTCGATGCGGTCGAGCTCGGCCTGCATGGTTTCCATTTTCGATTTCAGTTCGGCGGCCTGTTTCATCAGGCCAAGAAAATCAGGCATCGAGGTCGCTCTCGTTATCCGGCGCGTCGGGTACAGCATCGGCGCCGGCGGGGGGTGCAACGGCCGGCGGGCGCACTTCGACGATTTCGGCGCCGGGGAAGCGCGTCAGCACCGCCTGCACCACCGGATCGACGCGCGCGTCGTTCGCGAGTTGCGCCTTGCGTTCGTCGGCCTGCATGCGCAGCGACGGCGCGCCGGGCTCGGCGGAGACCACGACCATCCAGCGCCGGCCGGTCCAGGCGTGCAGCTTCTTCGACAGGTCGCCGACCAGCATTTTCGTCGCACTCGGTTCGAGCGCGATCTCGAGTTGGCCATCTTCGAAACGCACGAGCCGCACGTCGCGTTCCAGCGCGCTCTTCAACGAGACGTCGCGTTTCTCCGCGGCGAGCGCGATCAAATCCTCGAAGCGGCTGAGCGCGCGCGCCGGCGCATTGTCCTCGGCGTCGCGGGCGACCGGCTCCTGCAGCGGCGCCGCCGAGGCGAGTTGGCTGCGCGTGCCGCCGCCGCGCGGCATTTC
>JBAUYI010000376.1:0-7320 GCA_049584715.1 Xanthobacteraceae bacterium
CGTCCATGGCGCCGAAAAAGCCGGATTCGTCTTCCAGGTTCTTGCGCCGCCGCCGTGCTTCCTTCTCGTCGATCAGGCCGGCGGAGAGATCGGCGTCGATCGCCATCTGCTTGCCGGGCATGGCGTCCAAGTGGAAGCGGGCGGCGACTTCGGCGATGCGCCCGGAGCCTTTGGTGATGACCACGAAATTCACGATCACCAGGATCGTGAACACGATGATGCCGATGACGAAATTGCCGCCCATGACGAAGCCGCCGAACGCCTCGATGACATGGCCGGCGGCGGACGTGCCCTCATGGCCGTGGGCTAGGATGAGCCGGGTCGAGGCGAGGTTGAGCGCCAGCCGCAGCATGGTCGCGATCAACAGCACCGTCGGGAAGGCGGAGAATTCCAGCGGCGCTTGGATGAACAGTGACGTCATCAGGATCAGCACCGAGAACGTGATCGAGATGGCGAGCGAGAAGTCGAGCAGCAGCGCCGGCAAAGGCAAAATGAGGACGACCAGGATCGCCATCATGGCGACGGCGAGCCCGATGTCGCTCCTTCTCAGCATGGTGCCAAGGTCGACGAGGCGCGACAGCGCCGTCTCCCCGCGCTCGGCCGATGGTGCGTCGGTCATGCCGGTCGATCGATTCCGTCGGTCGCGCGGCTCAAAGCTGTGCGCAGCGGCTGGTGGGCCACCGGCACGAATGAATGGAGCCGCGCTCGCGTCCAAAGCTGGCCTCGAAGAGTGCGGTGGAAAGGGTTACGCCTCCCAGGCAAAATGTGCCGGGTATATGGTTACTGAGGGGTTAAGATCGGCTCAGGTTTCGCGCCTGGAAGCGTCATGAGGATCGAATGGCCGTGAATTATCGCGTTGCGCTCTGCGCCGCCGTGCTTGCCGTGGCCACCACGGCTGCCATGACCGCGATGGCCGACGGCATCGACCCCGGCCTGTGGAAAGTCATCACCCGGACCGAAACCGGCGGCGTGATCGGGCCGCCGCATGAAAGCTCGAAATGTCTGACCGCCGACCAGACCCACGACCTGACCACGACATTTACGCCGGTGCCGAACACGGTGAATTCCGTTTGCGCGCCGATCGAACACGAACTCACCGGTGACAAGCTGACGTGGCGGCTCACCTGCAAAGGCCAGCTCGACATGGAGCTCACCGGCGAATTCACTTTCGACAGTCCGCATCACTATTCGGCGACGGTACGGACCAAGGCGCAGATGGCCGGAATGATGATGGTCGATTCGCGCAATATGCTCGAGGGACAGTGGGTGTCCGAGTGCAAGTGAGGCTATTCGCGGTAGTCTTCGCAGCGTGTGCCGCGTACAGCGCCATCGCCCAGGAACGGCCCGCCGCCTTCGTCGATGCCGCCACCGTCGTGCCGGGGCTGGTTGTCGAGATGCGCTATGCCGGTGCGCACAATTTCGTCGGCCGGCCGATCGATGGCTACGAGGCGCCGCGCTGCCTGCTCAGCCAAGCCGCCGCCACGGCGCTGGCCGAGGTGGCGGGTGACATCGCACCGCGGGGCTTGCACATCAAGGTGTTCGATTGCTATCGCCCGACGCGCGCGGTGATGAATTTCGTGCGCTGGGCGCGCGACCTCAACGCCACTGCCGGCAAGGCCGAATTCTATCCCGACGTCGACAAGCGCACGCTGTTCCGCGACGGCTACATCGCCTCGCAATCCGGCCATTCGCGCGGCTCGACCATCGATATGACATTGGCGAACGACGACGGCCGCGAGCTCGATATGGGCACGCCGTTCGACTTCTTCAGCCCGAAATCATCGCCCGCCGATCCCACCGTTACGCCCGAACAGCACGCCAACCGCATGCTGCTCGCGGCTGCGATGCGGCGGCGCGGCTTTCGACCTTATGATCGCGAATGGTGGCACTTCACGCTGCGCGGCGAGCCGTTTCCTGAGACGTATTTCGATTTTCCGGTGAAGTGACGCTCACGTGCCCATCTGGGCAACCGGGCTCGAGCGCGAAATGGCGATCTCCTCTTCGGTCATGTCGGTCGGAATGTCGGCGAACAGCGGCGTGCTCAGATAGCGTTCGCCGGTATCCGGCAGCATGCACAGCACGGTCGAGCCCTTCGGCGCATCGGCGCAGACGCGCAGCGCGCCGGCGAGAGTTCCGCCGGCGGTGATGCCGACAAAAATGCCCTCTTTCTGCGCCAGCTCGCGGCTGTAGCGCAGCGCGTCGGCATTGGGAATCTGGACGATCCGCTCGATCACCTTGGTGTCCACGGCGTCCTCGGTCAGTTTCGGAATGAAGTCGGGTGTCCAGCCTTGCATGGGATGCGGCTTGAATGCCGGATGCGCGGTCGCCGCCGAACCGTCCGGGTTGCGCTGTTGATGGACACCGCTTGAGAGCAATGGCGCCTCCTGCGGTTCGCACACCACGATCTTGGTGTCGGGGCGCTCCTTGGCCAGGACCCGCGCCACGCCCTTCAAAGTGCCGCCGGTGCCGTATCCGGTGACCCAGTAATCCAGCCGTTCGCCGGCAAAATCCGCAATGATCTCGCGCGCGGTGGTGCGCGAGTGCATATCGGGATTGGCCTCGTTTTCGAACTGGCGGGTGAGGAACCAGCCGTGGCTCTTGGCGAGCTCCGCGGCTTTCATCACCATTCCCATGCCGCGCAACGCGGCCGGCGTGAGCACCACCTTGGCGCCGAGAAAGCGCATTAGCTTGCGGCGCTCGACGCTGAATGTCTCCGCCATGGTGATCACCAGCGGATAGCCTTTTTGCGCGCAGACCATCGCCAGGCCGATGCCGGTATTGCCGCTGGTCGCCTCGATGACGGTCTGGCCGGGCTTGAGCGCTCCGGAACGCTCGGCCTCTTCGATCACGCCGAGCGCCAAACGATCTTTGACCGAGCCGAGCGGATTGAACGCCTCGATCTTGGCGTAAAGATTGACGCCGGCGGGCGCCAGCCGGTTGATCCTGACGACAGGGGTATTGCCGACTGTTTCCAGGATGTTTTGAAATTTCGCCATGTTTCGCTCCTGCTGATGCTGTGCTGTGCCTTCCGGGTATCGCAGCGCGGAATCCGGTCGGGTTCGGTCGATCTTACAAGCCCAGATAAAACTTCTTGATCAAATCGTTGTTGTTGAGCTCGTCCATGGAGCGGCCCTCGAAGGCGATCTTGCCGTGGACGATGACATAGCCGCGATCGGCGATGCGGATGGCCTGGGTGAAGTTCTGCTCGGCCATCAGCACGGTGAGCTGGTAGCGCTGCTTCATCTCGTTGATGGCGTCGATGGTGCGGCTGACCAGGATCGGCGCCAGTCCGACCGAGGGTTCGTCGACCAGGAGGATTTTCGGCGCCAGCATCAGCGCGCGGCCGAGCGCCACCATCTGCTGCTCGCCGCCGGAGAGGCTGCCGGCCAGTTGCCCGCGGCGCTCGGCGAGGCGGGGAAAGGTCTCGTAGCAGACCGCCATGTTGCGCACGAGCTCGCGGCGCGCGGCGCTCCGGTAGGCGCCGAGCAGCAGATTCTCCTCGACCGTCAATTTCGGAAACAGCCGGCGTCCCTCCGGCACCAGCGCAATGCCGAGATCGACGATTTCTTCCGTGGTGCGGCCGACCAGATCGTGGTGGATGCCGTCGATCTCGGCGACGATGCTGCCGGCGCTGGGGCGGACCATGCCCATGATGCATTTCATCAGCGTCGACTTGCCGTTGCCGTTGGTGCCGAGCAGCACCACGGTCTCGCCGCCGCCGACCTTGAAGGTGACGTCGTCGATCACGCGCACCGCGCCGTAGGCGGCGTGAATGCCGGAGATGGTGAGGCTGCTAGCCAAGGTAGGCCTTCTCCACTTCCGGATTGCGCATCACCTCGTCGGGGGGGCCGTCGGCGATCTTGCGCCCGGAGACCAGCACGACGAGGCGGCGCGAAAAGCTCATCACCGCGCGCATGATGTGCTCGATGAGGATGATGGTGACGCCCTTTTCGTTCAAACGCACCAGCAGCGCCAATATCTCTTCGACCTCCGAATGAGTCAGGCCGGCCATCGATTCGTCGGCGATCAAAAGTTTCGGCTCCGCCGCCATGGCGCGGGCCAGTTCGAGCTTGCGCATCTCGACCTGGGTCAGGTCGCGCGGCAAGTGCCGGGCCTTGTTGTCCAGTCCGACCTCGCGCAACAGGTCGGTGCATCGCGCTTCGACGTCGCTTGCGGAACTGCCGGCGCCGCGCGACGCCACGGCGTAGAGCAGCGGAATGCGGATATTGTCGAGGAGGCTCAGACTGACGAACGGCCGCGGCAGCTGGAAGCTGCGGGAAAGTCCCATGCGCGTGCGCTGATGCGCGGCGAGGCCGTCGACGGCGCGGCCGTCGAAACGCACCGAGCCTTGTTCGTTCTGCAGCGTGCCGCAGATGCAATTGACCAGGGTGCTCTTGCCCGAGCCGTTCGGGCCGATGAGGCCGAGGCGCTCGCCGGCCGGCACGTTGAGCGAGATGTTCTCCAGCGCGACAAAGCCGCCGAAGCGTTTGCTTAAGCTCTCGACTTCAAGCAGGTTCGTCATGCTGCTGTCAGTCATGGCACCGATCCCGGCACATCGGTCTCGACGCGGCGTCGGCCGACGAAATCGTCCGGCTTGCGCTGCCAATAGGTGTGCACGAGCCCGATGATGCCATTGGGCGCGACGATCACGAAGGCGACCAGGATGACGCCGACCAGCAGCAGATTGACGGCGGACGAAATCGTCACCGTCGCGATCTGCTGCAGCGAGCCGAGCAGGATCGTGCCGATCAGCGGCCCGACCCAGCTCGTGGTGCCGCCGATCAGCGGCATCGCGATCGAGTTGACGGCGTAATCCAGGCCGAACGTCGACGACGGTTGCAGATAGCCGATGTAATATGGGAACGGCGCGCCCGCCATGCCCATCAGTGCGCCGGAGATCGTGGTCGCGATCAGCTTTAATTTCAGCGTCGGCACGCCGGAGGCCTCCGCCGCCAATTCGTCGTCGCGAATGGTGGCAAAGCCGTAACCGAGCCGTGAGCGCTCGATCAGCCGCGCGATGACGAGCGATCCCACCGCTAAGAGCAGCATGACCAAGAACAGATATTTGATGTAGGAGCCGATCAGCGGCACTTCCTCCGGGCGCAGGATATAGGCGCCGCGCGAGCCGCCGACGAAATCCCAGTTGACGATCAGCGTCTGCAGCACCACGGCGAGCGCCAGCGTGGCGATGGCGAAGAATGCGCCGCGCAGCCGCAACGTCAGATAACCCATGCCGAAGCCGACGACGCCGGACACCACGCCGCCGACCAGCATCAGCACCGGCATCGGCACGAGATGCGGCAGGTCGTTGGCGGCCATCAGCTTGTAGATCGCCACCGTCGAATAGGCGCCGAGCGCGAAGAACGCGGCGGAGCCGAAATTCACATAGCCGCAATAGCCGCCGAGGATGTTCCAGGCGGTGGAGAGCACGACATATTGCAGGATCACGTAGCCGGCGAAGAATACGTAATCGTTGCCGACCGCGACGGCGCCGGCGAAGACCAGCGCAGCGACCGCGAGGCAGATGACGAGGAAGAGCGGGGTGCGCACGATCACCGTCCCAACAGGCCGGCCGGCCGTACCGCCAGCGTCAGCAACAGGAAGCCGAACGACACGGCGGGCGCCCAGGACGGGCCGTAGAAGGTCGAGGTCAAGCTCTCGACCACGCCGATCAGCATCGCGGCGATGACGGCGCCGGGCAGGCTGCCCATGCCGCCGAGCACGCAGATGGCAAAGACGCGGCCGATATATTCGCGCCCGACCGATGGCTCCACGGGTTGGATGATGATGAGAAACGCGCCGGCGAGCGACGCCGTCGCGATCGAAATGCCAAACGCGATGCGCTTGATGCGGATCGGATCGATCGCCATCAGCCGCAACGCCAACTGGTCCTGCGCCACCGCCATGATGGCGCGGCCGATGAATGTGCGGGTGAGCACGAGCTGCAGCACGGCGATCAGCAACAGCGACACCACGCACGGCACCAGCATGCGCAGCGGCATGCCGACCACGCCCAAATGCAAGGTCGGCCCGATATAGGGCGCTTCGACGTAGCGGTAATCGACGCCGAAATAGAGCACGAGAGAGACTTCGGTGATGAACAGCAGGCCGAAGAAGAAGGCCAGCCCGCGCAGCGATTCCTGGCCGCGTTTTTCGAACGACACGTAATAGATCTGATAAATGCCGGCGCCGAGCACGTAGAACCCCGGCGCCACGATGATCGCTGTGAGGATCGGATCGACGCCCAGCGTCGCATTGACGATATAGGCGACGTAGGAGCCGAGAATGATGAAGGCGGGATGCGCGATATTGACGATGTCGAGAATGCCGAACGACAGCGATACGCCCGACGTGACGGCGGCGTAGAAGCCGCCGATCAGGATGCCGGACACAACGGCATTGATGAGCAGATCGAAGGAAAAGATCATTACCCAGCCACACGGTCCCGCATGCACACGCGGGACGTCCCCCCACTTGGCTATAACAACCTCTCCCGCCTCCCGCGAGAGGGCATTTCGCGCGAGCGTGCTTAAGCCGCAGCGCGGACTTTGTCGGGTACGGCGAGCGGCTTATTGGCGCTGTTGAGGTGCTCGATGGTCATGAAGACCATCTCCTTGTCGCCGAGATTCTCCAGGTCGTGGACCTTGTACTCGCCCAGGCCATAGGTCTCGTGGCGGGTTTCGCCCGGCTGATAAGTATATTCGACCGTGGTGCCGTCATGGATGTGCTGGCGGCCGCGGCCGCCCGAGACCGCGGTCCAGAAATAGTCGAGCACGTGGCGGTGGAAGCCGATCCGCTCGCCCGGCGCCAGCCGAATGATCCAGACCCGGACCTTTTCGGTCTCCGAAAGCAGCGCGGAGCCGACGCAGGCGTTATTGTTGGCTTTCTCGCGCTCGAATTCGGCAACAATTGCCGGCGGCCAAGCCGAGGTATCGGCGCGGTCCGTCTTCTTATCCAGCATTGTCAGGGCCATAGCGTTCCTCCGAAGAATGTTGTCACACTATAGAAAACCTTTCCGGCTTGGGAAAGGCTGAGGAAAAAGCAGGATTACTGGGATGGCGAAGCAACGCCGCGCGCTGGTCATCGGCGGCTCGATGAGCGGGCTTTTGGCCGGCATCATGCTGCACCGGCGCGGCTGGGACGTCGATATTTTCGAGCGGGTCGGCAGCGAGCTCTCCGGCCGCGGCGCCGGTATCGTGGCGCAGGCCGAATTGATCGCGCGGCTCGACGCGCTTGGGCTCGATACCCACGATCTCGGCGTCGCCATGACCACGCGCAAGATCCTCGACCGCGACGGCCGCACGACCGCGACTATCGCCT
>JBAUYI010000377.1:0-6994 GCA_049584715.1 Xanthobacteraceae bacterium
CTTCGCTCGGCATCATCACCGTGTCGGATTACGACTACAGCCACAAATCGGCGATGAACCAGGACTTCGTCAAAGCCTTCAACGACGAATTCCATCGCAACCCGGATTTCTTCGCGGTCGGCGGCTACGACGGCACCCACCTGATCTACGAGACGCTGAAGAAGACCGGCGGCAAGGCCGACGGCGATTCGCTGATCGCGGCGGCCAAGGGCATGGCCTGGGAAAGTCCGCGCGGCCCGATCTCGATCGATCCGGAAACCCGCGATATCATTCAGACCGTGTATATCCGCCGCGTCCAGAAGGTCGGCGACAAGCTGCAGAATATCGAGTTCGACAAGGTCGAGAACGTCAAGGATCCCGCCAAGGCGCGCATGACGCACTGACGGCGTTTTTGTTCGCACCGTAGGCTGCCGGCGATGCCTCCTGTCTTCGGCGTGTTGTTCGACGGCATCGCCTACGGGATGCTGTTGTTCCTGCTCTCGGTCGGGCTGTCGGTGACGCTCGGCATGATGAATTTCGTCAACCTGGCGCATTGCAGCTTCGCCATGGTCGGCGGCTATGTCACCGTCACCTTGATGAACGCCTTCGGCTGGCCGTTCTTCGCCACCCTGCCGGCGGCGTTCATTGTTGCCGCCGCGGTAAGCGTCGTGCTCGAGCGCGTGTTCTTCCGGCGCTTCTATCGCTCGAGCGATCTTGAGCAATGCCTGCTCACCATCGGCATCGTCTTCATCTCGATCGCCGCCGCCGCCTATATCTACGGCACCACCAATCAGCCGGTGCAGCTGCCCGCCTATCTGCACGGCTCGATCGACTTCGCCGGATTGAATTTGGCGGTATACCGGCTGGTCCTGATCGCCATCGCCATGGCGATCACGGTCTTGCTGGTCGTCACCATCGAAATGACGCGCTTTGGCGCGCAGGTGCGCGCCGCCGTGAACAACCAGCGCATGGCGCGCGGGCTCGGCATCAATGTCGACGCATTGTTTGCCATCACGTTTGCGCTCGGCAGCGGGCTTGCCGGCCTCGGCGGCGCGTTGGCCATCGAGATCATCGGGCTCGATCCGTCATTCGCGCTGACCTATCTGATCTACGTGCTGATCGTCGTCTCGGTCGGCGGGCTGGGCTCGATTTTCGGATCGTTCGCCGCCGCCATGGTGCTCGGCATCGCCGACGTCGCCGGCAAATATTACGTCCCGGCGTTCGGCGCCTTTCTGATCTATCTGGTGATGATCGCGGTGCTGATGTGGCGGCCGACCGGCCTGTTCGGGAGGCGCTAGGCGTGACGAGCGCGACGGCCGCCGGTCAAGCCAATCCGGTTCAATATCTGCAGGCGCAGAACCGCTGGCGGTGGAGCGAGATCGCGTTCTGGCTCGCGACCCTTTTGCCGTTCGTGCTGACGCCCAGCTATCTGGTACTGGCGAGCCAGATCGCGATCACGGCTTTGTTCGTGCTGTCGCTCGACCTCATCCTCGGCTTTTGCGGCATCGTATCGCTCGGCCACGCCGCTTATTTCGGGGTCGGTGCCTATACGGCGGGGCTACTTTCAAAATATGGCTGGGGCGAGCCGCTGACCGGGCTTGTCGCCGCGGCGATTGTCGCCGGCTTGTTCGGCTATCTGACCAGCTTCATCATCGCGCGGTTTCGCCATCTGGCGCTGATCATGATCACGCTCGGCATCGGCCTGATGTTGCAGGAAGCCGCCAACAGCGCCGGCTGGCTCACCGGCGGCTTCGACGGCCTGCAAGGCATTCATACCTGGCCGCTGTTCGGCAAAATCCGCTTCGATCTCTACGGCTACACCGCCTACAGCTACGCGCTCGCCGGACTGTTCCTCGTCTTCCTGGTCGCGCGGCGGCTTATTCATTCACCGTTCGGGTTGGCACTGCGCGGCATCCGCGAGAACAGCCTGCGCATGCCGGCGATCGGCGCATCGGTGCACGGGCATATCCAGACCATCTACACCATCGCCGCCGTCATCGCCGGCATCGCCGGCGCATTGCTGGCCCAGACCACCGAGACGGTCTCCCTCGAAGCCTTGGGCTTCCAGCGCTCGGCCGACGTGCTGGTGATGCTGATCCTGGGCGGCACCGGGCGGCTCTACGGCGGCCTGATCGGCGCCGCGGTCTATATGGTGGCGCGCGACCAGTTCTCCGGCATCAATCCGCAATATTGGTATTTCTGGATCGGCCTCCTCCTGATCGGCGTCGTCATGCTGTTGCCGAACGGTATTCTCGGCGGGCTTACGCATTTGGCGCGACGCCTGAAGGTGGTGTCGTGAGCGCGAACGCGCTGGCCACGCGCGGCCTGAACAAGAGTTTTGGCTCGCTGGTGGTCGCCGCCGACATCGAGCTTAACCTGCCGCAAGGCGTGCGTTACGCGCTGATCGGGCCCAACGGCGCCGGCAAAACCACGCTGATCAATCTGATGACAGGAATGCTGCAGCCCGACGGCGGCCGCATCTTTCTCGGCGACGACGACATCACGGCGCTGCCACCCGAGCAGCGGGTGCGGCGCGGTCTGGTCCGCACCTTCCAGATCAATCAACTATTTCCGCATCTCACGGCGCTGGAATCGGTGACGCTCGCGGTGTGCGAACGGCGCAAGGTGGCGCGCACCTGGTGGCGGCAGCTCACGGCGTATCGGGACGAAATCGACGAGGCCTACGACATTCTCTCGACGCTGACCTTGGCGCCGGTCTGTCATCGCCTGACCCGCGAGCTTGCCTACGGCCAGCAGCGGCTGGTCGAGATCGCGCTGGCGCTCGCCACCAAACCCAAGGTGTTGCTGCTCGACGAGCCGGCGGCCGGCGTGCCGCGCGAGGAAAGCCGCGAACTGTTGGCCGCCATCGCCGGCCTGTCCCGCGACATCACCGTGCTGTTCATCGAGCACGACATGGATTTGGTGTTCCGCTTCGCCTCGCGCGTCATCGTCATGGTCGGCGGCCGCGTCCTGGTCGAAGGCACGCCGCAAGAAATCGCCGCCGACCCGCGGGTGCGCGCGGTCTATCTCGGCAAGGCGCGCCACGAGGCGGTGTCGTGAGCGAGCCCCTGCTTGCGCTCAACGACATCCGCGCGGGCTACGGCTCTTCGATCGTGCTCGATGGCATTTCGCTTGAACTGCCGGAGCGCGGCGGGCTTGCCATTCTGGGCCGCAATGGCGTCGGCAAATCGACGCTGCTTCTCACGATCATGGGCTACACCCAGGTCGGCCGCGGCCGCGTGACTTGGCGCGGCGAGGACATCACCCAACGCGCCCCGCATCGCCGCGCTCAAGCCGGCATCGGCTGGGTGGCCCAAGAGCGCGAAATATTTTCGACACTGACGGTGGAGGAAAATCTCACCGTGGCCGCGCGCGACGGCCGCTGGGACTTGCCCGCCGTGTATGACCTCTTCCCGCGCATCGCCGAGCGCCGCCGCAATTTCGGCAATCAACTGTCCGGCGGCGAGCAGCAGATGCTGGCGATCGCGCGCGCGTTGATGACCAATCCGGCGCTGCTCCTGCTCGACGAGCCGCTCGAAGGCCTGGCCCCCATCGTCGTCGAAGAACTCGCCGCCGCAATCGGCCGCATGACCAGCGAAGGTTCCAACGCCTTTATCCTGGTCGAGCAACACACCGATATCGCGCTGTCCTTAACCCAATCGGCGCTGGTGCTGGAGCGCGGCCGCATCGTCCACGCGGGGCCGTCGGCGCAACTGCTCGACGACCACGCCACGCTCGACCGCTATATCGGGCTGCGGCTGGCGGAGGCGTAAAGTTTTTTGCTAGTCTTGCGCCCAGATCGATCAACGCCACATTCAATCACCGTAAGGGAGTCATCATATGGCTGCGCCAATCTCCGGCACGCAAGCGCCCGGCTATTACCGCATCAAGGTCGGCGACTACGAGGTGACAGTGGTGAGCGACGGCAGCCTCACGCTCGACCACACGCTGTTCGCGGGCGACGAAGCGGGCGCCGAAAAACTTCTCAAGGACGCCCATCTGCCCAAGATGGGCATCCCGACGCCGCTGAACACGTGGCTGATCAATACCGGCAAGAAGCTCATTCTGGTCGACGCCGGCGGCGGCACGCATTTTGCCCCAAGTGTCGGCCGGTTGCCGCAAAACCTCGCCGCGGCCGGAGTCTCACCGAGCGCAATTGACGCCGTGGTCATTACCCACCCGCATCCCGACCACATCCCCGGCGTCATAGCCAGCGACGGCAGCATGCTGTTTCCGAACGCCACGCTCCACGTCCAAGAGGACGATCACGGCTTCTGGACATCGTCCGAGATCCGCGGCAAGGCGCCGGAAGAATTCCGTGGCTTCTTCGATCTCGCCGTCAACGCCATCAAGCCTTATGCGGCGGCCGGCAAGCTCAGCCTTTACAAGGACGGCACCGAGTTCGCGCCCGGCGTAAGGGCGGTGGCATGCCACGGCCACACCGTCGGCCACAGCATGGTGCGGGTGTCGCCGTCAGGCGGCGACTTCCTCATCTTCGGCGACATCGTCCACTGCGCCGCGCTGCAATTCGCCGATCCGAATCGCGGCGTCGCGTTCGACACCGATCCGGCGGCGGCGCTGGCCAACCGCAAAAAAGTTTTCGACATGGTGGCAACCGACAAGCTCTTGTTCTCTGGCGGCCACCTGCCGTTTCCGGGACTGGGCCACGCGACGAAGGCCGGCAACGGCTACGCCTTTGTGCCGGTGATGCACGGCGAGCTGTGAGCCGCTCTTATCCGCTCCGCTTGGCTACGTTATGCGGTGGCGGATAGGTTTTCAGGCAGCTTGACCGAAAATTTCTTGCCGATCCCTTCCAGCTCTTCCCAGAGCTTATTCGGAATCGGAATGCCGGTCTTGCGGCGCTTCGCTTCGGTGCGTTGCGAGCGCTCGCCGGGCATGGTGATCTCGTCGAAGCCGGCTTGCCGCGGCAGCGCTTTGAGGATCGCCGTCAACGCGTCCGCATCGTGGGTGAAGCCAGCGAGCGGGCGGAAGGTTTCGATGTCGATGGCGAGCATCGCGGTATTGCCGGTGTGACGGTCGCGCTTTTCCGCACCCAACGCGCGGGCCTGGATCGGCGCCGAGGCGAGTATGCTCGCCAGCATTTCGAACATCAGGCCAAGCCCCGAGCCTTTCGGGCCACCGAGCGGCAACAAAATCTCGGCCTGCTTCGGATCGGTCGTTGGCTCGCCGTCGGCGGTGAGCACGGTGTCTTTGGGAAGAGCCTCGCCGGTATTGCGCGCCTGCAAAATCTTGCCGTTGGCGATGGCGCTCGACGCCATGTCGAGCAGGATCGGCCCGTTACCGCTCGGCACCGCGATGGCAATGGGACTGGTCGAGAGGCTCGCCACCCGGGTGCCGTGATAGGCCATCAAGGTCGGTCCGGCGCCCATCAGGATCGCGGCGCAGCCCTGCTCGGCGATCCATTGCGCGTAGCGCCCGATGGCGCCGGTATGGGTGGTCTCGCGCACCAGGCCGAAGCAGACGCCGGCCTTTTTGGCGCGTTCGACCGCGAGCGCTGCGGCCTGCATCACCGCCACCGGCCCGAAACCGTGGTGGCAATCGAGCACGAAAGTTGCTGAACGATCATGCGACAGCGTCGGCTCCGCCTTGGTGTCGATCTCGCCGTGCGCGATGATGTTGAGATAGCGCGGCAGCCGCGACACGCCGTGACCGTCCCCGCCGCGCAGATTGGCCCAGACCAAACCTTCGGCGACGATGGTGGCGTCCTTGGCGCGCGCGCCGTTGGCGATCAGCACTTCGCGAATGAAGCGGCCGAGCTCGTCGTGGCTGACCAGAATGCTGTTGCTTTTCACTCTTCGTCTCCGCTCACCGCAACTCTCATGTCATTCCCCGCGAAGGCGGGGAACCCAGTAATCGCTGCGAAGAATTTTTGCGCGGCGTAACGCCGATCCTCTTGTGATTACTGGGTCGTCCGCCTTCGCGGACGATGACATTGCGTTGTTATTTTACCGCCGGAAAATAATTGTCGAGCCAACCGCGCATCATGGTCCATACCCGCGTCGATTTCTCTGCGAACAGGAAGTGATCGAGGCCAGAGAACAGATGCAGCTCGCTCGGCTGGCCGGCGCGCTTGAACATTTCCACCGACTGCTCGGTCGGCGTCACCGAATCCTTGGCAGCATGGATGAGGAGCAGCGGCCGTGGTGCGATGTTGCCGACCACCTCTTCGGCGCGGAAATCGAACATGCTCTGCGCGGTCTCGGCCGGGAACATCTCGACCGAATTCGGCGCCAGCATGCCGACCTTCTGCTTGTCGAGATTGTCCTTCACATGGCCCGGGATCGGCACGATGTCGTAGCGCGGCACCATCAGCGATTTACCGGTGCGGGCGCGATGCTCGCGGCCCTCTTCGAGCATCTTGGTGAACTTCGCCCAACCTTCCGGCGTCGGATGCTGGCCGCGGAATTTGCGCTCGCCATGGCCCCAGCCGCCGTTCGAGACCACGGCGGCGATGCGCGGATTGGTGCCGCCGGCATAGACGCCGACCGCGCCGCCAAAACTCGAGCCGATCACGCCGATGCGGTCGGGGTCGACCGCCGGATGCTTGGCCAAGAAATCGAGCGCGTTGCCGGTGTCCTCGACCTGTTCGAGGCAGATGACCCTGCCGAACTCGCCTTCGCTCTTGCCGCAGCCGCGCATGTCGAAGCGGAGTGTGACGAAGCCGAATTCGCCCAGCACCCGCGCCGGCGTGATGCAAGTCGGGCTTTCGCTGTTGGAGCCAAAGCCGTGCAGCACCAGGAACGCCGCACGCCGCTCGCCCGGACGCACGCCGTCCGGTACGCTGAGCACGCCATGCAGGCGCAAACCTGCCGATTGAAAGCTGACGGCTTCTTGTTGACTCATGACGCCTCAATCTCCTTGCCCGGCCCTGGAGGGGCGGCACTCTAACGATTTATGCAAGGGAGGAAAGGGGAGAGCGCCGCACAACTTATTGCAGCTCACTCTGAGCGGATGGCGGCCTTGATCGCTTGGCTGCCAATTGTTCGCGTTGATG
>JBAUYI010000378.1:0-16278 GCA_049584715.1 Xanthobacteraceae bacterium
CCTCTTTGCCGATCGCATGATAGGCGAGACCGGCGCGTCGCGATACGCAGACGAGTAGACCGGGAGCGATGATGCTACCGCATGTCATTGCGAGGAGCCAACGGGTCCGGCCCGAAGTGGCCGGCCCGATGACAAGCTCCGCGACGAAGCAATCCAGGCTGAGCCTCGGCGCTGGATTGCTTCGCTCCGCTCGCAATGACGAGTCAGCCTAATACGACTTCTTCTTCTAGTAAGATTTGGGCAGTCCCAACACTTTCTCGGCGATGAAGCAGAGAATGAGGTGCGGCGTCACCGGCGCGATGCGCGGGATCATGCTTTCGCGGAAATAGCGCTCGACGTGATATTCCTTGGCGTAGCCGTAGCCGCCGTGGGTCATGACCGCGGTCTGGCAGGCTTTGAAGCCGGCCTCGGCGCCGAGATATTTTGCGGCGTTCGCCGCTGGCCCGCACGGCAGGCCGGTGTCGTATTGCCAGGCCGCCTTGAATGCCATCAGCTCGGCCGCCTCCAACTCCATCCAGCATTCGGCGAGCGGATGCTGGATCGCCTGGTTCTGGCCGATCGGCCGGCCGAACACGGTGCGCTCTTTGGCATAGGCCGCCGCGCGCCGTAGCGCGGCGCGGCCGAGCCCCACCGCTTCGGCGCCGACCAGGATGCGCTCCGGGTTGAAGCCGTCGAGGATATATTCAAAACCGCGGCCTTCCTCGCCGATGCGGTCCTCGACAGGCACTTCCAGGCTGTCGATGAACACCTGATTGGAATCGACCGCCTTCCTTCCCATCTTCTCGATCTCGCGCACTTCGACGAAGCGGCGGTCGAGCGCGGTAAAGAACAAGGTGAGGCCGTCGGTCGGTCGCCGCCCGTTCTCGATCGGCGCAGTGCGGGTCAGGATCAGCATCTTGTCGGCGACCTGCGCCGTGGTGATCCAGATTTTCGCGCCGGTGACGACATAACGGTCGCCGCGGCGCTCGGCGCGGGTCTGCAGTTTGGCGGTTTCAAGCCCGGCATTCGGCTCCGTGACCGCGAAGCACGCTTTCTCCTTGCCGGCGACGATCGGCGGCAACATGCGGCGTTTCTGCGCGTCGCTGCCATAGACCACGACCGGATTGAGCCCGAAGATGTTCATGTGCACGGCCGAGGCGCCGGAAAATCCAGCGCCCGACGCCGCGATGGTCTGCATCATCACCGCCGCCTCGGTGATGCCCAGGCCCGAGCCGCCGTAGGCTTCCGGAATGCAGACGCCGAGCCAGCCGTCACCCGCCAGCGCGCGATGAAACGCGTGCGGAAATTCGCCGTCGCGGTCGCGCGCGAGCCAATAATCGTCGCCAAAGCGCGCGCAGATCTTCTCGATCGCCGCGCGCACCGATTGCTGCAGGTCTGTGAGCGCGAAGTCGATTGGGATTGCTCCGGTGTCTGCTCGTTGGCAGCGAGCGTAGCCCGGATTGAGCGGCAGCGAAATCCGGGAATGACTTTATAGGGCGGATAGAGCGAAGCAAAACCCACCATGGCTTGGCGAAAGATGATGGGCTTAACCGCGTTTCTGCTATTCCTGAATGCTGGTAATATGACGAATCTCGCACCATATTTCGCACTATGACGAAGAGTCGATCCAAGCGTCGAGCGCGCGTTCGCAAAATAATCGAACACGTCCAGATCGAGGGATCGACATACACGGTGCACGACGAGCAAGGCCCCAGGCCGCTTGAGAGGATTGGGGCTGATCCGCGCTTCCTGAAACGGATCGAAAAAGCGCGCAAAAGCCTGCGGGCCGGGCGCGGCGTGCGCTTGGAAGATTTGTGATGTGTCCATCACCCTCCCCTGCAGGGGGAGGGTCGACCGCCGCAGGCGGTCGGGGTGGGGTTCTCGGCGCCGCCGCTAGACCGAGCGCTCTTCGACGCTGTCACCCCACCCGCCGCGCTTCGCGCGTCGACCTCCTTCTCCAGGGGAGGTGGGGAAATTTCGTCACGATCGCGGCGTGCGTGGCTCGGATCGAGCGGAAGCGAATTCCGGGGGCAACCTTAGCCGACATCCCGAGTTGCGCTTCGCTCTATGCTCGCTACATGCTACGGGCTACTGCGTCCCACGACTATTGGTGGCGTAACGCGTTTAACGACTTCTCTGATTGGGCAAACACCTGTTTGTAACTAGCTTCGAACACCATTCCATTTAGCGTCGAAGCCTCAGTGGCTGTCAGACCTTCGACAGGAAACGGCGACTCCTCGTCAACATCAGCCAAGAGAAGCGCGAGTTTCGGCGATATTGGATAATAGATGGAGAGTTTATCCGGCAGATGAGGTCGAGTTCCTTTTAGATTGATCGCCGGCTGGTCTCCAGTGATAAAAGGCACATCTGTGCGATTGTTAACGAGAATGAGCTTGCGCTGCCTGCGTTCCAGAAAGAGAGAAGCTCCAATGTTTGAGGCGAACATGGGAATCAGGACATTCCACACACGGGAAAGGTCTGCGCTTTTATCGGCGTTGCACAGCTCTATCGCCTGCTCCTTGATACCTTTGGTACGCATGTATTGCGTGCAAAGATAGTAGAGGAAGGGGATGCATCTTTCATCTTCGGTGTAGAAGCCAAGATCTGCATTCAGAGCGCTATCCAAAGAAGGGATGAATAACGCCTCGACCCCAGCGTGGTAGTCTTCGAGTACGTTCGATGCGTAGTCCTCCAAGTATTGGTCCATCTTGGCACGGCGCTGCGGGTCCTTCACTTGTTCCGCGATCTGGAATGGCAGCATCAGCTTATTGAGTAAGTCAGCGTGATTTCTCTTAGACAGAGGATGCCCACTGTCGAAGAGTGTCTTTATAAAGGTAATATCCTCAGGGGTGAGCTTTTGCAGCTTGTAGAAATCTTTCTCCACAGCAACGGCCGGCGTACCCGTCGCAAATGTGCGGCCGTTTTGTAGGCACCAAATCGCGCCGTTGGTAGTCCATGACTTGAGAAAATGCTGCCAAACGTGGTGATGCCTTCGCTTGGGATTTTGGTGCGCAGTCATTGATCGATTCCTCAAATGACTCTCTCGAGCGGATGTATGTCGTAATAGTTGCTACGACAAGCGGCCTGAAATTCAGCCTTTCAAATACTAAGCGAGCGTAGCCGGATTGAGCGCCAGCGAAGTCCGGGAACGATTGTCCGGCGGCAACGCCTCGCAGCGCGGATATAATACCGACGGCACAGAGCACTGACTCATTCCTTGTCATCATCCGCGCAGGCGGATGATCCAGTAATCACCGAACGGCGGCGTTCGCTGGATGCTCCGCTTTCGCGGAGCATGACAAATCAAAAATTATCGACCTGCTGTAAAATGCGACCCCCTTCACGCCAACGAATCTTTGTTGCCATAGTGCACGCACTTACGCTGCCGATGACCAGCCGACCTCGCAAAATCAAGGATGTCCTGCGAAAAACGTTGTGTTTCCGGGCGCTTATGAAAGCGCCGCACGCAATTTCACTCGTTCTTGACTCGCCCCACAAAATCTCTATCTCGCCACATCAGTTCGCTCATCGAGGGGCGCATTCCGGATGCGATCCTGAAAGCGGAGCGAGTGCGGTGCCTGCGTGCGGTCTCGCAAGCCGTGCCCGGGCGGCTTCGGGCATCATGTCCGCCGGTATTACGGCCGGTGCGCGGGGTGCTTCCGCTGGACTGGGACAGGCGCAAGGCGGGTAACGCCGCCGCGGGCCGCGTCCCAGGAAACCTGGCCTGAAGTCGAATAGCCGAGGCCTAGAAACCTCGGTCAAAACCGCGGTGGAGCGCCGAGAGGCGAGCGCGCCCGAAGCGGATGGTCCGTGCAAACGGATTTTCCGTGGCGCGCGCCGCGCCCGAAGCGCGAACGGGTGGCAACAGCCGTTGGCGTGGCGCGGTCAATTTTCAGTTTGCGCCTTCCGGCGCTCCGCCTCCCCTTATTTATTTGGAGGCGAAACATCAGTGGCTTTCGTTCTTGCTGCAAAACTCGGGTGCGAAGCGCGCCGCGGGAACGAGGTCGCTTGCACCTTCCGCCCCCGCTTCACGGGGGCGGAAAAAATTTACTCCGCCGCCTGCATCTCGCCGGCGTCGTCGATGAAGCCGCCGGCTTGGCGGCGCCACATGGCGGCGTAGCGGCCGTCGCGGGCGATCAGTTCGCGGTGCGAGCCTTGCTCGACGATGCGGCCGTGCTCGAGCACGACCAGGCGGTCCATCTGCGCGATGGTGGAGAGGCGATGCGCAATCGCGATCACAGTCTTGCCTTGCATCAGGGTGCCGAGGCTCGATTGGATCGCGGCCTCGACTTCGCTGTCGAGCGCCGAGGTCGCTTCGTCGAACACCAGGATCGGCGCGTCTTTGAGGATGACCCGCGCGATGGCGATGCGCTGGCGCTGGCCGCCGGAGAGTTTCACGCCGCGCTCGCCGACATGGGCGTCGTAGCCGCGCCGGTCATTCCAGTCTTCGAGATCCAGAATAAAGTCGTGGGCGTGGGCGAGCTTTGCCGCGCGCACTACGTCGTCCTCGCTCGCCTCGGACCGGCCGTAGCGGATATTGGCGCGGATCGAGCGGTGCAAGAGCGACGTATCCTGGGTCACCACCGAGATCTGCGCGCGCAGCGATTCCTGAGTCAGGCTCGAAATGTCGACGCCGTCGATGCGGATGGCACCGTCTTCCAGATCGAAGAAGCGCAGCAAGAGATTGACCACGGTGGATTTGCCGGCGCCGGAGCTGCCGACCAGGCCGATCTTCTCGCCGGGTTTGATCGCGAGATTGAAATTCTGCAGCACGCCGGTCTCGCGGCCGTAGCCGAAGTTGACGTTTTGGAAATCGATGCGGCCTTCGCTCACGGTGAGCGGCTGCGCGCCGGCGGGGTCGGGCAGTTGCAGCGGCTGGGCGATGGTCAGCATGCCTTCCTGCACCACGCCGAGATCCTCGAAAATCTCGGTGATCCGCATGGCGATCTGCCGCGACATGTTGGTGAGCTGCAAGGTCAGCGGCAGCACCATGGCGATGGCGCCGACTTCGACGGCGCCGTAGCGCCACAGCACCAGCGCGATGGCGCCGGAGCCCGCGATCAACAGCGCATTGAGCACGTCGAGCAGCGCCGCGAAGGCGGTGAGCAGGCGCTGCGCCTTGGTGAACAGGTCGACGTGCCGATCGACCGCGTTGCGGACATATTGGTCTTCCTCGCGGGCGCGGGCGAACAGCTTTACGGTGAGGATATTGGTGTAGCTGTCGACGATGCGGCCCATCAAGGTCGAGCGCGCGATGGAACTGACCTTCGAGCGCTCGCGCATGCGCGGCACGAAATACACCAGCAACGCCGCATAGCCGGCGAACCACAACAGGATCGGCACCGCGAGCCAGCGATCCGCCGACGCGGTCAGCGCGATGGCGGAAAAACCATAGACCAGAATGTACCAGACCGTGGTGATGGTCGCGGTCAAGGTCGAGCGCACCGACGGTCCGGTCTGCATCACCCGGTTGGAAATACGGCCGGCGAAATCGTTCTGAAAGAACGCCCAGCTCTGGCGCACCACGTGCCAGTGCGACTGCCAGCGGATCAGGCCGGTGAACGGCGCGGCGATCGCCTGGTTGGTGATGAGGTAGCGCGTCAACGTCACCGTCGGGCGCACGATCAAGACGACGACCGCCATGCCGAGCAGCCACGGCCAGCTTTTAGCCAAAAACTGATCGGGCGGCGTCTTGGTCACCATGGTGACGATGCGGCCCATGAACCACGGCACCGCGCTGTCGGACAGCGCGACGAACAGCTCGATGACAAACAGCGCCGCGAACAGCCACTTTGCCTGGCGGGCGAAGTGCCACAGGAACGCAATGAGCCCGCCCGGCGGCTCCGGGTTCGCGGGCGCCGCCGTCGGCGTCAGGAATCGCTCGAAAAATGCAAACATTTGCGGATGGTTACAGGGCTTATGTGGGAAGCGTCAATCGACGTGCCAAGAGGCCCGCAATCGCCCGCGCGGCGCATCGTCACGACGTCATTTCGCACCTTTAAGGCAGCCGGCGTCCGTGGCATCGTCATGGCGGGGAAAAACACCAAGGGCATCGCCATGAAACGTTTGGTCGGCGTGCTGGTCGCGCTGTCGGCATTCACAGCGGCCGCGTTTGCGCAGACCTATCCGACGCGCCCGATTACACTATTGGTTGGCTTTCCGCCCGGCGGCCCGACCGATACGCTGGCGCGCATCTTGGCCGATGCGATGCAACCTTCGCTCGGCCAGAGCGTGGTCGTCGAAACCGTCAGCGGCGCCAGCGGCACGATTGCGAATAGACGCATCGTCCATGCCAGCCCGGACGGTTACACGATCGGCATCGGCAACTGGACGAGCCATGTCGGCTCGCCGGCGATCTACCCGCTCGACTATGACATCTTCAAGGATCTGCAGCCGGTCGCGCTGTTGGCCGCCTCGCCGCTGTGGATCGTCGGCAAGAACGATCTGCCGCCGAAGACGGCGCCCGAGCTGATCACCTGGTTGAGGGCGAGACCGGACCCGACCACGTTCGGTACCATCGGCTCGGGCAGCGCCGCGCATCTGTGCGGCCTGTTCTTTGCGCAGAAGACCGGCGTGCGGTTGCAATACGTGCCGTATCGCGGCGGCGCGCCGGCGATGCAGGATTTGATCGGCGGCCAGATCGATCTGTCCTGCCTCGAGGCATCGCAAACGCTTGCCAATGTGGAGGCGGGGCGATTCAAGGCCTATGCGGTGATGGGCGAACAGCGTTGGCCGAAATCGCCATCGACGCCGACCATGATCGAATCCGGCGTGCCGGAATTGAGCATCTCATTCTGGCATGGCTTGTGGACCACCAAGGACACGCCCAAGGCCATCGTCGATCGCCTCGATGCCGCCGTCATGGCGGCGCTGGCCAATCCCGCCACGCGGGCGAAAATCGAAGCTCTCGGCCAGGTCATATTCCCGGCCGATCAGCAGAACCCGCAAGCGCTCGCGGCTTACCACAAGGCCGAGCTCGACAAGTGGTGGCCGATCATCAAGTCGGCCGGCATCAAAGCCGGCGACTGATTTTTTGTTTGTTCGCTTGTTTTGAGGAAGAGCTAATCGTCCGGCGTCTGGCGTTCACCGGCGGCGATGGCGGTCAAGCCGCCCATGCCGGCCATCAACGCGCCGAAGAACAACGCGACCGTAAACGGTGTGTGGTCGTGGCGGTCGAAATTGGCGAGAGCCTGCGCGCGCGCCATGCCGATCGACACCGCGGTGACGGCGATGATCAGGCAAACGGTCAGCGCCACGGCGGCCATCAATTCGACGCCGAGAATGCGGCGCCGCGACAATCTTCTTTCGGAAACGGGGGACGCAAAACCGACCTTCCCGGTCAGCTCAGTCATGATCTTAATCCTTCGCGAATCAGTTCGTTGCGTTATCGTAAAGTGGCCCGAGACTTTGTCGAAGCTATTGAGAAATAAAGGCGATTCGGCCTTCTTGGTTAATGGAACGTTAACGCTGCGGGGCGCGACGGCAATAATCTACGGCTGTGGCTTGGCCGTCACTCACAGCGCCGGCATGGCGGCGGCGGGATTGTGCTCCATGGCCACATGGTCCGGCTCAGCGGCGACGCGATCGAGCCAGGTGCGGATCGCCGGAAACGCCTTGAGGTCGTAATCGCACAAATGCGCCACGTGGGTGTAGGCGTAGAGCGCGATGTCGGCGATGGTGTAACGATCGGCGGCGAAGTAGTCGTGGGTGGCAAGATGTTTCTCCATCACGCCGAGCGCGCGATGGCCTTCTTCCATCCAGTCCTCGAAGGCGTGCTGCTGCAGGTCGCGGCCGCCCTTGATCAAGGTGAGCCAGAAATAGGCCGCGCCGATATTCGGCTCGAGACTGTGCTGCTCGAAGAACATCCACTGCATCGCCTCGGCGCGGTCGATGCGATCCTCGGGCGCCAGCGCCGAGCCGCCGGCGATGTACCAGAGGATGGCGTTCGATTCGGCGAGATAACGGCCCGGCGCGACTTCAAGAAGCGGCACCTGGCCGTTCGGATTCTTGGCCAAAAATTCCGGCGTGTGGCTCTCGCCCTTGAGGATATCGATCTCGACCAGCCGGTAGGGTACGCGCAACTGCGCCAAGGCGAGCCGCGCCTTGTAGCTGTTGCCCGAACGCTGCATCGAATAGAGCGTAAACATCGCCGCTTCCCAACGTCCCGTGCGGCAGTATCGCGCGAGTATTGCGCTGTTACGACTTCAACGCGGCGATGTCATGGCCGTATGGAATCTTGGCCGTATAGAATCCCCGGCCGCGCGAAGTTCCGCCTGGGCCGGGCACCATTGTAGAGAAGCCGGGCGGGAAAGCCATTGGCACGGCAAGATAAGACTGGGCACGGCAAGATAAGGTTGGGCACGGCAAGATAAGGTTGGCACGGCCAGATAAGGTCCGCCGGCCTGGACGTGTTCCGGCATAAAGATGTCCAGGCTCAAAATCTCCCCTTCAGGCCGGGCGATAGACTGGGCGAAGCGACGACCGGCGCGGCTGCGCTATCCGCTGCTGTCTGCCGGACTTGCCAAAATCGAAGAACCCGCTGGGCATTGGTTTGCGACAGCTTGAAATAGTCGGTCCGCGCCGCATCGAGGTCATGCTCGGAGGTCATGCCACCAACCGACCGGGACGTCATGATCATGCGAACGGTCGGCCATGCCAGCCCGGCGGCTTTGCAGGGCACGAGAATCGCTTCGCGGCTCTCGTTCTGCATCAGGCTCTCGACCAACGGCAATGGCGCGCCGCAGAGCAGCGCCAGGGCCGCGACAAACTCCGCGTAGCGACCCGCCTTGGCAAACTCGAAAATCGCCGCTTCGTTGAGCTCGCCCGCGGCCCGCATCGCCAGCGCGTGGGCCTGCGCCTCTTTGTAGTCCTGTTGATTCTGGAATCCCGCTTCGTGCTGGGTATCTTCCGCAATGGCGGCGAGGACGCGTTGGATTTGTTCGCGACTTTCCGGTCCGGCCAACGCCATCAGGCGGGATCGCACCGCCTCGGTGGCGCGCAGCAACAGTTCCCGAAACAGCCGTAACGGCACATCGAGCCGAAGCCCGACCTTCTCGGCCAGTTTTTCATCGCGTTCCGAGTGCTTCACGAGCGTCGCGAAGCCGTTTTCGGAAAAGCTGGCGCCGGAATTTCCCGCCAGTTTGTGAAACACATCACGGTCGCCGCGATGCAGCAGCACGTCGGTCACCGTCGCGCCGATTTGCGCGCGGGCGGAAATCGCCAAGAGATGGGGCTGCGGCTTGGTGCTGGCGATTTCGATGAGATCGTTGTCGGTAAGGCGCGTGGACTGCGTCAGGATCGGCGCCGCCACCGCGATATCGTCGTTGCCGGCGAGCCGCCGAACGACGTCGGTCGGCGCTTGATTGATCGGTGCAAGGCGCCGGCTGAGTTCCTCGAGTGCTTTGCCCTCTATGCGCTTGATGAGGTGGCACAGGACGTCATCGAACACATCGATTTGCTGATCGTTGAGCCGGTTCGCGTCGGCAACAAACAGGTCGGTGATCCGCCGCAGCGAGTCGACACGTTTGTCCTTGGAGCCGCTTTGGATCGCGTCCTCAAGCTCGGAAATCAGTGAATGGCCAGCGTCCATGATGTCCTTTCTGGACATCAGCGCTCAACCGTGAGCGCCGTGCTATTCCACATGCCAAATTCGACAATTATCGAGTGGCAAACGCATCATTGTGCGCGCCTACATTTGAAGATGAAGTAAACCCAATTTACGTGATTATTCCGATTTACTCGCGGTTAAATTGTTTGATGGAGGCGGCGGAGAAAGCCATCGGCAGGGCGAGAGCCAATCCCGCGCGCCGCGATAGCAAAACAAACACCGCCAGCATCGCCGGCACGCCGAGCGGGATCAGGGTCGCTTGCGGAAAAGTGCGGGCGACGAGCGGCACCAGCCACAGCGCGGCCAGCGCTGTCTTCTCCCACGGGCCGAAACCGCGCGCCAATCCGCCGGCGGCGAGGAAGGCGATGGCCGGCGCCAGCACCATCATGTCGTAGTCCAGGGTGTAAGGCGTGGCGAGGATGGCGGCGAGGCAAAGCCCCGCAGCCTTGAGCGGGTAGGGCGCCTTGCCGTGCCACAGCCAGGCTGTCGCCATGGCGAATACGAGGGTTGCCGCGCCCTGGATCGCATAGGCCAGCGGCACCGGCGCGCCCCACATGCGCGCCCAGGAGAAGATGCTTTGAATCTTGTGCCAGCCGGTGTCGCCCTGTTCGAGCACCACGGTGCGGGTGAACTCGGCGCCGACAAAAAACGCATGCCAGACCTGCACACCGAAGATCAAGGTGGTCACCAGCGTCAGCAACACGGCGGTGGCCGCGGCGGCGATGAAGCTGCGCCAATATCCACCCGTAGCCAGCGCAATAGGAATCATCAGCCCGAATTGCGGCTTGTAAGCCATCAGCCCGAACAGGATGCCGGCAACCAGAGGCCGCCGATCGAGGCTGACAAGTCCGCCGCCCAACAATGCTGCGGTGAGAAAGCCGTTATGGCCGTGTCCGACATTGATGAGCACTGCCGGGAAAGCGAGCGCGAGGAGGAGCCAGTCCGCTGTCATTCCGGAAGCCGCGTAGCGGCTATCCGGAATCAATAACCACCGCCGCCAAAAGCCTGTTGTCGGCGCCTGTCCTTGGAGTCCTGTGGTTATGGATTCCGGGTTCGCGCTGAGCCTGTCATCGGGCCGGCCACTTCGGGCCGGTCCCGTTGGCGCGCCCCGGAATGACGACAGGATGGCGCGGATCGCCAGCAGATAAAGGCCGAGCGTGACTGCCTGCCAGACGAACAGCGCCAGGCCATAGGGCATCCACGCCAAAGCTGCGGCGACGAAGAGAAAGTACGGCGGATAGTGCCAGCCGTAGAATTGGGTCGCCTCGCCGAAGATCGAGCGCTCGCGGGCGAATTGCTGCACCGAATCGAACGGCGCTTGGAAGTTGCCCTCCAGCACATAAGTGCCCGCCGCATAAACGTTGGAGAAATCGGTTCCGATCGGCCGGCCTTGCCGGTCGACGCCGCCTGTGGCGGTCACCACCAGATAGAGGAAGCCCGCTGCCGAGGCGAGGAGGACCGCGATCGCGACCATCCGGATGCGCTCGCGGGTGAGCCAATCGCCGCTCCGCAACGCCCGACGCACCCGGTCCATGGCCGCTTGTCCGTTTTTCGCTTGTGTCTCCGGGCATTTGGCCTATGGAGCCTTAATGGAGCGTTGCCCGGGCAGCGGCCTTTGTCCGGATGCCGCAGATTTGAGGACGTTCCCGGATTTGGCGCTTGCCTGTGCTTAATGGGCGCTTTAGGAAGCAGCCGCCTCGAAACCGGGAGGAATCGGACAATGGCCTTCATCGCGGACCAGATCATGCGCATCAAGCCGTCAGCGACCATCGCTGTCACGGATAAAGCGCGTGCGCTGAAACTGGCCGGCCGCGATGTCATCGGGCTGGGCGCGGGCGAGCCCGATTTCGACACGCCCGAGAACATCAAAGAGGCGGCGATCAAGGCGATCCGCGACGGCAAGTCGTCGAAATACACGGCGGTGGACGGCATCGCGGAACTGAAGGCCGCGGTCTCGAGCAAGTTCAAGCGCGAGAACCAGCTCGACTACAAGCCGTCCCAAATCATCATCGGCACCGGCGGCAAGCAGGTGCTGTACAACGCTTTGGTCGCGACACTAAACCCGGGCGATGAGGTGATCATCCCGGCGCCCTATTGGGTGAGCTACCCCGACATGGTGCTGCTTGCCGGCGGCACCCCGGTCGAGGTCGTCACCACCATGGCGTCCGGTTACAAGATGAAGCCGGAAGATTTGGAGCGGGCGATCACGCCCAAAACCAAGTGGATCATCTTCAACTCGCCGTCGAACCCGACGGGCGCCGCCTATACGCGCGCCGAGCTCAAGGCGGTGACCGACGTGCTGGTGCGTTATCCGCACGTCCACGTCATGGCCGACGACATGTACGAGCACCTGGTCTACGACGACTTTCAGTTCTATTCGCCGGCCCAGCTCGAGCCGCGGCTCTATGAGCGCACCCTGACGGTGAACGGCTGCTCGAAAGCCTATTGCATGACCGGCTGGCGCATCGGCTATGCGGGCGGTCCCGAGATTTTGATCAAGACCATGGCGATGATCCAGTCGCAGTCGACGTCGAACCCGACCGCCGTTGCCCAGTGGGCCGCGGTCGAGGCGCTCAACGGGCCGCAGGATTTCATCGCCAAGCACAACAAGATCTTCAAAGAGCGGCGCGACCTCTGCGTCTCCATGCTGAACCAGGCCCGCGGCCTGCAATGCCCGAAGCCGGAAGGCGCCTTCTACGTCTATCCGTCCTGCGCCGGCACCATGGGCAAAACCGCGCCGACCGGGAAAAAGCTGGCAACCGACGAGGATTTCGTCACCGAGCTATTGGAGGCGGAAGGCGTCGCGGTGGTGCAGGGCACGCCGTTCGGCGTCGGGCCTGCGTTCCGCATCTCCTACGCCACGGCGACCAGCGCGCTCGAGGAAGCCTGTACCCGCATCCAGCGTTTTTGCGGGAATTTGCAGTAGGCGTCATTCCGGGGCGCCGCGAAAGCGGCGAGCCCGGAATCCATAGTCCCTGCAGTCAAGGTCATTGTTCCGAGCTTATTTTTGGCATTCCGGGGCTATGGATTCCGGGCCCCTCGCGGAGTCTGTCATCGGGCTCCCCACTTCGAGCCGGACTGTCTCACCATAATAAGATCAATGATTAGCCGAAAAGTGGGAGTATTTTCTTCCACTGAGTTCTAAGGATTATTTTTCGCGATCCTCCCACTTGCCGTCGACTAACGCATCGATTTTACGGCCTTACGGATCGCGTGCGCGTCGGAAACCCAGACCCGGCAATCGAGCGCGAGCTTGAAATACTCCTCACACGCTTCGTGGGGTTGCAGGCCGCGTGTACGCGTTTCCTGGCGGGCAAATTTTCCAAGCGGCACAACGTCGCTTGATGTGACGTTTCCGCAGCGTTCAACCTCGCGACGGAACGCTTCAATCGCGCTTTGTGGCAGATCCGGCCCGCACACGAAATACTGCAAGTGTTGGAGAAAGCCGAAGTGCCGGATCATTTCCTCGTCGCTATTGCCATTGCGGTGGAAGAGATGGCGCCACGACCCTTTTAGCCTGCCGGCGCGGTAAGCCGGATCGGTGAAATATTTCCGACGCACTTCGGGAACGCCGCCGCGGTTGAGGAGACTTTTTGTAAGTGCCGCGGCGGCTTCACCATTTGCGATTGCCGCTTTGTGATCGCCGTGCACCCCTTCGAAGCTTATCGCCTGGAAAAGCTTCCGCTCATCATTGGTGAGTTCAATATCGGGTACGGGCATGGTGATTTGGTTATGCACCGGGGAGTCGTTTATCGGGCCCGCGGGCGCGCATCTTGGAACCCTGCAACCGCCAATGCGGGCTTGCCGTCTCACTCCTTCGGTGCGTCAGTTGCGTACGGTTATTTGCGGAGGTCATGCGAGCGACCGCGTACTTTAAGACGAATCGACCGATAGATATGATAACAGCCACCAGCGTGATGGTCCCCAACAGAGCCACCGCAAGTGGGCCATCCGCCGAACCTCGCAGCACCCCAAAAACCTCGATCGATAGATGATCCGGCATCGCGGCCTCCGCAATATGCGCGTCGGCCTGCCAATCTGACCCTATTTTGGCCCGCCGCAACGCACCGCCCAAGGTAAGCGCGTTCCTGCGCCGTCAACCGATGGGCCGGCGAATTATCGCCGGCAGATACCGCCGAACCCTAGGGAGTTCAGGGGGGAGGGGCTATTTCTCGCGCGAAACAGGCCTGGAAATTGCGCCGGAAGCCAGCGTTGGAGGCTCGTTCCGCATAGCCATGCGCCATCGGCGCGCGTCCACTCGGGCACGGTAATCACGCTTCTTGCGCTCGGACACCAGCTTGCGAATTTGGGCCGCGATTGCGGCGGCCGTGTTGCCTAATTGCGTGCTTTCCGCCCGAAGGCGCCGCGCGATGGCGGCGATGCTTTCGCCTTCGGGAGCGTCGTCATAAGCGCGTAGCAGGCGGCCGTCCCGATCCCCCGCGAGGGCTTTCCCACGCCCGCGCTTTGGCCGACGCAGGACCCTGGCGAATAGCGCCCGGGCATCCGCTTCGCCCATATGATGGATGGCTGCCCTAAACGCGGTCCTTACCCCGGCCTCAACTTTGGCAAGCCGTTTCGCACGATCGACGGGGCTCTCGCAAGCGCTATGCATGATCGTCATGTAGGGCAAGCCGAATATGTCCGGCCGCGCCTTTAAAGGGGGCACCCATGGGCGCGTTGGCATCTTCATCGTTTGGCGTCCGCCGGAGCGTAGAGTGGCGATTCTAACACAAACAGCGCGGATTTGAGGATCGTCAAATGCCTACGCTCGATAGTTGGCGAGAATTTATGATCACGCCCAAGACGCTAGTTTTTCCGCGCATGGAACTTAAGGGTTACGACCACGCGCCACCGATCGTCGTCGGGACCGGTGAGGTTCATATGAACTCCATGGGCGAATTCGCGTATAGCTTGACGGGAACGCCTGCCGACATTCCGTATGCATTTAGGGAGATGAATCGGCAGCGCGAAAATCCCTATGACGGGCTCGCAATGTTTCGCCTGGTGGGTGATGATTTGGCCGGCATAAAGTGGGCCGGCGGCTATACAAATCCGCGACCTGATGTACGGGGCACACAATGGACTTTTACAGGAACCTTCGAAAGCCTGACGGCCGATGATTCCGGCGATTCTGTCTCGAAGGACGTGGGCGTCGAGCTGCTATTCCCGCTCCGTGTCGGCGATCCGATGTCGTTCCACCTAGCGCGTTATGTTCGCTCGGATTTGGCCATTGGCGCGCCTCGGTTTGAATACGAGACGGAGATTCTCGGATCGAAGATTCGTTTCGTTTATGAGCGGGACAACAGCACACTCCTAGTCACCGCTTCGCTGTCAGAGCAGCTTTCACCACCTTTTGCCGAGAACTGGCTTAGCGAGCCGCTGCGGATTCTGTTTGGCCAATTGATCTTTCCGCGTCTGGTTGCCCGCAATCTCGGGAAAGGTCGCGCGTGGGTATCTGTACGACGCTCGCCCGACCTAGTTTCTGGCGCGGGCTGGACGGCGCTATGGGGAGGGAAGAATTCTAACAGTCAAGACAACTGCGCCTTTTGGTCAAGCTACGCGGCTCTCCTTCGCTATATTGCGCTTGATCGCGCAAAGAGCGGAACGCCGAATTTTGAGGCCAATAAGATCACGAGGCTTTATGAGGAGTGCATTCAGGCAGCTCGCGGCTCGCGATGGGTTTGGGCTCTGACATTTGCGAGCAGCATCGAGGGGCTTACCAGTTCATTGATTCAACACGCTCCCAAACCATCGGCCGAGGAGACGGCAGCATATTTAGCCGAAGTGGATCAGGTTGAAAAATTTATCAAATATATCCAGGGCGTCCCCGGAGAGGATCGCCACAAGAAAATTGCTGCCGGCGCGCTCCGCCGATCGGTGAGCATGACTACCATCCGCGCGTTGCGGCGAATGAAAGCGGCCGGCATCATTACAGAGGAGCAATTGTCGGCCTGGGAGGCCATGCGCCACGCGGTTATGCATGGCAGCTTGGTCTCACCCTACTCGACAAAAGAGGAGGACGAGAAGCTTTTGGCCCTGGCGGAAATGATGCACGCGTTGACGCGCGAACTGTTGCGCCGGACGGCAATTGTCAATTGATCAGTGCGGCTCCCTGCAGCGCTCGTTATTTTTTTATCCGAGAGCGGGTGCGCTCCATGAGCCGAAGAAAATTATCCGAAGCGTGATAGTGTTCCTCGACCTTACCCGCTCTGGTCGCACCGTCAGCAATGAGGAAGCCTCGCGCCGCTAAATCCGCAAGTGACTCTTCGATTGGGGTTCGCGTTAGACCGTGAGTGTTCTGCGGCAGTTTTGCGAGCAGGCTTGCTGACACAAACGGCAATTCGCCTTTGGATGGCTCATCGGTGGAAATCCTGGTGTAGCTAGAAGATGAGGGGGCGGAGTCTATCAACGCCATGACCTGTAGATCGACCTTCGACAAGCCTTCAACGCGTCTCACCATTCGCGAAAAGCTCGCGGCATCCGGAATCTCTTGCTTCATTTCCCCTGTCAGATAGGCGGCCAGAATCTCCAGATTGTGCTCGTACTCGCCTTCCTTTGCAGCTTCGAGAAACTTGTAAGCCATGGGAACGAACGGTGCGAGCTGCTCGGCCGACAGATCCGGGATATTGCCTTCCCGTAGCTCCTTCAAAAGCATCTGCCGCGGACGGGTAAGATAACGGTCAATGATGTAG
>JBAUYI010000379.1:0-11321 GCA_049584715.1 Xanthobacteraceae bacterium
GGCGTTGTAGATATTGCCGTCGCGCGGATCGAGGATGTTGCCGCCTTCGTAATACAGGCCATTCGCCTTCATATTCCTGATCAAGGGAATGCCGAGCAGCGGCTGGTCCTTGCGATCGTCCTTGCAGGCCGCACAGGTTTGGTTCGGCGGATCGCCCGGCCGCAAGAATAGCTTGGCGATCATCCCCTGATAGATGCCTTCGCTCTCGGTGAAGAGAAACCAGCCGACCGACTTGCTGGTTGGCTCGTCGATCTTTTGCCATAACCCGGTCACCAAAGGATCCGCGGCCACCGTGGAGTTCGCGGCGGCAACCAACATCAAGAGTGCCGCCAACGCCAGTTTTGCCGATTGCACTGCCAATGCCCTTCTCCATTCGCCATCGTCGAAAGAATCAAGTTCCGCGCATTGATGGCGCAGAAATGGTGGCCCGACAATGCGGTGATTTCTGGACCGCCGTCTACCCCGCGGCGGTCCGTCCCGTCGAGGTAAACGCTTGCAAGTTCCGTGGCTTAGGTTGGCAACCGGGGATTGCATGGCGGTGGCAGCCGCAATGCCGGGTTCCGTGAACGATGGCGCGCCCTTTGCCGCCGAGGTCGCTGCCGATCTCAGCTTCCGTGCTGGCTTGCGCGACCGGCTGGTTTTTCCTGATCGCCGTCAGCCTGCATTTCGCCACCGACATTCGCGGCGTCTCGATAGTCTGTCCGCCAATGCCTATGGGCTTTATCTGGTGCACTATAACTTCGTCGTGTGGCTGCAATATGCGTTGCTGGGCACGGCGCTGTTCGCCAGGATCAAGGCGGCGGCGGTGTTCGGCGGTACGCTGGTATTGAGCTGGATCGCAGTTCTTGCCGTGTAGCGCATTCCGTTCGGCGCGCAGCTGATCGGCGCCCCGCGGCGAGCGGTCGCAACGTCGTAACCGTCTTGCGAGACGCGCTCGCGCGACCAAGATATGATGCGTCCATATTGCGCCACCGGGGCCGCCGGCCCGGGAAGATTGCCATGATGCGTCTGCGCGCGGTGACCGTGCTTTTGGCCAAGTTGTTTGCCACGCAGTTGTTTGCGACGCTGTTGTTTGCAACGCTCGCAGTGCCGGCGCGGGCTGCCGAACGCGCTTTGGTGCTCGATATCGACGGCGCGATTGGTCCCGCCGTCGCCGACTATGTCGTGCGGGAATTGCACGGCGCAACGCCAAACGTCGGCGTCGTCGTGCTGCGCATGAACACGCCGGGCGGCCTCGACACATCGATGCGCCAGATCATCAGTGCAATCCTGGCGTCGCCGGTGCCGGTCGTCGCCTATGTGGCGCCGAGCGGCGCGCGCGCCGCCAGCGCCGGCACCTATATCGCCTATGCCAGCGCGCTCGCCGCCATGGCGCCCGGCACCAATATCGGCGCTGCGACCCCGGTTGCACTCGGCGGCCCGATGCTGCCCGGCGGCAGCGCGGAACAGAAGCAATCGCAGAGCAAGACCGACGAATCCGGCGACACCGAAACGCGCAAAGTCGTCAACGACGCCATCGCCTATATCCGCAGCCTCGCCGCGCTCAATGGGCGCAACGCCGATTGGGCCGCCGATGCCGTGCGCTCGGCGGTGAGCCTGCCCGCGGCCGACGCGCTGTCGCTCCACGTTATCGACGTGATCGCAGACGATGTCCCCGATCTGCTTCGCCAGATCGATGGCCGCACGGTGAAGGTCGCCGGCAAGCCTGAGCGCCTGGCAACCGCGGGCCTCGAGGTCGCGACCGTGCCGCCCGACTGGCGCACCGAGTTGCTCGCGCTCGTCACCAATCCCAATGTCGCGTTCATTCTTTTGCTGATCGGCGTCTACGGCCTGATACTCGAATTCTTCAATCCCGGCGCCGTGGCGCCGGGCCTCATCGGCGCCATCAGTCTTTTCGTCGCGCTCTACGCGCTGGCGCTGCTGCCGATCAATTACGCCGGCGCGGCGCTCGTTCTCATCGGCATCGGCCTGATGATCGCCGAGGCTCATATCGGCGCCTTCGGTGCGATCGGCGTCGGCGGCGTTGCCGCCTTCGTCATCGGAGCGCTGATGATGTTTCCCTCGCGTACGCCGGGCTTGGCGCTGTCTTACGCGGTCGTAATCGGCACTGCCATTTGCAGCGCCGCGCTTTTCCTCGTGGCGCTGACGGTGCTGTTGCGCGCGCGCAAGCGGCCGGTGGTGACCGGCGGCGAAGCGCTGATCGGCGCCGCCGGCGAGGCGGTGTTCTGGCAAGGCGGCGAGGGCAGGGTGCGGGTCAAAGGCGAAATCTGGCTGGCGCGCGCCGACGCGCCGCTCGCCGCCGGGACCCAGGTCAAAGTTCTCGATCGCGACGGTCTCGTGCTTCGTGTCCAACCGCTCTGACGAACCAGGAGCAAAACCATGTTGTTTTTCCCGCCGATCATCTTCATTGCCGTTTTGGGGCTGATCTTTCTGTGGTCCTCCATTCGTATCCTGCGCGAATACGAACGCGGCGTCGTCTTTACGCTCGGCCGCTACACCGGAACCAAGGGGCCCGGTCTTTTCCTCCTGGTGCCGTTCATTCAGCAGATGGTGCGCGTCGATCTCCGGGTGATCGTTGACGAAGTGCCGCCGCAGGACGTGATTTCCCGCGACAACGTCTCGGTCAAGGTCTCTGCCGTCATCTACTTCCGCGTCATCGATGCCGAGCGCGCCATCATCGAGGTCAGGGATTACCTGGTCGCGACCAGTCAGCTCGCCCAGACCACGCTGCGCTGGGTGCTGGGTAAGCACGATCTCGACGAGATGCTGGCGGAGCGCGACAAGCTCAATTCCGGCATCCAGGACGTGCTCGACAAGCAGACCGAAGCCTGGGGCATCAAAGTCTCCAATGTCGAGCTCAAGCGCATCGACCTCGACGAGAGCATGGTCCGCGCCATCGCGCGGCAGGCCGAGGCCGAGCGCGAGCGTCGCGCCAAGATCATCAATGCCGAGGGCGAGCAGCAGGCGGCGCAGAAGCTGGTCGAGGCCGCCCGCACCTTGTCCGAGGTGCCGCAGGCGATGCAGCTGCGTTACCTCGGCACGCTGTTCGACATCGCCAGCGAGCGCGGCTCCACCATCGTGTTCCCGTTCCCGATCGAGCTGGCGAATTTGTTCTCCACCATGGCGCAGAAGAAATCGTAGGCCCGAGCCGCCGTCGGCAGATGCGGCGGCAAAATCGTCAGGACAAATTGTCAAAAGACCGCGCAATAAGGTTTGAATGCCGCGGCGGCGATGTTATGGGATGGCCGGACCTCGCGGCCGGCGGCTCCGTCAGGCTGCATCACGCAACAATTATGTGACAGCCGGGCGTTGAGACATGCGCGTGTTCGTCCCCAGTTCGGTGAGCGACTGGACGCGGCTTTTCAGCCGGTGGGATCTGCTGGCAATTCTGCTGATCCTCGGGCTGCTGGTCTTCCTCGGCGAAGCGAGCCGCCATCTGTTCGAGCCGCTCGCCGACCTGCAACGCACGCCGCCATCGCTCGATCCGCGCCATCTGCCGGAATACGCCGCGCGCACGACACTGCGCATGCTCGTCGCCATGGCGCTGTCGCTGCTGTTCACCTTCACCTATGCGACGCTGGCGGCGAAGAATAAGCAGGCCGAACGCATCCTCGTTCCGCTGCTCGACATCCTTCAGTCGGTGCCGATCCTGGGCTTCATCTCGGTCACCGTCGTGTTCTTCATGGCGCTCGCTCCCGGGCGCGTGCTGGGCGCCGAATTCGCAGCGATCTTCGCGATTTTCACCAGCCAAGCGTGGAACATGGCGTTCAGCTTCTATCAGTCGCTGCGTACGGTGCCGACCGAGCTGGTCGAGGCGTCGCGCAGTTTCCGGCTCAGCCCGTGGATGTCGTTCTGGCGCGTCGACGTGCCGTTCGCCATGCCGCAGCTGATCTGGAACATGATGATGTCGATGTCCGGCAGCTGGTTCTTCGTCGTGGCGTCGGAGGCGATCAGCGTCGGCAACACGACGGTCACGCTGCCCGGCGTCGGCTCCTATATCGCGCTCGCCATCGAGCAGCAGAACTTGAAGGCGGTCGGCTGGGCGATCGGCACCATGCTGGTGGTGATCCTGGTCTACGACCAGATCCTGTTCCGGCCGCTGGTCGCCTGGGCCGACCGGTTCCGCTTCGAGCAGGAGCCCGGCATGGCGGCGCCGCACTCCTGGGTGCTCGATATCCTCCGCCGATCCCGCATCGTCGATCGGATCAAGCGACCGTTCGCGGTGCTGTGGCGGCGCCTGTTGCTGCCGCGACATCCGGACAATGTCGAAGCCGTCAGGCGCGCGCCGCGGACGCGGCCGGGCTGGATCGCGTTTCAATTGGGCTTGATCGTCTTCGCGCTGACCGCGCTCGCGTTGTGGCAAGCGCTGCGCTTCTTTACCGAAGGCATCACGGTCGCCGACGTCGGCACGGTGCTGCTGCTTGGGCTGGCGACGCTGATCCGCGTTATCGTGCTCATCGCGCTCGCTACCGTCGTCTGGGTCCCGATCGGGGTTTGGGTCGGCACGCGGCCCCATGCGGCGATCGTGGTGCAGCCGATCGCGCAATTCCTCGCCGCCTTTCCGGCCAATGTGCTGTTCCCGATCGTGGTCTCGGGGATCGTCGCCTGGCAGCTCAATCCGAATATCTGGCTCAGCCCGCTGATGATCCTCGGCACGCAATGGTACATTTTGTTCAATGTCATCGCCGGCGCGTCGGCGATCCCGGCGGAGCTGCGCGCCGTCGGCGCCAGTTTCCACGTGCGCGGCTGGCTGTGGTGGAGGCGCATCGCGCTGCCTGCCGTGCTGCCCTATTACGTGACCGGCGCGATCACCGCGTCCGGCGGCTCGTGGAACGCCAGCATCGTCGCCGAGGTCGCCTCCTGGGGCGACAAGCACCTCGAAGCCAAAGGGCTCGGCGCCTATATTGCGCAACAGACCGATGCCGGCGATTTCCACCGCATCGTGCTGGGCATCGCCGTGATGAGCCTCTACGTGGTCGTCATCAATCGCGTGTTCTGGCGTCCGTTGTATCACTACGCCGAACGCAAATTCCGGCTCGGGTGAGGAGAGATCATGAACGCGCCGCTGCTCGACATTCACGGCCTGCGCCACACATTCCCCAAGGCGGACGGCGGCGATCTTCTGGTGCTCGACGGCATCGAGCTGCAGATCGTGCAGGGCCAGATCGTCGGCCTTCTTGGCCGCACCGGCTCCGGCAAATCGACCTTGTTGCGGCTCATCGCCGGCCTGGCGCAGCCGTCCGACGGCTCGGTCACCTATCTGGGCCAGCCGGTGCTGGGGCCGGCGGCCGGTATCGCCATGGTGTTTCAGGGCTTTGCGTTGTTTCCCTGGCTGACGGTACTGGAGAACGTGCAGCTCGGCCTCGAGGCGCTCGGCCTGCCGGAGCCCGAGATCCGCAAGCGCGCGCTGGCGGCGATCGATCTGATCGGGCTGGACGGTTATGAATCGGCCTATCCGCGCGAACTGTCCGGCGGCATGCGCCAGCGCGTCGGTTTCGCCCGCGCGCTGGTCGTGCACCCGAACATCCTGTTGATGGACGAGCCGTTCTCGGCGCTCGACGTGCTCACCGCCGAGACGCTGCGCACCGACTTCCTCGAGCTGTGGGGCGACGGCAAGCTGCCCATCAAGGGCGTCATTCTGGTCACCCACAATATCGAGGAAGCGGTTCTGATGTGCGACCGCATCCTGCTGTTCTCCAACAATCCGGGCCGCATCATCCGCGAGATCGGCGTCGACCTGCCGCAGCCGCGCAACCGTCTCGATCCGCAGTTCCGCGAGCTGGTCGAGAAAATCTACGTGGCGATGACGGCGCGCACGCCGAACGCGCTGACCGGGCGGCAGGTCACCATCAACACCGTGCTGCCGCGCGTCTCGGCCAATTTGTTTTCCGGGCTGATCGAGACGCTCGCCGCCGAGCCCTACCGCGGCAAGGCCGACTTGCCGGTGCTGGCCGACGAATTGCACCTGGAAGCAGACGAATTGTTTCCCGTGGCCGAGGCGATGCAGATGTTTCATTTCGCCGAAGTCGAGGGCGGCGACATAAAGCTGACCGATATCGGCAAGCAATTCGCCGAGCTCGGCACCGACGACCGCAAGAAACTGTTCCAGAAGCAGCTCTTGGCTTACATTCCGCTCGCCACCCATATCCGCCGCGTGCTGCAGGAGCGTGCCAATCACGTGGCGCCGAAAAGCCGCTTTTTGGACGAGTTGGAAGATCACATGAGCACGGAGGACGCCGAGCATACATTGCGCGCCGTGACCGCATGGGGCCGCTATGCCGAGGCTTTCGCCTATGACGACGATACCGGCATGTTCAGCCTGGAGAATCCGTCCTAGGCCTTCGTTGTCGGGAAACCGGGTTCTATCACGAAATCAAGCCTCGGTGACAGGCCTTTTCGTGATCATGCTGCAGCTTGAACTTACGAATATTGCGCGTGTAAAATTGCGCGCTGCCGGCACGACCGCGGTCTCGTTGCCGCCGAAGGTGCCGGCTGAAGTGGGGTGACCATGTCTCTTTTGCCGAACTTTGACGGCGCCGGCCGTGTGCGCTGGCTATTCGTCACATCGCTGGCGCTCAACGTGTTCTTTGTCGGCGCGGCCGGTGCGGTGGCTTTTCGCTATAGCGGAACCGGCACGGTGCCGTTGTCCAATGTCGCGCAGATCAATCGCGACGTGGCCAATCGCCTCAATGAGATCGCCGCATCGCTGCCGGCGGCCGACGCCGAAGTGATGCGCTCCGAGCTGCGCATCAACGCCGAAAAGGTGGCGAGCGCGCAGGCCGATCTGCGCCTGTCGCGGGAAGACTTGCGCGACAACCTGCGGGCGGATCCGTTCGATGCCAACGCGCTGGGCGCCGCCATGGCGGCGAACCGCGCGGCGCGGGAAAATTTTGAACTGGTCCTCAACGACGTGCTCGTCACCGCCGCTGCCAAGATGTCGGTGGTTGGCCGCAACAAGCTTGCGGACTGGTCGACGACGCGCGGCCGCGCCTCGGCACAATAAGGCTTGGCGCAGTGGGCCGAGCGACGGCTGTTAGGCGGCGTTGCGCCGGACATTGGCGGCGATCGCGAGCAGCGCGCGCTCGGCAATGGTGTCGGCCAGATCGGCATTGCGCCGCGATTGCAGCACCGCGTCCGCCAGCTCGCTCATGGCGACGAGAAGTTTCGCCGCGCTCCAGAGTCGCAGCGCCGCCGCGATCGCGTCCTTGCGGCGAAAGTTGACCGGCGGCTGCACGGCATCGAGCGAGAATCCGGAGCCGGCTTCGATCGCGGTGCGCCATTTGTGCAGTTGGGCGACCTGGCGCTGCACGGCGAACAGGATCGAGCCCGCCGAAGTGCCGGCGAGCCGCGCCTTGCCGAGTTGCGTTTCCAGGTCCGCGGGACGGCCGGCAAATGTCGCATCGACGATATCGTCAAGCGTCAGCGCCGAGGCGTCGGACACCACCGCGGCAACGTCATCGACGCCGACCAGGTCGCGGCCGCGGGCGTACAGCGCGAGCTTGGCGATCTCGTTGCGGGACGCTTGGCGGTCGCCGCCCAAGAGTGGGATCAGCATGGCGCGCGCGTCCGGCGCGAGCTTGAGCCCGGCCTCGCGCATCTCGGCGTCGATCAGCCGTTCGCGGTCGCGCTCGTTGTCGGCGTAGCACGGCAGCGCCGCGGCGTTCTTCGCCTTTTCGCACAACGAACGCAGCGGCGCGTTGCGGCGCAGATCGCCGGCTTCGATCACGACGCGGCATTCGATCGTCCGCAGCGCCAACAGCGCCTCGACCGCCGGCGCGATGTTGCGGCTGCCGGCTTTCACCCACACCGCGCGGCGGCCGCCGAACAGCGGAATGGTCTGCGCCTCCTCGACCAGCCGCGACGGCTCGGCGCTCAAATCCTCGGCCTCGAGCCGCGCCAGCGCGAACGGATCGTTGACATCGTCGACCGACGCTTTGACCAAGGCGTTGACGCGCTCGCTGACCAGGCCGGCATCGGGGCCGAACACCAGAACGACCGGCCGCGCCGGATCGGGGCGCGCCACGAAGCCATCGACGTCGGCGGCCTTGATCGCAACCATGATGAATATTCAGGTGCCGGCGACGAAGTATGACGCCAGCCGGTTCCTGATGGTGTCGGAGACGACCTCGGTGGCGCGGTCTTCGGCATCGCGCTGCGCGCGCTGCTTGGCGAAGCGTTGCGCCGCGCCGGGAATATCGTAATCGACATGGGCAAAGGTCGTATCGGTCAAGACGGTCTTGCCGGTTGCGATTTCGATGAGCTGATAATTGGCGATGATGGAAGCGACCTGCGCGTCCGGCCGGCCGCTGCTGACGTCGACAATGACCGACAGCCCCGCCACGCCGACGTTGACCTTGAGCGTATAGGTCGGCGCATTGGCGCCGGCGGCACCGTTCAAGCCGTATTGCAGGGAATTGCGCAGCGCCACCGCGACGCGCGCCACTGCCTGGCCCTTCGCCGCGGGGATCACCGGCACGTCGATCTGCTGAAGCTTGTCGCGAACCGACTCGGTCGCGGCCGACGGCTGTGTGCCGTACAACGGCTGGAAGCAGCCGGCGGTGAGTCCCGCCGCGCCGAGCACGACGGCGAGCCGGGCCAGGCGGCCCCAGACTGCGCTGCCCTTACACCACCACATTGACGATCCGTCCCGGCACCACGATCACCTTCTTCGCAGGTTTGCCGTCGAGCGCCTTTTTTACCGCATCGAGCGCCAGGACGGCAGCCTCAATTTCGGCTGGCTTGGCGTCGCGCGGCGCCGTCACTTCGGCGCGTTTCTTGCCGTTGATCTGGACCGGCAGCGTGATCGTGTTCTCGATCAGCAGATCCGGCTCGAGCGTCGGCCACGGCGCTTGTGCGACCAGGGTCGACTGGCCGAGCGAGGCCCAGCATTCCTCGGCAAGATGCGGCATCATGGGGGCGAACAATTGCACAAGAACGTTAACCGCTTCGCGCATGGCCCACCGGAAATCGGGCGTCGCAACGGCACCCGTTTCCGCCCCCAAATCGGCCCCATCTTGCGACCCCATATCGCCGATTACCGCATTGAGCGTGTTGGCGAATTCGTAGATGTGGGCCACACAAACATTGAAGTGTAGCTTTTCGATGTCAGCGGTCACGGCGGCCAGCGCCCGATGGGTGGCCTTGCGCAGCGCGAGCGCCGCCGGCGTGAACGCCTCAGGCCGCTTGGCGGGCGCTGATTGCGCGATTTCGCCGGCTTCGCCGACGAGCCGCCACAGCCGCTGCGCAAAGCGCCAGGCGCCCTGGACGCCGCGCTCGGTCCACTCGACGTCGCGCTCGGGCGGCGAGTCCGATAGCATGAACCAGCGCGCCACGTCGGCGCCGTAAGTGGCGATGATCTCGTCGGGGTCGATGGTGTTGCGTTTCGACTTCGACATTTTCTCGATGGCGCCGATTGCGACCGCTTCGCCGGTCGCGATCAGGCTGGCGCGACGCGTGTCGCCGTCGCTCTCGATTTTCACTTCCGCTGGCGCCGCCCATTCGCCGCTCGTGGTGCGGTAGGTCTCGTGCACCACCATGCCTTGGGTGAACAGGCCGGCGAACGGCTCGTCCAAACCGACATGCCCGGTTTCTTTCATGGCGCGGGTGAAGAAGCGGCTATAGAGCAGATGCAAGATCGCGTGCTCGATGCCGCCGATATATTGATCGACCGGCATCCACTCATTGACGATCGGCACGTCGGTCGGCGCGCTCTTGATCCACGGATCGGTGAAGCGCTCGAAATACCACGACGAGTCGACAAACGTGTCCATGGTGTCGGTTTCGCGCCGCGCCGGCCCGCCGCATTGCGGGCAGCTGACGTTCTTCCAGGTCGGATGATGATCGAGCGGATTGCCCGGCCGGTCGAAGCTGACGTCGTCGGGCAAGGTCACCGGTAGATCTTTTTCCGGCACCGGCACCACGCCGCATTTGGCGCAATGGATGACCGGGATCGGGCAGCCCCAATAACGCTGCCGCGAAATGCCCCAGTCGCGCAGTCGGTAATTGATTTTGCGTTGGCCGATACCCAATTGCTCAATGCGCGAAGACGCCTCTTCGATCGCGTCGTTAATCGTCAGCAAACGTGTGTGCTCTGGCGTGGCATCAAAGAAATGCATGTATTCATAATCGTCACGCTCAAGTTCGATCGCGACGCGCTCCCGCACCCTGGCATGGCGTTGTTGCCTGAAGTGGTCTGTGAAGAATGAGTCGTTCCGGCCTACGTCGAAGGCCTTTGAGGTTATCGCAAAGAGACCTGGGTCTTCATCGTGCGCATAATAAAATGCGCTCTGTGCAAAATCAGATTTGTGCGCTTGAATTTCCACAATACTGGCATTTTTGGCACCAAGCGGCTTGAATACCGGAATGACGCCGAGCCCATATTTATTAGCAAATTCGAGGTCGCGTTGGTCGTGCGCCGGACAACCGAAAATAGCGCCGGTGCCGTAATCCATCAGGATGAAGTTCGCCACATAGACCGGAATCTGCCACGACGCATCGAACGGATGCAGCGCCTTCATGCCGGTGTCGAAGCCGAGTTTTTCGGCGGTGTCGATCTCGGCCTGCGCAGTGCCGCGATGCCGGCACTCCTCGATGAATGCCTGCAGCGCCGGATTCTTCGCCGCCGCCGCCGCGGCCAGCGGATGATCCGGCGCCAGCGCCATGAATTTTGCGCCGAACAACGTATCCGGCCGCGTGGTAAAAACTTCGAGCTCGCTCTCGCCGTTCGGCGTGGATCTTTGATCGAGCGCGAAGCGCACCAGCAAACCCTCGCTGCGGCCGATCCAGTTCTTCTGCATCAGCCGGACTTTTTCCGGCCAGCGGTCGAGCCCGTCCAGCGCGTCGAGCAGAGGCGCCGCGAATTTGGTGATGGCGAAGAACCACTGCGTCAGCTCGCGCTGCTCGACCAGCGCGCCGGAGCGCCAGCCGCGGCCGTCGATCACCTGCTCGTTGGCCAGCACCGTGTTGTCGACCGGATCCCAGTTCACCTTCGATTGCTTGCGCTCGACCAGACCTGAGCGCAGGAAATCCAGGAACATCTTCTGCTGGTGCTTGTAGTAGGCCGGATCGCAGGTCGCGATCTCGCGGCTCCAGTCGAGCGACAGCCCCATCGACTTGAGCTGCTTCTTCATGGCGTCGATGTTCTGGTAGGTCCACGTCTTGGGATGGACCTTGCGCTCCATAGCGGCGTTCTCGGCCGGCATGCCGAAGGCGTCCCAGCCCATCGGATGCAGCACGTCGAACCCCATCGCCCGCTTCACCCGCGCCACCACGTCGCCCATGGTGTAGTTGCGCACATGGCCCATATGGATGCGGCCGGACGG
>JBAUYI010000380.1:0-6850 GCA_049584715.1 Xanthobacteraceae bacterium
GCCGCGCACCGCGCCGCCTGCCTGTTGGCGCTGCACCGGCTTGGCCTCGACCGGGTGTGGTGGCTCGTCACGCCCGGCAATCCGCTGAAGGATACCAAAGGCTTGGCGCCGCTCGCCGAACGCCTCGCCGCCGCGCAAGCCCTCGCCAACCATCCACGCATCGACGTCACTGACCTCGAAGCCGAGCTGGGCACGCCCTATACCTACGAGACCGTGTCCTATCTGCGGCGGCGCTGTCCCGGCGTGCACTTCGTCTGGATCATGGGCGCCGACAATCTGCGCAGCTTCCATCGCTGGCAGCGCTGGCGCGGCATCGCCCAATTGGTGCCGATCGCGGTCGTCGATCGGCTGGGACCGAGCCTCTATGCGACCGGCAGCGCCGCGGCACAGGCGCTGGCGCGTTATCGCCTTCCCGAAGCGGCGGCAAGGAAGCTTGCGGACCACAAGCCGCCGGCCTGGATCTATCTGCACGGCCTCAAATCGCCGCTGTCATCGACGGCGCTGCGCGCCGCACGCGCGCTAAAACGTCGCTAAATGACAGTTGCTTGAACGCAAGACAGTTGAATCCATTAACCCACCGTGCCTATCTTAAGGCGAGCCCCGGATTCGGTGGCCGGGGCAGGCAACTTAGAGCGACAAGCAACTTGGAGCGAAAGGATAAGCACCCCTGTCCACAGTTGTAATCTCTCGGGACGAACGTCGCGTGCCCGAAGCGGTCTCCAGAATGCGTCTTGACGCAGAGGAGATCCTCCGTTTGGTCCTCGCCCGCCTCGACGACATGAAGGCCGAGGACATCCTCACCATCGATCTTCGCGATAAATCCTCCATCGGCGACTACATGGTCGTGTCTTCCGGCCGGTCGCAGCGCCATGTCGGCTCGGTCGCCGACCGGGTGGTGGAGGATTTGCACAAAGCCGGCGTTGCGGCCCGCGTCGAAGGCGCGCCGCAATGCGACTGGGTGTTGATCGATGCGGGTGACGTGATCGTTCACGTCTTCCGGCCCGAAGTCCGCGCCTTCTACAATCTCGAGAAGATGTGGATGACCGGCCGGCCGGCGCAGCGCGCCAGCTAGATCGCGCGCGAGCCGATCGAGGACTAGTATTGGCCGGCACCATGACCGAGCCGGTGGTTGCTTATGCGCATCGTCATTGCCGCGGTCGGCCGCCTCAAACAAGGGCCTGAGCGCGAACTCGCCGCCGAATATTGCAAGCGCGCCGAAAAGGTCGGACGCGCGTTTGGCCTGCGCGACATCGAGATCGTCGAAATTCGCGAGAGCCGCGCCGCCGACGCCGAGCGGCGCAGAGTCGAGGAATCGATCGCCATCGCCAATGTGATTCCCGAGCGGGCCATCATCGTCATCCTCGACGAGCGCGGAATTTCGCTGGACAGCGCGGCGCTCGCGGGGACATTGCGCGAATGGCGCGCCGAGGATCGTCCGGCGGTCTGTTTCGTCATCGGCGGCGCCGATGGCTTGGCGTCGAGCCTGCGCGGCCAGGCCAAGCTCAAGCTCGCCTTCGGGGCGGCCACCTGGCCGCACCAGCTGGTGCGCGTCATGCTGCTCGAGCAGCTTTATCGCGCCGGCACCATTCTGGCCGGCCACCCCTATCACCGGGCCTGATGGTCCTTAAATTCCTTTAATGTCACCGAATTTTGAGGGTCAAAGCGGCGCCGCGCCTTATTCCGGTCTTATCCTGCCTGCTTTGTCTTGTCTTTAGAGGTTTGCCTTTCAGAGGCTTGTCTTTCAGAGGGTTGGGTCTACCTTTGAACGCGATGATTCTTCGACGGGCGAGCCGCACCGATCCGCGCTTCGTGCTCGGCTCGGCCTTGGCATTCGTGCTGCCACTCGGCGCCAACCTCGCCGCGTTCGCACAGGATTCCTCCCCGCCGACCCCATCCGCTCAGGTTCCATCGCCACAAGTTCCTTCGCCATCGGTCGTCCCTGCCCCCGGCACACCGGCAAAACCCGATCTCAACGTGCTCAAGCAGCACGACCAGGAGCTCGACGCCGCGCGCGCCCAGCAACGCGCGGCCTTGGAAGCCCAGGCCAGGCTCAAGCTCGAGATCGAGGCCATCGGCGCCGACCGGCGCACGCTCAATCAGCAGCTCATCGACGCCGCCGCCCACGTCCGCGACGTCGAGACCAACATCGAGGCGACGCAAGCGCGCCTCAAGCCGCTCGACGAGCGGGAACATATTTTCAAAACCTCGCTCGACGAGCGCCGCACCGTAATCGTCGAAATTCTCGCCGCCCTGCAGCGCATCGGCCGGCAGCCGCCGCCGGCGCTTATGGTGCGGCCCGAGGACGCGCTGCAAGCGGTGCGCACAGCGATCATGCTCGGCGCCGTGGTGCCTGAGATGCGCGCGCAGGCCGACGCGCTCGCCGGCGATCTCGCCGAGCTGCTGCGCCTGCGCAAGGACATCGACGCTGAAAACGACAAATTATCGCGCGACCTCGCCACACTTGCGCATGAGCAGTTGCGCCTCAACATGCTGATCGACGAGCGGCAGCAGAAAGAGACCGCCGTCGCGCAGACGCTCGACGCGCAACGGCAACACGCCACGGAGCTGGCGCATCAGGTCGACAACCTCAAGGATCTCATCGGCAAGCTCGAGCAAGGGCTCGACGCCACCACCCGGCAGACCCGCCTCAACGCCCGTGCCATCGAGGAAGACGCCACGCGCCCCGACTTGGCCGCTTTGAAGGATCCCGGCCGGCTCACGCCCGCGGTTGCATTCGTGGCGAATCGCGGGCATCTGCATTTGCCGGTCAACGGGTCGCGGATCCGCGAGTTCGGCGCCGCCGACGGCGCCGGTGGAACTCAAAAGGGACTATCGATCGCAACCCATTCTGGCGCCGAGATTACTGCCCCATGTGACGGCTGGGTTGTTTACGCCGGGCCGTTTCGCAGTTATGGCCAACTCTTGATCCTCAATGCCGGCGGCGGGTATCATGTGCTGTTAGCGGGGATGGAGCGTATTTCCGTCGATCTCGGCCAGTTCGTGCTGACCGGTGAGCCCGTAGCAGTTATGGGCGGTGGACCGCAGGTGTCCGCCGCTGTCGCGACCGGGGCCAAGCAACCTGTACTCTACGTGGAGTTCCGCAAAGACGGCACTCCGATCGATCCCAGCCCCTGGTGGGCAGCAAACGAAGGCGAAAAGGTTCGCGGATGATGCGCAAGACATCTCTGGTTTTCCTCGGTGCAATGGCGGGCGCCGTGGTAACGCTGCTCGCGACGCAGCCCCATGCACTGTTGATCGGCTCTGCCGCGCGAGCGGCGGCCTCCGACACTTATCGGGAACTCAACCTGTTCGGCGACGTGTTCGAGCGCGTGCGCGCCGATTACGTCGAGAAGCCCGATGACAGTAAGCTCGTCGAATCGGCGATCAACGGCATGTTGGCCGGGCTCGATCCGCATTCGAGCTACATGGACCCGAAGAGCTTCCGCGACATGCAGGTGCAGACCCGCGGCGAATTCGGGGGCCTCGGCATCGAGGTCACCATGGAAGACGGCCTGGTGAAGGTCGTGGCGCCGATCGACGACACGCCGGCGGCCAAGGCCGGCGTCATGGCCAACGACATCATCACCCAGCTCGACGATGAAGCGGTGCAGGGCCTCACGCTCAACCAAGCCGTCGACAAGATGCGCGGGCCGGTCAACACCAAGATCAAGCTCACCATCATGCGCAAAGGCGCCGACAAGCCGATCGACGTGACGATCGTGCGCGACGTCATCCGCGTCAAATCGGTGCGCTCGCATTCCGAGGGCGACGATGTCGGCTATATCCGCATCACCCAATTCAACGAGCAGACCACTGACGGCCTCAAGCAGGCGATCAACGACCTCAACGGTCAGCTCGGCGCCGACAAGATCAAGGGTTACGTGGTCGATATGCGCAACAATCCGGGCGGCCTGCTCGACCAGGCGATTTCGGTGTCCGACACCTTCCTCGATAAGGGCGAGATCGTGTCGACTCGCGGCCGCAATGCCGAGGAGACGCAGCGCTTCAACGCGCGGCCGGGCGACATGACCAAGGGTAAGCCGGTGATCGTGCTGATCAACGGCGGTTCCGCATCGGCTTCCGAAATCGTCGCCGGCGCATTGCAGGACCACAAGCGTGCGACGTTGGTCGGGACCCGCTCGTTCGGCAAGGGTTCAGTGCAAACCATCATCCCGCTCGGCGCCGGCAATGGCGCGCTGCGGCTGACCACGGCGCGCTACTACACGCCGTCGGGCCGCTCGATCCAGGCCAAGGGCATCACCCCCGACATCGAGGTGCTGCAGGACGTGCCGGACGACCTCAAGGCGCGGACCGACACCAAGGGCGAAGCGTCGTTGCGCGGCCATCTCAAGGCCGAGGGCAACGAGGAGTCCGGCTCGCAGTCCTACGTCCCCCCGGACGAAAAGGACGACGCGGCGCTGAAGATGGCGCTCGACCTGCTGCGCGGCACCACGACCAACGCCGCCTTCCCGCCGAATCCGAAGACGGCCGTGCCGAACTAAGTCAGCGGTCCAGTTCATCGAGTTGAATTCGGGGCGGCTTATCACCGCCCCGAATTTTTTTGGTCTTGGCGGTGGCTACTAGGGCCCCCTGAAAGCCGGTAATCGCAGGCCAAACCAGCTCTAGACCGGCCGTGATAGACTCCGGGGCATGATTCGCGAGCGATTGGCTTCTGAGAGCGGATTATGACCGCCGATGACCTGAATGCGCCGCTCGGCCAGCAGCTGCGGAAGCGACGGCTGTCGATCCCGATCACGACGTCGCAGGTCATGGCCGCCGTGCTGACGCTGTTCCTCGGCGTGTTCGTGGTCTGGGCGGTGGTCGGGAACAATCCGTTCGGCGGCGAGCCGATCGTCGTCGTGCCGATCAACCTGCATCCCGGCCCGGCGGCAAAGACGGCCGAGGGGCAAGGGCCGCCGAAAGTCGTCGCCGTCAATCCCGACGCTCCGGCGGCAACTCAGGCCGCGCCTGGGCAAACGGCCTCGCCGCCGGCCGCCACCAAGACCATCACCATCATCGACGGCAAGACCGGCGAGCGTAAGGACGTGGAACTCCCGGCCGCGGCCAACGACGCAGCCGCAGCGCCCGACGCCGGCCCGCTCGACCAGAAATTCCTCGAAATGTCGGCCCACGGCGCCATTCCCAAAATCGCCGCCGACGGCGTGCGGCCGGCCGATGCCTTCGCCCAGCCGGCGAAGGCGCTGCCCGGCAAACCCGACGCGCCGCGCATCGCCATCATCGTCAGCGGGCTGGGCGTCAGCGACAGCGCTACCTCCGATGCCATTGCCAAGCTGCCGGGAGCGGTGACCTTGGGCTTCATGCCCTATGGCAGCGACGCCGCGGCGCTGGCTGGACGCGCCCGCGCCCGCGGCCACGAGGTCTTGCTGCAAGTTCCCATGGAGCCGTTCGACTACCCGGATAACGATCCCGGCCCGCAAACGCTGCTCACCTCGCTGACGCCGCAGCAGAACATCGACCGGCTGTACTGGCTGATGAGCCGGTTCCAAGGCTATGTCGGCCTCGCCGGCGCCATGGGCGGACGCTTCACCGCCTCCGAACCGTCGTTTTCGCCGGTGCTGCGCGAAACCGCCAAGCGCGGACTGATCTTCGTCGACGACGGCGCGAATCCTCGGAGTCTCGCCGGCCGCATCGCCGGCGCCAACAATCTCCCCTTCGCCAAGGCCGACGTGACGATCGATGCAGTGCCGACGGCGAGCGAGATCGACCACGCACTGGGCCGCCTGGAAATGGCGGCGCGCGAGCGCAGCATCGCCGTCGGCATATCATCCGGGCTGCCGGTCGCGATCGACCACATCGCCAAATGGGCGAAAACCTTGGCCGACCACGGCATTCAGCTGGTTCCGATCACGGCGGTGGCGTTGAAGCCTAAACAAACGTGACGACGCTATGCGTTTCGAAGACCTCCCCTATCGTCCGTGTGTCGGCGTGCTGGTGCTCAACCGCGCCGGGCTAGGCTTCATCGGCCGGCGCATCGAGGGGCCGGAGCATATCGATGCGACGCACGCCTGGCAGATGCCCCAAGGCGGCATCGACAAGGGCGAAGAGCCATGGCCGGCGGCGTTGCGGGAACTGCACGAGGAAACCAATATCCGTTCCGTCGTGCGCCTGGGCGAAATCGCCGACTGGCTGCAATACGACATCCCGCGCGAGATCGTCGGTCAGGCGTGGAAGGGCAAATACCGCGGCCAGACCCAGAAATGGTTCGCGCTGCGCTTTACCGGCGATGAGAGCGAGATCGACCTCGCCCATCCCGCCGGCGCCAACGAGCCGGAATTTTCTGCCTGGCGCTGGGAGCCGATGCAGAATATTCCGAGCCTTGTCGTGCCGTTCAAACGCGCGGTTTACGAACGCGTCGTCTGCGAATTCGCGCATCTCGCTGGAGCGTGAAAGCGTTCAATTAGACTCGACGGCAAACGGGCCGATGCCGATCACGCGGCAGGCGCTGTCATGCTTGGCGCAATCCGCCATGGCGCCAGCGATTGCGTCCTGCTCGTTCGCGGCGCCGAGCATGACGCCGGCATGGCCGCCCGAACCGGCGGCGACCGCGGTCCAGCCGCCGCCATTGGCGAGGCGGCGGGCGATGTCGTCGCGCAGTTCGGGTGCGATGGCCGCAGCGCTGATGGGCTGGAAGAAACCGGCCACTTTCATCGTCGTCGGAATCGGCACGACGAAATCCTCGTTGACCGCGATGGTGATGCACGGCACGCCGGCGTTGTTGCCGCAAATCTCCAAGGCGCGGCGCACCGCCTCGTCGGCGCTCTCCTGATTTGTGACGACTGAGTAGCCGCCGAACGGACCGAGCGCCAGCGCCTTCGGCACACGTCCGTTG
>JBAUYI010000381.1:0-1997 GCA_049584715.1 Xanthobacteraceae bacterium
ATGATGGGCACTGGGGCCTCGCCGTGGCGGCCGTACATGGCGTGAAGCAGGTCCGCCTGCTCCGTCTTGGTGGGCAGCCCCGTAGACGGCCCACCGCGTTGGACGTCGACGATCACGAGCGGGAGCTCGAGGTTGATGGCCAGTCCGATCGTCTCGGACTTGAGATCGAGGCCCGGTCCCGACGTCGTCGTCACCCCGAGCGCGCCCCCGAACGCGGCCCCCAATGCCGCCCCGATACCGGCGATCTCGTCTTCGGCCTGGAACGTGCGGACGCCGAATTCCTTACGCCGACTGAGCTCGTGCAGGATGTCCGAAGCCGGAGTAATGGGGTAGCTCCCGAGGAACAGCGGCACCCCGGCCAACCGCGAGGCGGCGATGAGCCCCCAGGCCAGGGCCTGGTTGCCGGTGACCTGGACGTACTCGCCCTTCTCGAAGGTGGCCGGCTTGACGACGTAGTTCGACTCGAAGAGCTCCGCCGTCTCGCCGAAGTCGTAGCCCGCCCGGAAGGCCCGTGTGTTGGCCTCGACGACCTGAGGCTTGCCGGCGAAGCGCTGGGTGATCCACTCGATCGTCGGGTCGATCGGTCGGGTGTAGAGCCAGCTCACCAGGCCCAGGGCGAAGAAGTTCTTCGACCGCTCGGCATCGCGCGGTTTGACGCCCGCCTCCTTGCACACCTCCTGGGTGATTGAGGTCATCGGGACCTCGTAGACCGTGAAGGGGGCAAGCGAGCCATCGGTCAACGGATTGGCGTCGTACCCGGCCTTGGTCAGGTCGCGCTCCTCGAAGGAATCGCTGTTGACGATGAGGACCGTTCCCTTGGCCATCAGGTCGAGGTTCGCCTTCAGCGCGGCGGGATTCATGGCCACGAGGACGTTCGGAGCGTCGCCCGGCGTGAGGATGTCGTGGTCAGAAATGTGGACCTGGAAGGCGGACACGCCATTGATCGTCCCCGCGGGGGCCCGGATCTCGGCCGGGAAGTCCGGAAAGGTCGACAGGTCGTTACCCAGGAGGGCGCTGCTGGTCGTGAAGCGATCGCCGGTCAGCTGCATGCCGTCGCCGGAGTCCCCGGCGAAGCGCACAATGACCTGGTCGAGCTGCTCAGTCGTCACGTGATGCGTTCCCGATGCCACGGGCTGCCTCGTCTCGTTCTCGTGGACGCCATGGGGGGCCGGCCCCGTCGCCGACCTGTCTCGCACCCGCCCGCGCCCTGGGCGCGTCGCGCTCGGCGTCTTGTGTTTCTTTCATGTGAACTCTACCTCCCGAGCCGGCAGCGCCACCGTCGTCCCAGCTCGGCCAGGGTTTGGCCCACTAGGCGATGGTGACGGCAGGATCGAGGTAGACGTCCTGGACGGCGTGAATAACCGCCGCGCCGTCGGCCATCGGGCGCTGGAACGCTTTACGGCCGACGATCAGGCCCATGCCTCCGGCGCGCTTGTTGATGACGGCGGTGCGCACGGCCTGGGCCATGTCGCCCTCTCCTTTCGACTCACCCCCGGAGTTGATCAGTCCGATGCGCCCGGCGTAGCAATTGACGACCTGCCAGCGGGTCAGGTCGATGGGGTTGTCAGTGGTCAGCTCGTCGTAGACGAGAGGGTCGGTCCGGCCGAAGCCGACCGCGGTGTACCCGCCGTTGTTCTCCGGCTGCTTCTGCTTGATGATGTCGGCCTCGATGGTCACGCCCATGTGGTTGGCCTGCCCGGTCAGGTCGGCCGACACCTCGTAGTTGACGCCGTCCTTCTTGAACGCGGGATTGCGCAGGTAGCACCACAGCACGGTGAACATGCCCATCCGGTGTGCCTCGGCGAAGGCCTCCGTCACCTGTTGGAGCTCACGGTCCATGTCGTCGGAGCCGAAGTAGATGGTGGTCCCGACCCCGACGGCACCGAGGTCGGCCGCCTGGCGGACCGAGGCGAACATGATCTGGTCGTACGTGTCGGGCACGTGGAGGAAGGCGTTGTGGTTGAGCTTGACGATGAACGGGATGCGGTGGACGTACT
>JBAUYI010000382.1:0-3052 GCA_049584715.1 Xanthobacteraceae bacterium
TCCAGTTCTGCCACGCGGTCAGCCGGGCGAAGATTTTCGATTCCATGGTCTCCGGTCCGGCGAAGCGCAGATTGGCTTCGAGGCCGGTGAGACTGTCGGGCGAAAAACTGGCGCGCTCTTCCAGGAAAACCCGCACCTCGTCGTCCCAGTCGATGTCGTCGAGCGCGAAGGTGATGAGCCCAAGCCGCTCCGCGGTTTTGGCGTCGAGCATTTTCTTGCGCTCGGCTTTTGCGGCTTCGACATCGGCGGGGTCGGCAAGAAAGCGGCAGCCGAGCCGCGTCAACCCGTTCGACATCGGATAGGCGCCGAAATTGACGTCGGTCAGCGCAATGGTCGCCGGCGGCTTGTTGTCGCCGTCGCGGGCGCCGATCAACATGTAGGCGCGGTCGCTGGCAAAAGGCAGCTCCGCGAGCGTGCCGGCAAAGCACGAGCCCGGCTCGATCAAGCTGACCAGCGAGCGCGAGGTGAGATCGACGCGCTTGAGCACGCGCTTCCACAGATGACGGATTTCGCGCGCCAGCCAGTGCGCCTTGTTGGCATCGAGGAAATGATCGTAGGCCAAAACCTGCGCCGGCTCGCCGGAGGACTTGAAGACGATCGCGGCGACGTCGAGTTCGTTGAGCCGGATATTGAGGATCGCATCGTCAAGCTCGCGGGCGAGCTGAAGCGGCCAGAATTTTGAACCGAGCGCCACCATGGCGTCGGCCGAGGCTGGCGGTGGCGCGGAGGGTCCGCGCAGCGTAATGGTGGCGATCCGTTCCGCGCGATTGAATTCCACCGCGAGCGAGCCGTATTCGACGCCGTCGGCTGCGAACGTGCGTGTCAGCGGGGTGAGCGTAATACCTTTGCCGGCGCCGTTGCGCGGCGACTTTGCGGCGAACTCCTTGGCGCGCGCCATGACGGTGTCGTCGAATTTCGATCCCGGCACCACGTCGTCGACCAGCCGCCATTCGACCGCGCGCTTGCCTTTGACGCCTTCTTCGGTGGTGCAGAACACGTCGGCATGGTCGCGGCGCACTTTGCGTTTGTCGGAGACGCGGGTGAGGCCGCCGGTGCCGGGCAGCACCGCAAGCAGCGGCAATTCCGGCAGCGACACCGAAGCCGAGCCGTCGTCGATCAGCATGATGTGGTCGGTGGCGAGCGCCAGCTCATAGCCGCCGCCGGCGGCGGTGCCGTGGATGGCGCAGATGGATTTGAGCCCGGAATGCTCGCTCAAATCCTCGATGCCGTTGCGGGTCTCGTTGGTGAACTTGCAGAAGTTGACCTTGTGGGCGTGGGTGGCGCCGGCCAGCATGCGGATATTGGCGCCGGCACAGAACACCCGCGGCTTGCCCGAGCGCAGCACCACGACGCGGACCTGCGGATGCTCGAAGCGCAGCCGCTCGATGGCATCGGCCAGCTCGATATCGACGCCGAGATCGTAGGAGTTGAGTTTCAGCTCGTAGCCCTCGAACAGCGCGCCCTTCTCGTCGACATCCATCAGGAGCGTAGCGACGTCGCCATCGATCTTGAGCTGCCAATGGCGATAGCGCGAAGGCTCGGTCTGGAAATCAATCCGCGTCTTGCCGTTCGCCAGCGGACGCGCAGTTGCGGTTTCAGCCATCTCTGCCTCACTCGGCAACGGTAATATGTATTATAATGCAGCTTTACTACCAATATGCACTATAATTCATATCGCCGCAACCCCTGAATCGGCCTGCCGTTCGCCTTCGTGGTGGTCGCGAAAGAGCCGGTTGGTGAAGTCGGCGACGATCGTGAGCGTCAGTTCGGGCGCTTCGCGGAACGGGGCGTGGCGCACGTTCGGCAGCACCGCCGCTTCAACCGGACAGAAGCATTCCTGTTCCGCCACTTCGACCTGCTTGAGCGTGCCGTATTGATCGTCGGCGCCTTGCACGACCAGAATCGGCACGCGGATATAACCAAGTGCCTCCGTGATATCCCACTTGCGGAAATCCGGATGCAGCCACGGCTCGCTCCATGACCGGAACGCGCAATCGACGTCGGCGTGCCAGCGCTTGAGTTTTTCGCGCAGCGTGCCGGAGGCAAACGCCGCGTTCGCGCGCTCGATCTCGGCGATGCCCATGTCTTCGATGAAGAAGTGCGGCGCGATGAGCACCAGCCCGCGCACGCGATGATCCTGCACGCTGCCGGCATAGATCGTAGCGATCGACGCGCCGTCGCTGTGGCCGAGCAGGAGGCCGCGCTGGAAACCGATCGCGTCGAGCACACGCGGCAGCACCGTGCAGGCTTCCTCGTGCATGAACGAGATCGAGCGCGGCATCGCTCCGGGTTTCGACTTGCCGTAGCCGGCGCGCGAATAGACGAAGACGCCGGCGCCGGTCGCCGCCGCAACCGCGTCCGGAAAACTTCCCCACAGGCCGACGGAGCCAAGACCTTCATGCAGCATGACGATGGTCGGCGCGGCGTCGGGCCGCGGACCGATCATGCGGTATTCGAGCCGCAGCGGATCGAGATCGAGAAAGCCGGTGTCGGAGAGCGTCATGGCCGCTATCTCCCTTCCAGCAAAGCCGTCACCATACGCAAAAACTTGGCGAAACTTTGCTCGATCGCCTCGCCCGAGGTGTCGATCTCGGCCTCGGCGCGGGAATAGTCGGCGCGGCGCGCTTCGAGGATGGCGACGAGATCGGCCATGGCGGCGCGGTTTTGCGCCATCGGGCGGAAATCGCCCTGGGCCATGACGCGGCTCATGTGATCTTCCGGCCGCGCCTTGATCCAGATCGTGTGGCTGCGGCGAAGCAAGAGCGCATAAGTTTCCGGGTTGGCGACGATGCCGCCGGCCGTGGTGATGATCGCCGCGTCATGCGCGGTGATGATGCGGTCGAGCGCGCTGCGCTCATGGCGGCGAAACGTCGCCGTGCCGGCCATCTCGATGAGATCGGGAATGCTGGCGCCGTAATCCTCCTCGACCAGCCGGTCGAGCTCGATGAACGGCCAGCCTAAGTGTTGCGCCAGCATGCGGCCGAGCGTCGACTTGCCGGCGCCGCGCAGGCCGACCAGCGCGATGCGGCGCGCGCGGTCGGCGCTGCCCGGC
>JBAUYI010000383.1:0-5488 GCA_049584715.1 Xanthobacteraceae bacterium
GCCCATAGCGCGTCAAAGACGCGCGTAAACGCGCTAATGGGCGGTCGTAGATCCTTGACAAGTTCATCAACACGAACAACCTGGCGTCCAAGCGATCAAGGCCGCCACCCGATCATTGTGAAAGAAAGTAAAACAGGATGTCCGAAACATCCGACCGGCGCCTTTATTTCTCCCACGTCGCGCGCAACCGCGAGCCGATTCTCGAAGTTTTACGCCGCGTGCTGCCGCGTGACGGCCTAGTGCTCGAAATCGCTAGCGGCGGCGGCGAGCATGCGGCTTACTTTGCGAGCAATCTGCCCGGCCTGCGCTGGCAGCCGACTGATGCCAATACCGAAATGTTCGAAAGCATCCGCGCGCACCGCGCCACCGCCGGCATCGCCAACCTGCTGGCGCCGCTCCATCTTGATGTGACGTCCGATCAATGGCCGGTCGAACGCGCCGATGCGCTGGTCTGCTGCAACATGATCCACATCGCGCCTTGGGCGGCCACCGAAGGCCTGATCGCCGGCGCCGGACGAACGCTCCCGCGCGGCGCACCACTTTATCTCTACGGTCCCTACAAGATCGACGGCCGTCACACCGCGCCGAGCAATCAGGATTTCGACGCCCGATTGCGCGTACAAAACCCGCTATGGGGCGTCCGCGATCTCACCGACGTGTCGAGCTTGGCGAAACGCCATGGCTTCGATCTCAGCGAAACCGTGCCAATGCCGGCCAACAATCTCAGCGTCATTTTTCGGCGCACGTAGCTGATAAACCGCCGCGTCACGCCGGCGTGCCGGACGGCCAATGCAGCGTGTAAAACTCGACCGGCTCCATCCGGCCTTTGACCGGCGCTTGCCGCAAATCGCAGCCTGTGATGTCGAGGCCGCCGGCTTCCGCCGCAGGCCGCGACACGATCAGCACGCAATTGAACTCCTTGGTCAGGCTTTCCAGCCGCGCGCAGGTGTTCACCGTGTCGCCGATGGCGGTGATGATTTGCGAGCGCGGCGGCCCCATGGCACCGACGATGGCTTCGCCGTAATGGATGCCGATGCCGATCCGCAGCGGCTCCTTGAGATCGTTACGCAGCCGGTAGTTCAGCTGATCGAGCGCCGCCAGCATCTCGCGCGCGCCACGCAGCGCATCGGCCGCGCCGCGCGTCGGATCGTCCTCGTAAAGCCCGTACAGCGCCATCAAGCCGTCGCCGGTGAATTGCGAATAGTGGCCGTTGGTCGCGACCAGCGCCTTGGTCATGTCGTGGAAGAACTGATTGAGGATGAACAGCACGTCATAGGGCAGCTTGGCCTCGCCCAACGTGGTCGAGCCGCGCATGTCGACGAACACCACGGTGATCGGGCGCTCGCGCCCCTCGAGCCCGCCGCGCACGGAGCCGTCGATGGCGCCGGCGTCGGCGGCCAGAAGCGGCATCACCGCGATGTCGGCGACGGGGCGAATCTGGCAGGCGAGCCGCATGCCCGGCGCGCCGCCGATGCGTTCGAGCGCGACCGCCTCCAGGCCCGACGCGGCGGGAAGCCGATCGAGGCCCTTGGTCACCAGGATGCGGCAGGTGGTGCAGCGTGCCCGGCCGCCGCAGACGGAAGCATGCGCGATGCCGTTTTCACGCAGCGTCTCCAGCACCGTGGCGCCGGGCAGGATCGGCACGCTGCGGCCGCCGGCATGCGCCAGCATCGGCGGGCGGCGGCGGCGATGATACCAGGCGCGCACGCCGCGCGCGGCAAACGGCAACAGCAGGAGCCCGGCATAGATGCCCCAGCCGGCGTATTCGATACGGTGGACACCGACCACCGCCTCTTGGGTGACATTGGCATCCTCGATCGAGTCGCGAACGTAATCCGGATCCTTCGCCTGGCGCAGCACCTCGTTGCCGGCCGAGACGTAGCCGGCCAGCGCCAGCGCCGGCAGCAATAGCGCGAAGCCGAACAGCCAGATGCGCACGCCTGGGTACCAGATCTTGGTCCGCAGCCAGAAATGAATGCCGATGCAGGCATGGGTCCATACCGTGAGCACGCCCAGCACCTGCAGCACGCCGAGCCAGGGCGCAAACAGCCACTGCGTGAGCAGCACCGTGTTGTAGTAGCTGGTGACGTCGAAGGCGCTGGCGGCAACGCGCGTCGCCGAGACGTGCGGGATCAGAAGTGCGGGAATGCACAGGCCGAGCAGAAGCTGTGCCCATTCCCAGCGGATCAGGCGGAGCGAACGCCGGATATAGATCGACCACAAGGCGTTGCTGAAGTGGACGACGAAGGCTGTGGCCAGCAGCACCGTGCCGGCCAAGGTCCGCCAGGGAAACATCAGAAAGTCGAGCGCCTTGCCGGCGGTCTCCAGCGACACCAGCAGGAACGCATGCGCGGTGAGATGGCAGATCACGAACGACAGCATCACCAGCGCGCTGACGAGGCGCAGGGTGCTTCTGGAAATGGCGTGTTTCCAAGTCATGCTCGCGTTCTCTCTTCGAGCGTCAGCACGTCACGGCGTAGCACAATAACCAGGATCACTGTGGTTTGAAATTATTCCCGTCCCGGCTCCAGAAGGCGACCAGCGCCCGGCGGTCGAGCTTGCCGCGCTCGGTCTTTGGCAGCGAGGCGCTGATCACGATCTGCTTCGGCGCCTTGAAGGCCGGCAGCACTGTTGCGCAATAGCGCAACAGCTCGTCGGCATCGACCGGCGCGCCCGGCCGCGTCACCACGTAGCTGACCACCTCCTCGCCGTAGACAGCATCCGGCACGCCGACAGTCGCGGCTTCGATGACGTCGGCCCGCTGCATCAGATAAGAATCGATCTCGACCGGCGAGATTTTGGCGCCGCCGCGGATGATCTGTTCCTTCTCTCGGCCGGTGAGCAGCAAGAAACCATCGGCGTCGAGGCAGCCGAGGTCGCCGGTGCGGAAGCGGCCGCGGCTGTGGATTTTGATCGCGCCGTCGTCGCCGAGATAGCGAAACGGGTGATCGGGCCAGCCGCCAAGCTCGACATAGCCGGTCTCGCCCGGCGGCAAGCGCTGTCCATCGGCGTCGACGATGGCGAGGTCGTGATAGGTCAACGGCTTGCCGACGGTGCCGATGCGGCGCTGCTCACCGGATATAGCGGCGATCCAACTCGCCTCGCTGGCGCCGCAGCCCTGCGCGACCGGAATGCCAAATTTCTGCTCGAAGCGCTTCCACTCCTCGACCAGGAGCGGCGCCGAGCTCGAGGTGATGAAGCGCAGTTTTGGCAAAGTGTCGCGATGCGCGCTCTGTTCGCTGTTGAGCAAAATATTGATTGTCGTCGGATTGCCGGCGGCGATGGTCACGTCGTGATCGCGCAGATGCCGGAAGAAACGGCTGGCCGAGAATTTTTCGGCCAGAACCAGGGTGGCGCCGCGGTTGACGATGGTCAGCGCGCCCAAAGTCTGCGCCGAGTTCCAGCTGAACGGTCGGAAATCGTAAAGCCGGTCGTCCGCCGTGATGCCCCAGCCGGCGGCGAGCGGATCGATGTTGAGCAAATATTCGCGGAAATTCAGCACCACACCCTTGGGCTGCGCGCTGGTGCCCGACGTGAACAGGATGACCGCGTCGTCGCCGGGCTGCGCCGCCTGCGCCGGATCGCCAGGCGCGCAACGCGCGAGCTCGGCGAACAGCGTCCCCGGTTCGACTTTGTCCGACCGCCCGATCCGCAGCCGCGGGGCGGACGTTGCGGCCAATAGATCGTCGAGCTGCAAGCCGTCCTGATACAAAATGAGCTTCGGCTTGAGGCGTTCGAAAATATTGTCGAGCTGGTTGCGGTTCATCTCGACGTGGATGGTGCAGAGCGTCGCGCCGTTGGCCATGACGCCGAAATAACAGAGCAATTGCTCGATCGAATTGTTGGCAAGGAGCGCCACCCGGTCGTTCGGCCCAAGACCACGCTGCCGCAACAACGTGGCGAAGCGGCCGACCGTCTCGCGCAATTGGCCGTAGCTGACGGTGCGGCCGTCATCAGCTGCCACAACCCACGGCTTCTCCGGCGCGGCCAACGCGGCGCGCGCGATCCAGTCGTGCAGCAGGTTTGAGCCGGCGTCTTCTTGCATGATAGGATGGGTTGAGGCTAATTCCTTAGCATTATAAGCATTTCGCGGCGGCGCGAAACAAGGTGCAGATCAATGGCGGAACAGAAGTTTATGCCGGACCCCAAGAACTTCATGCCCGATCCCATGTCGACGCCGCTTGGGGATGGAACCTCGAGCGCGGCCGGGTCGAATACCGCGCCGTTTCTGCCTTACCACGATCTGCGGCAATGGCTCGAAGAGGCGAAAAAGCTCGGCGAAGTGAGGGAGCTCAGCGGCCTCACCTACCAGCAGGATATCGGCATGGTCGCGGAAATGTCGGCCCATGCCGACGACGCGCCGTGCTTCGTGTTCGAAGACGTGCCCGGCACGCTCAAAGGCAGCCGCCTCCTGGTCAATTTCTTCGCCGGCAAGCGCAAGAACATGACGCTTGGATTTTCCACCGAACTGTCCAAGCTCGAACTGAGCGAAAACTTCCGCGTCAATCACGCCGGCATGCTCAAGCGCATCCCGCCGAAATTTGTCGAGTCCGGCCCGCTGATGCAAAACGTCCTGCAAGGCGACGCCATCGACGTCACCAAATTCCCGGCGCCGCAATGGCACCCGCAGGACGGCGGCCGCTATATCGGCACCGGCTGCTACAACATCATGCGCGATCCCGACGACGGCTGGATCAATTGCGGCACCTACCGGGTCATGATCCACGATGAGAAATCGCTGGGCTTCTACATCTCGCCCGGCAAGCACGGCCGGGTGATGCGCGACAAATACGCCGCGCGCGGCGAGCGCATGCCGGTGGTCATCGTCTGCGGCGGCGATCCGATGAGTTTCTTGATGGGATCGAGCGAAGTGCCGCCGGGCGTCTGCGAGCTCGACATCATCGGCGGCATGCGCGGCCAACCGGTCGAGGTGATCAAGGGACCGATCACCGGCCTGCCGATCCCCGCCAATGCCGAGATCGCCATCGAGGGTTTCGTCGAGCCCGACAATGTGCGGCTCGAAGGCCCGTTCGGCGAATGGACCGGCTATTACGCCAGCGACCATCGGCCCGAGCCGGTGATCGACATCAAGGCGATCTATCATCGCGATGCGCCAATCCTGCTCGGCTGCGTGCCGCAACGGCCGCCGGACGAGATCTGCCGCTACCGCGCCATCGTGCGCTCGGCGCTGTTGCGCGAGAACATCGAGAAAGCCGGCGTGCCCGGTGTCACCGCGGCCTGGGCGCACGAGGTCGGCAATGCGCGGCTGTTCCTCGCCGTCGCGGTGAAGCCGCGCTATCCCGGCCACGGCAAGCAGGCCGGCCACATCGCCGCGCAGTGCCACGTCGGCGCCTATTGCGGGCGCTATGTGATCGTGGTCGACGACGACATCGACGTGTCGAATCTCGAAGAGGTGATCTGGGCGCTGATCACGCGCTCCGATCCGGCCACCTCGATCGACGTCATCCACGGCGCCTGGTCGACGCCG
>JBAUYI010000384.1:0-29742 GCA_049584715.1 Xanthobacteraceae bacterium
CAGCAGGCCCGCTGGCGGTCGTTGTGGGTTCTGCAGCCGCGGCCGGCGCAGCGGCTGCCGCAGGGGAAGGGGTCGGCTCCGCCGTAGCGGGCGGTGTCGATCCCGCGGTCGCCGGCAGATCCGGCGAATCGAGCGGTTGCGGCGTCGCTGTCGCCGCGGGGGCCTTATCGGTGTCGGCCGGTGTCGGCGCGACGGCCGCGGCGGGAGCGCCGGTGTCATTCGGTCCGGCGAGCGTCACGGCGGGAGCGCCGGCCAGCAGCAGGACGACGGCGGTCGAGGCGAGAAGTTGATTGATGCGGACGCCCGGCATTGCAAATTCTCCTTAAGAGCCTGCGCGATGGACGCAACCTCACGCCGCCTGGTGATTTAAGGGCCCCCAACGAGGCATTAGTATGGAACCACACCCGCGGCGGCCGCACTTTAGGTGAGCCGGCCAGGCTTGTCCTGTGCGTAACAGGGAATAATCGGGCGTTTCATGCGATTTTCAGCGGCTGTCGCTCTCCTGCAACGGCGTCGCTATCGGCTTCATCCCGTTCGGTATTCAGGCCCAGCGCTTCGAGCTTGCGGTAGAGCGTGGAGCGGCCGATTTGCAGCCGTCGCGCCACTTCCGACATCTGGCCGCGATAATGGGTAATGGCGTACCGAATGAGCTCGGCCTCCAATTCTTCCAGCGGCCGCACCTCGCCCGAGGCGTCCAACAGCGGCAGCGCATCGGCTGCCGCTGGGGATGCCATGGCCGCGGCGACGGGATGGTCCGCGAACGGATCCGGCAGCGCGACCGGTTGATCGAAGTCCGGCACCAGCGGCTCGCCGGCATGATTCGGCGTAACGCCGTGATCCGGGCCCTGGGTGGTGACCAAGACCGAAATCTGCGGAAATTCCGCGAGCCCGATGGTGTCGCCCTCGGCCAGCACCACGGCGCGGAATAAGGTGTTTTCCAGCTGGCGAATGTTGCCCGGCCAAGGGAAGGCCGCGAGCATGCGCAGCACCTCGGGTGTGATCAGGCGGATGCGCTTGCCCTCTTCGGCGGCAAAGCGCGCCAGGAAATGCCGGGAGAGCGCGGGGATGTCGGCGGGCCGTTCGCGCAACGGTGGCACCGTGATCGGGAAGACATGCAGGCGATAGAACAAGTCCTCACGAAAGCGGCCGGCTTTGACGTCGGCGATCAGGTCGCGATTGGTGGCCGAGACGATGCGCACGTCGACCTTGATGGTCTTACGGGCGCCGACCGGCTCGACCTCGCCCTCCTGGATGGCGCGCAACAGCTTGACCTGGGCCGCGGCCGGCAACTCGCCGACCTCGTCGAGGAACAAGGTGCCCCCCGAAGCCTCGACGAACTTGCCGACATGGCGCTCGGTGGCGCCGGTGAACGAGCCCTTCTCGTGGCCGAACAGGATCGATTCGACCAGGTTCTCCGGCATGGCGCCGCAATTCACCGCGATGAACGGTTTTGCGCGCCGCTCGCCCGAGCCGTGAATGGCGCGCGCGATCAATTCCTTGCCGACGCCGGACTCGCCCGAGACCAGCACCGGGATCGTCGACGTCGCCGCCTTCTCCGCCATGCGCAGCACCGCCGCCATGGCGGGGGATTTTGTGATGATGTCATTGAAGCCAAGCGTGCCAGCGCGGCTATGCTTGATGCGGCTGAGCTCGCCTTCGAGCGCGCTGGTATTGAGCGCATTGCGCAAGCTGACCAGCAGCCGCTCGACGCCCACCGGCTTGACCACGAAATCGATGGCACCGGCGCGCATCGCCGACACCACATTGTCGATGCCGCCATGGGCAGTCTGCACGATCACCGGCACATTGATCGAAGCTTGGCGCAGGCGCGCGAGCACGCCGAGCCCGTCGAGGTTCGGCATCACCAGATCGAGAATCACGCAATCGATCCGCGCGCCGTCGGCGCCGCCGAGCAACGTCAGCGCCGCATCGCCATTGTCGAGCACCACCGTCTCATAGCCGGATTTTTGCAGCATGGCCTCGAGCAGCCGGCACTGCACCGGATCGTCATCGACAATGAGGATGGCCATTGACTCGTCCCCTCGCGGCTTCGTTGCAGCACGCTGTGCCGTTTCGGGTCACTTTGCGGCAGGAGGCTTAATGGGGTGTTAAACGGCCCGCGCAGTTACAGCACCAGCCGCACATTGCAGACATACGGCGCATCCGGATCCTCGCCGATCTCGAAGCCGAGTTCCCGGCACATGTGCAGCATCGGCTCGTTTTCGTGCAGCACTTGGCCTTCGATGGTGCGCAGGCCCTTGGCGCGGGCATAGGCGATGATCAGTTGCATCAACTGCCAGCCCAGGCCGTGGCTCTTGAGATCGGAGCGGATCAGGATGGCGTATTCGCCGGACGTCGCGTCCGGTTTGTCGTGCAGGCGCGCGACGCCGAGCATCGCGCCCGTGGCCTCATCGAGCGCGATGAAGGCCATGGCCTTGGCGTAGTCGATCTGGATGAAGCGGGCGAGAAAGTCGTGGCTGAACTCTTTCACCGGGCCGAAGAAGCGCAAACGCACGTCGTCCGCGGTCACGGCCTTGAGGAACGGCCCGTAGAGCGGCTCGTCGTCCGGTCGCAACGGACGAATGTAAACCGCCTGTCCGTCAGGCGACACGATATGGCGTTCCCACGCGTGCAGATCGATTGCCATGGCCGCAACGTCACGTCGCGCGGCACGCGCGACTTAAGTCTGCAACAACAACTGCCGCGCCTGCTCAACGGTCGCCCGCGCATAGGCCGCAAGCTGCTCGTCCGAGGCGTTGCTGATCGGATGGCCGATCACCGCGAACTTGTAATCCGGCATGCCGAGCACCCGGCGCATCATCTCAGCCGCGCTGACGAAACGCTCCGTCATCACGCCGATGGCGGGGACGCCTTGCCGTTCTGCCGTGATGGAGTCGTGCAGACTGCACGATGAACAGCTGCCTCAATCGCCGACGCCGGTGACGACGGCTTGCCAGTTTTTGATCTCATCGACGATGTGCGCGTCCGCCGGCGCGCTGTAGTTCGCCTTCCGGCGAAAGACGACATCGGCGACGCCGAATTCTTCGCGCAGCATGCGGTCGAGGTGGGCGAAGTAGCCCGTCGTGCCCTCTTTGCCGTTGGAGATGAAGCCGATCGTCTTGCCCTTGAGCGAAGCCGGACGCGGCGCCGGCTGGCCGCCGGCCGGCTTTCTTTCATTTGTCGGATCGAACACGCGAAGGATCATGGGCTTTGCTCCGCTGGTACTTTTTGCACTTTAGCCTTTCGGCGGCTCACAATCGACACAGGCGCCGATCGCGGCCGTCACCGCTTTGGTCTTGCTGCCGAACCATGGCGCGATGACGGCGCCAAAACCGCCGGCCGGGCCGCCGGCCGCGACGACGAGGAGATGATCCGGCGAAGTCAGCGCCGTGTGAACCGTCTCGCCGCGGTCGCGCACCACCGCGCCCTTGCCGACGTCGGTCCATTCGGCGCGGCGGATGCGGGCGCGCTCGTAGATGTATTCGGCGATGTCGCGCTTGGTCCAGCCGGCGTCCTGGATGTGATCGCGCAATTGCTTCGGAATGATGACGGCGTAATTGCCGCCATAGATCGAATAGTGGCGCTGGTTGGCGCGCATCTCGGCAGCGAAGGTTTCAAGAATCTCGCGCGGGTCCTTGGTCCATTCGTTCATGATCTGGCGCGGCGCCATGGCGCCCATCACGGTGACGGCCGAGAGGCCTTCGGGGATGCCGCGCATCACCGATAGCGGTTGCCAGGTGGTGTCTTCTTCATCCTCGGCGATGCAGTAGGAGAATTTTCCAGGATGGCCGAGCGTTGAGCGGTCGATGCCGCCGGGACGCGCGTCGAGCAGATTGATCAGCGCGAGGCGCAGCGCGCGGCCGATCACGGCGGTGGCGCGGTCGCTGTTGCCGAGCGTGTTGAAGGTGGCGTTGGCGCCGATTTCGCGGCGAACGGGTCCGTTGATGATGACGAGGACAGCGGCGCCGCCGGTGCTCGAGGTCACGCCATGCATCAGAAACTCTTCCTTCATCATCGCCTGCCAGGCGGTGGCGACGACGGGAAAATGCATCGGCAGGCAGCCGGCCATCACTGCGTTGATGGCGAGCTTTTCCGCGGTGATCGGCTGCTCGCGCACCGGCTCGATGCCGATCAGCATGTCCGGCGGCATCAACGCCCATTCCAGGCAGGCTTCGACGGCGGCTTGCGTCGGCGGCACGACGGGCAGGCCGTCGGTCCAGCCGTTGCTGTGATAAAGCTCTTGCGCCGCGGCGAAATCGTCGACGTCGTAGACTTTGGAGGTCAGCGCGGGTGTCATCGTTCGTCGCTTTGCCTCGTCGAAATTACGGCCATCAGAACAGCCCCGACAGAATATAGAACAAAACAGCCATCAGTGCCGAGGCCGGTATGGTGACGATCCATGCGATCACGATATTGGTCGCGATATTCCAGCGCACCGCCGAAGCCTTACGCGCTGCGCCGACGCCGATGATCGATCCGGTCACCGTGTGCGTGGTCGAAACCGGAATGCCCAGATAGGTCGCGGCAAACAGCATGACAGCGCCGCCGGTCGAGGCGCAGCAGCCTTGCACCGGCGTCATGCGGGTGATCTTTGAGCCGACGGTGTTGACGATGCGCCAGCCGCCGATCAGCGTGCCGAGGCCCATGGCGGTCTGGCAGGTGATCACCACCCAGAACGGCACATAGAAATCGGCGCCGAGCTTGCCTTGCGAAAACAGCAGCACGGCGATGATGCCCATGGTCTTCTGCGCATCGTTGCCGCCATGGCCAAGCGAGATCGCCGAGGCTGAGGCAAATTGCAGCCACTGGAAGGTGCTTTCTACCGCCCGCGGATTGGCGCGCACGAAAGCCCAGGACACCGCCAGCACCAAGAACAACGCCAGAAAAAAGCCGAGCAATGGCGACAGCACGATGAAGGCGCTGGTCGTCAGCAAGCCGGGCCACACGATCGAGGCAAGGCCCGCTTTGGTGACGCCGGCTCCGACCAGCCCGCCGATCAGCGCATGCGAGCTCGACGACGGAATGCCGGCCCACCAGGTGATGAGATTCCACGAGATGCCGCCCATCAGCGCGCCGAAAATGACGCGCGCATCCATCACGTCCGCCGAGACGATGCCGACGCCGATGGTTCGCGCCACGTGCACGCCGAACAACAGAAAGGCGATGAAATTGAAAAACGCGGCCCACACCACCGCGTAGCGCGGCCGCAGCATGCGCGTCGAGACGATGGTGGCAATCGAATTGGCGGTATCGTGCAGGCCGTTGAGCAGATCGAACGCCAGTGCCACCGCGATCAGGCCGATCAGCACGGGCAGGCTCAGGAGAGCTGTCATGGCGCCATGCGCTCGTCAAAGCTGATCGACGACGACGGAATTGATTTCGTTCGAGACGTCCTCGAAACGGTCGACGACTTTTTCGAGATGGTCGTAGAGCTCTGAGCCGACAATGAAGCTCATCGCGTTGCCTTGCGGATTGCTCTGGCGATTGGCCAGGAACAGCGCCTTGAGGCCTTGATCGCAGACATTGTCGGCCTGTTCTTCGACGGCAATGATCTTTGCGGTCAACGTATTGAGTTGGCCGGCATTGGTGCCGATCGCGCTCAAGAGCGGCACCGCTTCGAGCACCAGGTTCGCCGCCTGCACGATGATGTCGCCCATCTCCCGCATCTGCGGCTCAAAACTTCTGACCTCGAACAGGTCGATGATTTTCGCGGTCTTGTTCATCTGATCGATGGAATCGTCCATCGAGGAAATCAGGTCCTGGATGTCGGTGCGATCGAACGGCGTGACGAAGGTGCGCCGCACCGCGGTCAAGACCTGGCGGGTGATTTCATCGGCTTCCGCCTCGCGCTCGAAAATCTGCTTACAGTAGCGCTCGATGCTGTCGCCGCCTTGGAGCAATCCGCGCAACGCCTCGGCGCCGGCGACGACGATGGTGGCGTGCCGCGTGAAGAGGTCGAAGAAACGCCCTTCTTTGGGCATCAGCGCTTGAAACCAGCCGAGCATCGGTGCCTCGCCTGTGGCTGGAAGTCGAATCCAGACGACCATGTTAGATGGCGCGGGGCGGCCGCTCAATGCGCCGGCATTGGACGCAATGAAGAGGGCGCAAGGTGCAGCATCGTCAGCGTGGGATATTTCGACCGGCGCGGCAAGACGGCCCTTGCGATTGGGCGAAAGCCGCGCCAAATGAGGGCCGGTGAGGCCACTTAAGCGCATGCCAAAAATCTCGCGAAAAACCAAATCGAAGCCGGGCGCAACGCGGCTCGGCGCGCTGCCCGAATGGGACCTCAGCGCGCTCTATTCCGGCCTCGACGATCCCGCCATCAAGCGCGACCTCGATCGCACCGATGCCGACTGCCTGGCCTTTGAGCAGGATTATAAGGGCAAGCTCGCCGGGCTCGCCTCCGTGCCGCAAGGCGGTTCAGCGCTCGGCGAAGCAGTGCGGCGCTATGAGGCGATCAGCGACCGCATGGGCCGGCTCGGCTCCTATGCCGTGCTCATCCATGAGGGCGATACGGTCGATCCGGCGCGCACCAAGTTCTACGGCGACATGCAGGAGCGGATGACCGCGGCCTCGACGCACCTGTTGTTCTTCGAGCTCGAGCTCAACCGCATCGACGACGCGCAGCTCGAAGCGGCGCTGGCCGATCCTGTGCTCGGCCATTACCGGCCGTGGCTCGAGGACGTGCGCCGTTATCGGCCTTATCAGCTTGAGGACCGCGTCGAGCAGCTGTTTCACGAAAAATCGATGACGGCATATACGGCGTGGAATCGCCAGTTCGACGCCACTATCGCCAATCTGCGCTTCAAGGTGTCGGGCAAGACGCTGGCCATCGAGCCGACGCTGAATTTTTTGCAGGATCGCGACGGCGCGAAACGCAAGACGGCCGCGCAGGCGCTCGCGCACACCTTCAAGGACAACGTGGCGCAGTTCGCGCTGATCTTGAACACGCTCGCCAAGGACAAGGAAATCTCCGACCGCTGGCGTGGATTCACCGACATCGCCGACGATCGCCATTTGTCGAACCGGGTCGAGCGCGAGGTGGTCGACGCGCTGGTCACGGCGGTGCGCGCCGCTTATCCGCGGCTATCGCACCGTTATTACGCGCTCAAGGCCAAATGGTTCGGCAAAAAGCGTCTGCCGCAATGGGACCGCAACGCGCCGCTGCCGCAAGCCGCAACCCGCACCATCGGCTGGGCCGAGGCCAAGGATACGGTGCTCACTGCCTACGGCGCGTTCTCGCCGAAAATGGCGACCATTGCCGAGCGGTTTTTTGCCGAGCGCTGGATCGACGCGCCGGTGCGGCCGGGCAAGGCGCCGGGCGCGTTCTCCCATTCGACGACGCCGTCGGCGCATCCATTCGTGCTGCTCAACTACCAGGGCAAGCCGCGCGACGTCATGACGCTGGCGCACGAGCTCGGCCACGGCGTGCATCAGGTGCTGGCGGCGCCGAACGGCGCCTTGATGGCGCCGACACCGCTGACGCTGGCCGAGACTGCGAGCGTGTTCGGCGAGATGCTGACGTTCAAGAAACTGCTCGCCGGCACGCGCGACGGCAAAGAGCGCAAGGCCATGCTCGCCGCCAAGGTCGAGGACATGATCAACACCGTGGTGCGGCAGATCGCGTTCTATACCTTCGAGCGCGCTGTGCACACCGAGCGCAAGAGCGGCGAATTGACCGCCGAGCGCATCGGCGAATTATGGCTCGACGTGCAGCGCGAAAGCCTCGGTCCGGCCATCGAGCTCAAACCTGGCTACGAGACGTTCTGGGTCTACATTCCGCATTTCATTCACACGCCGTTCTATGTCTACGCCTATGCGTTCGGCGATTGCCTGGTGAATTCGCTCTATGCGGTCTACGAGCATGCCAGCGACGGCTTTGTCGAACGCTATCTCGCCATGCTGTCGGCCGGCGGCACCAAGCCATACGCCGAGCTGCTGGCGCCGTTCGGGCTCAACGCGCGCGATCCGACGTTCTGGCAGGGCGGGCTCGGGGTCATCGAGCGGATGATTGCGGAGTTGGAAGGACTGGGGTGATCTATCCGCTCAAGTCGAAATGTGAGCAGCGACTGACCTGACGACACGAATCTTGGATTCGTTATTGGTTATGCCCGACCAATGCTCTTCGTCATTCATCGCCCGCCGTAGAGTTGCAGCGTCAGAATAGCTTGAAACTTGTCCATTTCGTTTGAGGAGTAGTACAGAACCGTTCTTCAGGACAGCCACATTTCCGTATGGCCGCGTCGCTATTAGTTCAATTTTCTCTCGTGCAAATCCGTCGACGAATGCAGGATCAGAGAATCTTTTTTCCAATCGTTCTTCCGCTGCTTTTGCTTCTGCCGCGTCTTGACGTGCAGTCTCGACGATCTTTTTAATGATGTCGGACAGTTTATTCTTGTCGTTGAGGGTGAGATACGCGGTCGCAAGTTGGTCGATGTATTTTTGACCGTAAGGCCGCAAGACGGCTTCCACGCGAGCGAGTTCCAGATCAAATTCGACCAATGCATTCCATTTGTCCTTATCGTATCGATACGCCTGCGCGTGCTTTTGTTCGGGTCCGTGATCTAGTATATCTCCTAAATCAGCGCCAGGATTCTTGAGCAGCACAACTGCTGCCCGGGTGTTGTCTGCGATATCAACAAAAACCTGGATGAGTTCTCCAAAGGCAAGCGTGAGCACGCCCATCCCCAGGAACGATATCGCGCTGATGATTTTGAGCGCTCCGAGCCCGGAATCGACAGATCCATTGTTCTGACTGAGTGACGCGATGCCGATTAAGAAGAAGATTATCGCGAGAACGATCAGTAACCATCCAATACCCCGCAGTACCAACGATATCGTGTGAAGCGCTGCGTACTTTTGCATGACTATGCCTTGGCAATCATAGATTGTGGTCCAGACAACAATACGAGGTTGTCTCAAGTCCCGGAAACAATTCGGTCTCCACCCGACAGTGCTTGCCGTGATGAGCATCGTCGCGTGCTCGATCAAAGGCATTGCCAATAATCACCATTCCATGTGCGTAGAACAGTTGTTGTACAGGCCGCAATTTAGCGTTATACAATATGTACAACATCAAACGGAGCGAGGCTTTGAGCAGTATCGAGGCAGAAGGTTACTCCCTTCAAATCAAGAAGATCGGCAATTCGGTGGGACTGATTCTTCCGAAGGAGTTGCTGGCGCGCCTTAAGCTCAAGGAAGGCGACAGGCTCTATATTGTCGAACAGACCGAGCGCGGCATCAAGCTGAGCCCGTACGATCCGAAGCACGCCGAGGGCATGGAGATCGCACGTCGGTCGTTTCGTAAATATGCCGATGCGTATAGAGCACTGGCGAAATGAGCGAGCCGCGTTGGCTCGACATTGGCCTGGTCCTTGATTTTCACGCCGAGCAACTGGCTCTCTTTGGCGGCCCGGACGGCGTCCGCGATCTTGGACTTCTCGAATCTGCGCTGGCGAGACCGATCAATAAGTACGCCTATGGCGAAACCGATCTCATCGTTCTCGCAGCGGCCTATGGGTTCGGAATTGCCAAGAATCACCCTTTCGTCGACGGCAACAAAAGAGCGGCACTGGCATCGATGATCGTGTTTCTCGGACTTAACCACCTCGATCTCGATGCTCCCCAAGAGGAGGCTGCCGCAATTGTTTTCGGCCTCGCCGCCGGAGAGGTCACAGAGGAGGCCTTGGCGCGCTGGATTGCCGGCCATGCCAAGCCACTGGTTGCGCCTGGGATTGTGCCCTGACGCAATTATATTTTTAGTCGACAAACCGGTGATCATGACCGACCGCGAAAAGAACCGCCTGTCCGCCCGCGCTGCCCGCTATGCGCGGGTCGGTGCCAATGTCGGCGGCGTCGCGGCGCGCTATGCCGGCAGGCGGCTCATGGGCGTCGCACCGGATCGCGCCGGCGATGCAAGCGCGCTGTCGTCGGCGCTCGGCCGGCTCAAGGGGCCGCTGATGAAGGTCGCCCAGTTGATGGCGACCATTCCCGATCTATTGCCGCCGGAATATGCCGCCGAACTGCAGAAGCTGCAGAGCGACGCGCCGCCCATGGGCTGGGCCTTCGTCAAGCGGCGCATGATGGCCGAGCTCGGCGCCGATTGGGAGAAGAGGTTTGCAAGCTTTGAGCATCATCCCGCCGCGGCCGCGTCGCTCGGCCAGGTGCACCGTGCCCGCTCGCTCGACGGTGCGATGCTGGCCTGCAAGCTGCAATATCCCGACATGCAGTCCGCGGTCGAAGCCGATTTGCAACAGCTGCAATGGCTGCTCGCGATCCGAAGAAGGCTCGATGCGGCCATCGACACCAGCGAAATCGGCAAGGAAGTCGGCGCGCGGGTGCGCGAGGAATTGGATTACCACCGCGAAGCCAAGCACGCGGCGCTCTATCGCGCCATGCTCGCCGATGTCGATATCGTGCGCGTGCCGCGCGCTTGGCCGGAACTGTCGACTGGACGGCTGCTGACGCTAGACTGGCTCGACGGCAGCAAGATGCTGACTCACAGGAACGATCCGCTGGAAATTCGCAATGCGCTGGCGACCGCCATGTTCACAGCGTGGTGGTTTCCGTTCAGCCGTTTCGGCGTCATTCACGGCGACCCGCATCTTGGCAATTACACGGTATTCGCGCGCGCCGGCGCGCCGGCCGGCATCAACCTGCTCGATTACGGCTGCATACGCATTTTCCCGCCGAAATTCGTGCGCGGCGTCGTCGATCTCTATCACGGGCTGTTGCGCGGCGACGACGATCTGGTCGTGCACGCTTACGAGACCTGGGGTTTTCGCAAGCTGTCGCGCGATCTCATCGACACGCTCAACATCTGGGCGCGCTTCATCTATGCGCCGCTGCTCGACGACCGCGTGCGCAGCATCGCCGATGGCGTCAAGCCGTCCGAATACGGCCGGCGCGAAGCGTTCCGCGTGCATCAGGCACTCAAGCAGAAAGGCCCGGTGACGGTGCCGCGCGAATTCGTGTTCATGGATCGCGCCGCGATCGGGCTCGGCGCCGTGTTCCTGCACCTGCGCGCCGAGCTGAATTTTTATCAATTATTCAACGAAGCGATCGAGCGGTTTTCGATGGACCGCGTCGCCAAGCGCCAGGCTGATGCGCTCGCGGCTGTGGGCCTTTCGTAGGGTGGGTAAAATCGCTGGCTGAAGCGAAATTATCTTGGGTCGAAGCCTCAAGCGATTTTGCCCACGCGGTGATGCCGAGCCGCGTGGGCATTGCGCTCGAACGAATGGCGAAATCTTCCTTACTATGCGGGCGCGATGCCCACCCTACATTAGCAGCAGTCACAATCGACGCCTTCGAGCGCAATGAGCGCGTTCTTCATGAAGGCTGGCGGCAGGTCGTCCTCGATCACGTCGGCAAGCGGCTTGAAGACCTTGAAGTGATGCCGCCCGGCGGCGGTCCAGAACACCAGGTGGGTTTCGATCGGCGGGCAGCCGGGAACGCTGCAGGCGATCTCCGACACCATGACCGTCTCGTCGTCGGTGAGCGCAAAACGCGTACGCGTCCAGTCGCGCACCCGATCGATCGCGGCGTCATGGCCGGGGCCCGGCTTTCGCGAGCGCATCATATCGAACGGGGCGGGCATCGTACCTATATCGTTAGTCCGCGAGGGCTTGCGGATCGCGGAAGCGTGACACTAGAGTGGATTTATACGACCAAGAAGACCAACAAGGAGTGATTTTCTGTGGCTGAAAAAGTACTGGCGGCGGTACGTACCGGGCCGAGCAAGACCGAAATCCGCGAATACCCAATGCCCGACATCCCGGAGGATGCCGCGCTGATGAAGATGGAGGTCGGCGGCATCTGCGGCACCGACGTCAAGCTCTACAAGCATCCGCCGAACAACAAGCCCACCATCATGGGCCACGAGAACATCGGCACCATCGCCAAGGCCGGCCGCGAGTTCACGCTTCGCAAAGGATTCAAAGAGGGAGACCTCGTCTTCGTCGAGCACTACGTGTCATGCGGCAAGTGCGAATGGTGCCACGCGGGTCAGTACCGGCATTGCGAGAACACCAACTGGCGCACCAATCCCGACGCCATCCGCTACGGCTATACGTCGGACGAAAAGCCGCCGCACCTTTGGGGCGGCTTCGCGCAATACATGTACCTGCCGTGGAACGCCGTGGTGCATCACGTGCCCAAGGGGGTTTCCGCCGAGCTCGCGGGTCTCGTGACGCCGATGGCAAACGGCGTCGAATGGTCGCTGTTCGACGGCGGCGTCGGCTATAACTCGACGGTGCTGATCCAGGGCCCGGGCCAGCAAGGCTTATCGCAGACCGTGATCTGCAAGCAGGCCGGCGCCTCGCTGATCATCGTCACCGGCACGTCGAAGGATCGGGCGCGCATCGAAGTCGCCAAAAAGCTCGGCGCCGACTACGTCATCGACGTGCAGAAGGAAGACCCGCTCGAACGCATCATGCAAATCACCGGCGGCAAGGGCGTCGACGTGGCGCTCGACTGCACCGCCGGCGCCGGAACTATTCCCATTTTGCTCGGCATCGAGGCGCTCAAGCGCAAGGGCGGGGTCATCGTCGCCCAAGGCGAAATGGCGCAATTCCCCAATTTCCCGCTGGAAAAATTCACGGTGAAGTTCATCACCATGAAGAGCGCGCGCGGCCACAGCTACAAGGCCTGCGAGCTGGCGCTGGCGCAGCTTGCGTCAAAACGCTTTCCGCTGGAACTGGTCACCACCCACCGCTTCGGCCTCAACGACGTCGACCGTGCCATCAAATCGGTCGGCGGCGAGGGCGTGCCGGATGTGATCCACGCTTCGCTGATGCCGTGGTTGTGAAGCGTTCGCCGCGCAGCCATGCCGCAGGCGGCGCTTTGCGCTGCGTGCTAAGGTTCGTGCAGCCGGTTTGCAAATAGCGAGGAGGAGCACATGGCTCCGATGCAGAATATTCGCCGTTGGTTCGCCGTTGGACTCAGCGTCGCCGTAGCTCTCAGCCTGGCCAGCCGCGTCCACGCCCAGGAGCTGACCATCGGCACCATCGGCGCCTCGAGCGACGCCCCACTCTTCATCGCCGACGCGCTGGGCTACTACGCCGAACAGGGACTGAAGGTGAATTTTATCCGCTTCGATTCGGCGGCGAAGATGATCCCGTCGCTGGGCTCCGGTGAAGTCGACGTCGGCTCGGGTGCCACCTCGGCCGGGCTCTACAACGCGGTCAAACGCGGCATCAACATCAAAGTCGTCTCAGACAAGGCGCGCAACGCCCCAGGCTACGGCTTCGAGGCGATCCTGGCGCGCACCGACCTGATCGACAGCGGCCAGATCAAGAGCGTCAAGGATTTCAAAGGCCTGAAAGTCGCGATGTCAGCCAACGGCAACAGCGAAAATGCGATCATGAACTACGCGCTCGTGAAGAACGGATTGACCTACAACGATATCGATCCGGTCTTTCTCGGCTTTCCCAATCAGATTGCCGCCTACGCCAACAAAGGGATTGATGCGAGCCTCACGGTTGAGCCGACGACCACCGAACTGCTCAAATCCGGCACTGCGAAGAAGGTTGTCAGCATCGACGAGGTGATCCCGAACTGCCAGACCGCGGTGGTCTTCTACAGCCCAAAATTCGTCCAGGATCAGCCCGACAACGCCAAGAAATTCATGGTGGCACTCGTCAAGGCGATGCGCTTCTACAACGACTCGCTGAAAGATGGACACATTGCCGGCCCGAATGCCGACCAGGTGATCAAGATCCTCACCGAATATTCCTTCATCAAGGACCCGGCGGTGCACCGCGCCATCGTCTCGCAGGCGGTCGATCCCGATGGCAAGCTCGACATGCCGTCGCTGCAGATGTTTTGGCAGTTTTTCGTCGACAGCAAGCAAATCGACGGCTCGGTGAAGGTCGATGACGTGGTCGATCTCAGCTATGTGCACGAGGCGTCGCAGAAGCTCGGGCCCTATGTGAAGAAGACGGCGATGCAGTAGCCGGCGTGACCATGCGCGTCCGGCCGTCCCGAGCCATGGAGCAAGCGTGCTTTGAATGACGGCGGGCCTGGGCGAGCCCAGCGACCATGAACTGCGTGTTGAAACCTAAGCCGTTTTCATTCGTTGTCATCGGTTCATCAAGATCATCGCGATGACCAATTATTTTGTCCGCAAATCGGTTGCCAGCCTGCAGGCGGAGGCCGAAGAGGCCGAAATCCAGCAACTCACCGCGCACGACGGCGTGCCGCTCAAGCGCAGTCTCTCGGCTCTCACCCTGGTGTCGCTCGGCGTCGGCGACATTGTCGGCGCCGGCATATTCGTGCTGACCGGACACGCCGCCGCGGCCAATGCCGGCCCGGCGATCACCCTGTCGTTCGTGCTCGCGGGGTTTGCTTGTGCCTGTGCCGGGCTGTGCTACGCCGAGATGGCCTCGACCGTGCCGATCGCCGGCAGCGCCTATACCTATGCCTATGCGACAATGGGCGAGTTCGTCGCTTGGGTCGTCGGCTGGGACCTGATCTTCGAATATGCGCTCGGCGCCGCGACCGTCGCGATCGGCTGGTCGGGCTATGTGGTCAGCTTCCTGAACGATCTCGGCATTGGCGTGCCTGCCGCCTATGCGAGCGCGCCGTTGGCCTACGACGCCGCCCATGGCGCGTGGCAAATCACCGGCACGATCCTCAACGTGCCGGCAATGCTTATCGTCGCCGGCGTCACGGCACTGGCGCTAATCGGCATCCACGAGTCGGCGCGGGTCAACAACGTCATCGTCGCGATCAAGCTTGCGATCATCCTGTTGTTCATTGTCGCGGCGGCGTCACATTTCAGCAGCGGGAATTGGGTGACGGCGGGCAATCCGGAGGGGCATTTCATTCCGCCCAATGCCGGCTTCGGCCAGTTCGGATGGAGCGGCGTGGTGCGCGGCGCCGCCGTGGTGTTCTTCGCCTATATCGGCTTCGACGCCGTCTCGACGACCGCGCAGGAGGCGATCAATCCGAAGCGCGACATGCCGATCGGCATTCTCGGGTCGCTGGCGCTGTGCACTGTTCTCTATATCGCAGTCGGCATCGTGCTGACCGGCATCGTCCCGTACGACCAGCTCAACGTCCCCGATCCGATCGCCGTCGGCATCAACGCCATCGGGCTGAAGTGGCTGGCGCCGATCATGAAGCTCGGCATCATCCTCGGTTTGACCTCGGTCATCCTGATCGGCATTTTGGGCCAGCCGCGCATCGTCTATGCGATGGCGCGCGATGGCCTGTTGCCGCCGGCCGCCGCCAAGGTGCACCCGCGTTTCCGCACGCCTTACATCACCACGCTGATCACCGGCAGCGTCGTGACGATTCTTGCGGCGCTGTTGCCGATCGGCCTGGTCGGCGAGCTGGTGAGCATCGGCACTTTGTTCGCATTCGCCATAGTCTGTATCGGCGTGCTGGTGCTACGCATCAGGGAGCCGGCCGCGCCGCGGCCGTTCCGTGCACCGGCGGTGTATGTCGTTGCGCCGCTCGGTGCGGCATCGGCCTTGCTGCTGATGCTCGGGCTGCCGCTCGACACCTGGCTGCGCTTCGGTCTTTGGCTTCTGATCGGGCTTGCGGTCTATTGGTTGTACGGCGTGCGCCACAGTCGAGCGCAAAATGCATCCTCTCCGAAGCCCGCGCAGCTCGCACGGGATCCGCCGCGCCGACGAACGCGCCCGTCATCGCGGGGCATGACAGATCGGGAAGCGGCGTGGTAGCAGGACGCATGAACTCCATCTTCGTTGCAGGCGGGACGGCGGATGCGGTCCCGATCTGGTTCGTCACGGCGGCGACCTGTGCGGACGTGCGCGCTCGCCTCGACGCCGAGGCCCGCGCCTTTGCCGACGCAGCAGGTTTCGAGCCCAAGGCTGGGCGCCATCTGCTGCTGCCGGGCAACGGCGGTCTCGGCGGCGTGCTGTTCGGCATCGAGGCAACCGACGATGTGAAGGACTTATTCCTGCCCGGCCGCCTGCCGCAGCTGTTGCCGGACGGCGTCTACCGCTTCGCCAACGAGCCGCACGATGCGCGGCTTGCGGCACTTGCCGTGGCGCTCGGCTCCTACCGCTTCACGCGCTACCGCAAGTCGGAAGGCCACCAGGTCAAGCTCGAATTGTCGCAAAGCCTCGATCGCGACGAGCTCGATCACATTGCCGCAGCCGTGACGCTGGCGCGCGACCTCATCAACACGCCGGCCAACGACATGGGGCCGGCGGACCTCGAAGCGGCGGCGCGGAAGCTTGCGGCAAGTCACAATGCCGAAATCCGCGCCATCGTCGGCGACGATCTGTTGGCGCAGAATTTCACCCTGATCCACGCCGTCGGCCGCGCTGCCGCGGCGTCAGCGGCGCCGCGGCTGATCGACATGGTGTGGGGCGACGACAAGCATCCGCGCGTGACGCTGGTCGGCAAGGGCGTCTGTTTCGACACCGGCGGCCTCGACATCAAGTCCGATACTGGCATGCTCAACATGAAGAAGGACATGGGTGGTGCGGCCACGGCCTTGGCGCTGGCGCACATGATCATGGCGCGCGGATTGAAGGTGCGGCTGCGCGTGCTCGTTCCGGCGGTGGAGAATTCCATCGCCGGGGCAAGCTTCCGCCCGCGCGACATCTACACGTCGCGCAAAGGAATTTCGGTCGAGATCGGCAATACGGACGCCGAAGGCCGGCTCATCCTCGCCGACGCGCTGGCGCTGGCCGACGAGGAGAGGCCGGCGCTGATCGCCGATTTCGCCACGTTGACCGGCGCCGCGCGCGTCGCGCTCGGCCCCGACGTGCCGGCGTTCTTCACCGACGACGATGCGTTGGCGAATGAGCTGATGGGTTGCGCGGCGAGCGAAAACGATCCGGTGTGGCGCCTGCCGCTATGGCGGCCCTACGAGGCGATGCTGGAATCCAAAATCGCCGACATCAACAATGTCGGCGGCAGCCAGGGCGGCGCCATCACCGCGGCTCTGTTCATGCGCCGCTTTGTCAGCGCAAAATCCTGGCTGCATTTCGACCTGTTCGCCTGGTCGGCGAGTGCCAAGCCGGGCCGGCCGGAAGGCGGCGACTGCCAGGCGGCGCGCGCGCTCTATGCGCTGCTCGCCGCCCGCTACGGCTGAGCCGCCAATGGGCGCGTTCGACCCCCGCGTCACGCCGGCCCGCGCCGATCTGGCGGCAAAACATCTCGAAGGCAAAGTGCAAGCGGCGCGTTTCGTCGAAGGCCGCGTCTGTGAAGTTGTCGAGCCGCAGGCACCGCTGCGCCGCGAGCCGCGGCCGGACGCGCCGCTCGAGACCGAGGCGCTCAAGGGCGAGCGCGTCACGATCTACGATGCGAACGGGGAGGGCTGGGCCTGGGGTCAGCTTGCCGCGGACGGTTACGTCGGCTGGCTGCCGGACAACGCGCTGGCGCCGCCTGGTGCCGCGCCGACGCACAAGGTGACGGCGATGCGCACGCTTGTCTTCCCCGGCCCGTCGATCAAGCTGCCGCCGCTCGAAGCACTGCCGCTCGGCGCGCGTCTCGCCATCGCGCGCATCGAGGAACGCCTGGCGGTGACGCAAGCCGGCGCTTACGTGCCGGCCGCCCACCTTGCACCACTCGACCGGAATGAAACGGATTTCGTCGCCGTCGCCGAGCGCTTCATCGGCGTGCCGTATCTGTGGGGCGGCAAGACCGCGCTCGGCCTCGACTGCTCGGGCCTCGTCCAGGTCGCGCTGACCGCCTGCGGCGTCGCATGCCCGCGCGACAGCGACATGCAGGAACGGGCATTGGGAACGGCAGTATCTGCCGACCTTTCGGCGCTTGAGCGCGGCGATCTGATTTTCTGGAAGGGCCACGTTGCCATCGTGCGCGACCGGAGCGCTCTGTTGCATGCCAACGCCTATCACATGGCGGTGGCAATCGAGCCGATTGCCGAAGCAGTAGCCCGCATCCGCAATGCCGGCAGCGAGACCACCAGCATCAGGCGAATTGCTTCCACCTGAGAATTCTCAAACTACGATCTTCGCCGAAGCATCGCGGCATCGCCATCGTGCAGAAAGCACGCAGGCTACCAGCAGGAGGCCGCGATGACGATCACCGTCTTCATTCGCTACCAACTCGATCCCTACAAGCGCGATGGCTTTGAAGCTTACGCGCGCAATTGGCTGACAATCATTCCAAAGTGCGGCGGCGAAGTCGTCGGATATTGGATGCCGCACGAGGGCACCGACAACATCGCCTACGGGCTGATCTGCTTCGCGAGCCTTGCGGCCTATGAGGCCTACCGGGCGGGGCTGAAATCGGACAGCGAGGGCGCTGCCAATTTTGCACTCGCGCAAAAGGAGCGCTTCATCGTTTCGGAAGAGCGCACGTTCCTGCGGCAGGTGGTCTGAACGCTCCGTCGTTACGCCGCCGGCTCGGCTGCGCCCGGATGTTGTCCGGCCCGTTGCGGCAAAACCAGGATGCAAAGGATGATGAACGCCGCGATGATCGCCGAGGCGATCGGGCGGCTGAACGCCAGTCCGCCGTCGCTGACCGGCTTGTCGAGGAAATCACCGACCGAGGCGCCAAGCGGTCGCGTCAGGATGAAGGCGGCCCAGAACAAGAAAACGCGCGAGATACTGGTGAAGAAATAAGCCACCGCAAGCAACGCCAATCCGCCGGCAAATACAAACACACCGTGTTCGTATCCGGTGCCGTCGGCCATCCAGTCGCCGAGCGCCGTTCCGAGCGTCTGCGAGAACGTGATGGCGACCCAATAGAACGCTTCCACCTTCGGCGTTGTGACGGTGGCGACCGATATCGAGCCTTGCGACCAGTACCAGGCGCCGAGGGTGGCGATGAGACAGGCGAACAGCAGCGACGATCCGCCGGCATAACCGATGCCGAGCGACCGATCGGCGAAGTCGGCCATCGTGGTGCCGGCGGTGGTCGAGGCGACGATCGTCGCCCAGTACAGGAACGGATGGAATTTTTTCGCCGCGACCTGGCAGATCACAAGCGCGACCAGCAGCGCAAGAAACAGCGCGGTGCCGAGAAGGTAGCCCCAGTTCAGGGTCATGGTGACGGTGTCGCCGCCGGTCTCGCCCAGCGTCGTTGCGGCAATTTTTATGATCCAGAAAACGAGGGTGACTTCAGGAACCTTGCTCGCGGCTTGCAGCGGCACCATCAAACCTTCCTGTTATGCGCGTTCCATTCACGCTCGAGATTGGCGATCAGCGCCGGGCTGAAATGGCAATAGGCCTGGTCGCGAGCGTAAGCGGAAAAATACATCCGGAATGTGTCGAGCGACTCCTGCCCGATGCGCAGCGCGCGGCGGTTCGAGGTGGCGCTGACCGCGCCGGAACTGGTCAATCCGGCGATGACGCGATCGAGGGCCGCGTCCATGGCGGCAGCCGGCGCGATCTCGTCGCAGATCAGGCGCCCTTCCGGACTGTCGCAGACGAGCTTGCGCTCGTATTGGATGGCTTGGCGGGCGATGCGGTCGCCGGTGAAGCGCGGCAGGCGCAGGTTCGCCGCGCCCGGAATGATGCCTTCCTTGCGCGCCGGCAAGGTCATAAAGGCGTCGTTGGCGGCGAGCACGTAGTCCATGGTGAGCAGGATCTGGCAGTGGCCGCCGATGGCAAAGCCTTCGACCGCGGCGATCCACGGCTTCTCGATGGCCGTGCCATGCACGTCGTCGGGCAAGAGTTCGGGCCGTGCCACGCCGCGGAAGAATTTGTGCACGAAGCCGAGATCGCGCCTGAGGAACCAGACGAACGGAATCTGGCCGCGATAAAGATGGGTCAGGTTGATACCGGCGCCGAACAGTTTTTTGCCGCGATATTTCGGATGCTCGACCTCGCCGCCGCGCAGCACGGCAATGTCGCTCTTGGCATCGAGGATGGCGACGTCGACCGCGGTCTCCATGGCGTCCAGCGTGGTGTCGTCCTCCGCATTGAGGAAGCGCGCGTTCTTCGAGGTCACGATCGCCGCCTTGCCGCGGCGCTCGATCAAAACCTTGCCGAAATCGATGCGGCCGTCGGCGGCGAATTTTTGCAAATGCTCGGCCGTTTCCCGCCGTGGCAATAGCATGGCGTGGCACAGATGCCGGCCGGCGGTCTCGCTGGCGAGCACATGCGCAAGAAAAATGCCCTGATCGATTTCGACGCCGTCCTTGTCGCCCTGCAAGTGCTCGGCCTCGGCCGCGACTTGTGCGGCGGTTGGCGCCAGGCCGGGGACGGCCATGGCCGCGGCGAAGACCAGATCCTCCAGGCGAATGAATCGCGAGCGTTGGTGGGTCAGCTCGTCGTAGAGCGTCTCGGCGTGGGCAGCGAGGAAATGCTCGCGCTGCTCGCGCGCAGCGGCGAGGATAGACTGTGCCGCGCGCGCCTCGCCAAGACTGCGCGCCGGCTTCTTCGGCAGGCGGCCAAGCAGATCGGCGCCGAGCTGCCAGTACCGCGAATAGCGCGGTCGATCGACATAGTCATCGCCGGTGCGCTTTGGCGCGGCCGCGATCCATTCGGCGACCGCGCGCTGATCGAGGCCGGCGGATTGCAGTTCGGCCGCAGGCATGGCGGTATCGGCACTCATCGCGGCAACCCTTTCACTCTTCCATTCGGCATTTCAGCTTTTCGCCCGCCGGTCGATGACGCGTTTTGCTTTGCCCTGCGAGCGCTCGATTGTGCCCGGCTCGAGCACACGCACCATGGCAGTGACGCCGACATAGGCCTTGATCAGGTGCTCGGCTTGCTTCGCCAGCGCCGCATTTTCATCGACGTCCAATTTGCCGGCAAGCTCGGGCCGCATCTCGACCAGCACATCGAGCTCGTCGAGATTGTGCGGCCGGCGCACCTCCAGGACGTAATGCGGCGCCAGCTGCGGCTCGCGGCCGAGCACCGCTTCGATCTGCGAGGGAAAGACGTTGACGCCGCGGATGATCAGCATGTCGTCGCTGCGGCCCTTGACGCGCTCGATGCGGCGCATGGTGCGCGCCGTGCCTGGCAAGAGGCGAGTCAAATCGCGGGTGCGATAGCGGATGACCGGCATCGCCTCCTTGGTCAGCGAGGTAAAAACGAGCTCGCCGACTTCGCCGTCGGGCAATACGCGGCCGGTGTCCGGATCGATGATCTCGGGGAAGAAGTGATCCTCCCAAACCGTCAGCCCGTCGCGCGTCTCGGCGCATTCCTGGGCGACGCCAGGGCCCATGACTTCCGACAGGCCATAGAGATCGAGCGCTTGGATGCCCATGCGACGCTCGATTTCTGCGCGCATGGTTTCGGTCCACGGCTCGGCGCCGAAAATGCCCAGCCGCAGGCTGCAGTCGGCGGGCGCAAATCCCTGGCGCTCGAACTCGTCCGCGATCGCCAACATGTACGACGGCGTCACCATGATGATGTCGGGGGCAAAATCGCGGATGAGCTGCACCTGCCGCTCCGTAAAACCGCCGCCGACCGGAATGACGGCGGCGCCCAAAGCTTCGCCGCCGTAATGGGCGCCGAGCCCGCCGGTGAACAGGCCGTAGCCGTAAGCGATGTGGATCTTATCGACGGAGCGGCCGCCGGCGGCGCGGATCGAGCGCGCCATCAACAGCGACCAGGTGTCGATATCGCCTTTGGTATAGCCGACGACGGTCGGCTTGCCGGTGGTGCCGCTCGAGGCGTGGATGCGCACGATGTCGGCCATCGGCACCGCGAACATGCCGAACGGATAATTCTGCCGCAGGTCCTCTTTGGTGGTGAACGGAAATTTGGCGAGGTCGGCAAGCTCTTTCAGGTCGGCGGGATGCACGCCGGCGGCGTCGAGCTTCTTCTTGTAATGCGGCACCTTGTCGTAAGCCTGATGCAGCGTCGCCTTCAGGCGGTCGAGCTGCAACGCGGCAAGCGCATCCTTGCTGGCCTTTTCGATCGGTTCGAGGGAATCGAGCGCGCCCATGGTTGTCATTCGGCCTTGATGCCGGTCTCCTTGATGATCGGCGTCCAGCGGGCGATTTCCGCCTTCTGCTTCGCCGCCAGCGCTTCCGGCGTTTGATAGTCGACCGGCCAGATCTCTTGGCCGATTTTTTTGAACCGCTCCTGGATGGCGGGATCAGCCAGCGCCGTGCGGATGGCGGCGTTGAGCTTGGCGATTGCCTCCTGCGGCGTGCCCTTCGGCACCCACATGCCGTGCCAGAAGCTGGCGTCGATATCGTGGAAACCGAGCTCGTCCAGCGTCGGCACGTCGGGCGCCGCCCACCCGCGCTTGGGCTGCAGCACCGCATAGGCCTTGAGTTCGCCGCTCTGGACGTAAGTCAGCGTTGAGGCTGCTTGGCCGACGTCGAAATCGATATGGCCGCCGAGCAGGTCCTCGGCGAGCGGCGCGCCGCCGCGGTAGGGCACGATCGCAAACGTCGTACCGGTCTCCTTGGCGAAGATGCGGCCGGCGACGTCGGTCGGGCCGCCGACCCCGACCGTGCCCATGGTGGCCTTGCCGTTCTGCTCCTTGAGCCAGGCGATGAGCCCCTTGAGGTCGTCGGCCGGCAGCGTTTTTCTCGCGATGATCCAGATCGGTGTGTCGGCGATCAGCGAGACCGGCTCGAAATCGTTCACCACGTCGTAGTCGAGCTTCATGATGACTGGGTTGAACACGTGGGTCTGCACATGGCCGATGCTCAGCGTGTAGCCGTCGGGCGTGGCGTGCGCCACGCGGCCGACGCCGATGGCGCCGCCGGCGCCGCTGACATTCTCGACGATAATGGTTTGGCCGAGCGCTGACTGCATCCGCTCCGCCAACAGGCGCGCGATGGTGTCGGTCGGTCCGCCGGCCGGGTAGGGCACGATGATGGTGATGACGTGCGACGGATAGCTTTGCGCCTGCGCGTTGAACGTGCCCGCCGCAAGCAGGGCGAGGGCAACTGCAATCGCTTTGCGCATGGCTGTCTCCTCCGCGCGGCGTTGCCGCCTTCTTGAGGGGCCGGGCTCGCCGCGGTACATCTTACATCAAGATGGCCGGCGTGAAGCCGACGCCCGGACGTGGAGGACTGGCCCATGCAGGATGTGATCGAAACCGCGGTGGCGACGAAGATCGAGGTCACGCCGTTGTCGCCGGCCTGCGGGGCCGAGATCAGCGGGGTCGATTTGTCCAAGCCGCTGTCGGCGCACGAGGTGGCGGCCATCAAGGACGCCTGGGGCAAGCATCTGGTGCTGGTGTTCCGCGGCCAAAAAGTCTCGCAGGACGACCAGCTGCGCTTTGCCTCCTATTTCGGCGATCTCGGCAGCCGCAAGAAGGCGCCCGAGGCGCTGCGCTCCCGCGCCGAGGGCATCCGGCAGGACAACGAGAAAGTGCTCCTGGTCACCAATATCAAGGTCGACGGCCAGCCGATTGGCGCCTTCGGCGACGGCGAATTCTGGTTCCACATCGATTCCGGCTATTCGGCGCGGCCGTACAAGTACACTTTCCTTTACGCGCTCGAACTGCCGTCGCGCGGCGGCAATACGATGTTCTCCAACATGTACAAGGCCTACGAGGCGGTGCCGCCGGCATTGAAGGAGGCGCTCAAGGGCAAAAAGGCGTTGCACATCCACGAATATAATCGCGCCAAGCAGGCCAATTCGTCGGGCGACATCAGCGGCATTCCACATCACGCCCACCCGATCTTCATCACGCACCCCGATACCGGGCGGAAGACGCTGTTCGTCGACCGGTTGATGACGACGCGCATCGAAGGCATGAACGCAGAAGCCGGCGATGCTATTCTCAGGGTGCTTTACGAGATCGGCGAGCGCCGCGAATTCATCTTCGAGCATGTCTGGCAGCTCGGCGACTTTCTGATGTGGGACAACCGCTGCACCATCCACGCCCGTACCGATTTTCCGAAAGAAGAGCGCCGGCTATTGCGCCGCTGCACGGTCGAAGGCGAGCCGCTATTCGAATGAAGGAGACGACCATGTCAAATCTTGCCGCGCAACGTTTGCCGGTTTTCGAAAAATTCATCGGCGATTTACGCGCCGTTTGGGCGGCGGAAAACGACGATCAGCGTCGCATGGAACGGGCGAAGCCGCTGTTGGAGCGGCTGGTGATGGACCCGACGCTCAAGTTGCATTCGGCAAGCTGGCCATCGACCGAAGGCCGCAAGAATCTTCTGCTCTATGTCGATCCCGACAACGCCTTCGTCGTCAACGGCGTGGTGCGCATGCCCGGCCGCACCGGCAGCGTGCACGATCATGCCGACGCCTGGGTGCTCTATGGCGTGCTCGACGGCACCGAAAGCCTGGAGCGTTTCGAGCGCCTCGACGACGGCAGCCGTCCGGGCCATGCCGAGGTGAAGCTCGCCTCGGTGACGACCGGCTCGCAAGGCAAGGTCGATCTGGTGGCGCCGCGGGCGATTCATGCAGAGCAGGGCGGTCCGACCCGTTCGGTGGCGATCATCGTGCGCAGCCAAAAGCTCGGCGAGGGCACGGTGCTGCAGCATCAATACGATCGCGCGACCAACACCGTGGTCGAGCGCTACGGCCCGACGCAGATTCCCTACGACCTCGCTGGTTGATCGCTCACCGCTCGCTTCCCGGCATCGTGGTCGATGCCATTGATCCCGATGGGAGATGCTTTTCATGGAACCTTTGCCGAAAGGCGCAAATTTCGTGCGCGCCAAGACCTTGTGGGAGATCGGGCTGCATATCGCCGGCAATCCGGCGACGCCTTACGGCGGCAATCGCGACATGGTCATCACGGTCGGCAGCGGGTCGGGCGAAGAGTTTCGGCCGTGGCTGCGGCTCGCCACCGGCTCGGCCATCTTGGCCGAGGAGGTGGCCAAGGGCGGGGTCGAAGCCGCCTTCGTCAATCCGTCGGCGCTGCTCACCCAGGCCTATCGCGGCGTCGGCCTGTTTCGCACAGCGCTGCCGGTGCGGATCATCGCGTCCTATCCGAGCTGGGACCGCTTCGTCTTCATGGTGCACCCGCGGTCGGGGATTCGCTCGCTCAAGGACATCAAGGCGAAGCAATATCCGCTGCGCGTCTCCGTGCGCGAGGATCCGACGCACTCGACCTTGGTCTTGATCGAGCAAGCCTTCGCCCTGCACGGCTTCAAGCTCCAGGACATCGAGACCTGGGGCGGGCGCATCATCACCTGCGGCGGGCCGTCCGACGTGCGCCGCCTCGAGCCGCTGGCGTGCGGCGAGATCGACGCGGTGTTCGACGAGGGCATCAAGGTGTGGCTGAACGAGGCGTTGGCGGCCGGTCTCGTGCCGCTCGAGATTGCGCCGGCCGAGTTCGACGCGCTCGGGCAGTTGGGATGGCGGCGGGTTGTTCTGCCCAAGGCACGTTTCCCCGGCTTGGAGCACGATTTCGATACGCTCGATTTCAGCGGCTGGCCGATCTACACCAGCGCGTCGTTGCCGGAACAGATGGCCTATGACATCTGCAGCGCGCTCGCCGCACGCGAAGCGGAGGTACCCTGGGAGAAGGGCACCGGCGGCTCGGCGCTGAACATGGTCCGCGAGACCGAGTCGACGCCGATGGACGTGCCGCTGCACCCGGGCGCCGAGCGCTGGCTTCGCGAGCACAAATGAAGGGTCTCTAGCCGAGCGGCCCAAGGGCGTTGCGCAGCTGCGCGCTCGGAATCATCAGCAAGCCGGTGAACGGCTGGCTCAGCTCCAGGATCAAGAAGATCGCGCCTGACGCCGACAGTGCAAACAGCGCCAGGAAGCTGAACACCGTCACGTTCAGCGCGGCGAACAGGCTGAAGCTCGCGAATATGATGATGAGCCAGAACGCCAGGATCGCGATAAAGGGCGCCGGAATGGCGCCGTCCGATTCAACGAACAGCAACAGGCGGATTTGGGCCAAATCGGTGCTGATCTGCGTCGCCCGCGCCTGCAGCGAGCGCTGCAGGTCATTGCGCGGCGACAGCGCCTGAATCGCGATATAGACGCTTTCGCCCGTCGCGTTCATCGTAAACGGCGCACCCGGCGTTGCCGGCTTTTCGTGCCAAAGCCGGTCGGCGAGCGGCCCGACCGCGCCGCGCAACGCGACGCGGATCGGCAGCGCTTCCGGGCCATATTGCTCCAGCAAAGCGTCGAGCAGGATGACGTCGGCGGTGATTTGTTTGACCTGGCCGCTCTGGGTGTCGAACGAACCCTTGGCCGCCGCAATCAGCAAACCGAGCACCAGCGCGGCGATGGTTGCGACCAGCCCGGCACCGAGGCGCACGACGTCTTGCGATTCCTTGCTGAGATGATGTTGCGGCAACGCGGTGCGCAGCAAAGCGCCGAGCGCGATGCCGCCGAGAGTCAACGCAAATATCAGGCACGACAAGACAGCGGGGCTCATGGTTCATCTCCGAAGCCGGCGGTTGCCGCGGCGTGCGAATTTGCGGGTCAGTTCACGGACAACGCAGATAAGGCTTCAGATCGGCGAAGGACGTACCGATCGATACCTTGTCGCCGCCCTCGGGCCGCAGAATCATATTGATGACGTCGGCCTTGGCCGGCTGCCCGTCGGCTTCGCACTGGGCATGAACGGCGTAGTTCGGCCCGAGAGATCCCGGCGTCTCCACGATCCACCGCACGCTGCATTTGCCGTTGGCGGTGCTGTAGCCGTCCGCCGCAACCGTAATATTGGATTTGTCCTTCGCCGCGCAGAGCTCGGCGCTCGGCGCCCAGGTTCCGACCAGCACGCTGGGGAACGTGGTGTGGCGCACCTCATCGGCGCCGGCGCGTTGCGGCGGCAACGCGGAAACGGCCAGGATCGCAGACAGGATCGTGAAGACGATTCGCATCATTTTAAGCCCCCATTTCCAACATGCGTTCAGCCAGCATCGGTACGGTGGCGCTGCAGAAAGAACACGCGCACGAGATTGCGCTCGCCGACGACGTCGCCAAGCGAGCGAAAGGCGAAAAACGGAATCAGGATCAGCAGCACGACGACACTGCTTGCAATCAGCTGATCGAGCGTGCCGCCGCCGAATTCAGCTAGCGAGTCCATGATCTTGCGGTGATGCATGAAGCCTACGACGACCTCCTCGAGCGCGTTGAGGATGAGCAACAGCGCAAGAAAAACCAACGACTTGTACAGTGTCGGCCAGATCAGCGGCAGCGCATTGAAGCGCTCGCCAAGGTGCAACGCCCGCCCGATCAGCATGAACTTGGCGCAGATCAGAGCTTTCGCCGCGGCAAAACCGAACGTCGCGAACGGGATGTCGTGGGCGTGGAGAATGGCGGCTTTCAAATAGATCAGTGCGGCCAAGAACACGTAGAGATATGCCGCAAGGATGGCAAACTCTGTCAATTCGCCGATGACCCTGTCGCGGACCGGCACTTTCGCTGCGACGCCGCCCTTCATCTTCGTCTCCCCCGTACCATGCCCGATAGGCCGTCTCAGATGAATTCCTCAGTCTTGTCGTCGGTCTCGCCGTAGCGGCGCAGCGTCGCGGACTTGGTGCCGGCATAAAGCTGTTCGAGCCCGGGCGCGATCTTGGCGTTCTCGCGCTCGAACAGGGAATTGCCGGCGAGATCGCTCTCGACCAGGAACGGGCCGAATTTTTCCACGTCGAGCACCCAGACCGCTTGCGCAAGCCCAAGCTCCTCCAGCCAATAGACACCGGCGACGCGCTTGATGCCGCGGCCGAGCAGTGCGCCGGTGCCGTAGCCGACCGTCGTCAGATAGACCGCGTTGTTGGGCACGAAATGCTCACGATAGGTCGCCGACGTCATGCCGCCTTTGCCGATGATGACGTTGCAGCCGGAGATTTTGAACCAGCCGTCGAGCCATTGGGCGAAACGGAAAGACGCGGTCGCGGTGACCGCGCCGACGGTGTGGCTGCCGTCGGGGTTGATCGACGCCGCCGGCGAGCAATGAAAGTTGGTAATGCCGAGCATGTCCTGGCGCGCTGGCATGCCCACACCATCTGCGATCGCGCGTTTGTAGACGCCTTCGCGCGCCGTGAACACGCGTCCGGTAAGATAGGCAACCGAGCCGATTTCCAGCCGGCGAAGATTTTCCGTGCTTGCCGGAAGCTCGATGTGAACGGTCTTGAGGTCAGCCATGATTATTCCGCCGCTTCGGCCGCTTGCTGGCCCCATTCCACCGTTTCGCGCCGCATGTAATCGGTGAACCACATCGGGTCGGTGCGGAAGGTTGCCTTGCCGTCGGTCGAAATACGCGCGCACGCGCGTCGAGAGGAAAGACAAAACATGTGCACTGACATCGGCATGCCGCCGGTGTGGCAATAGCCAACCTCGATGTGACAATCGATCACCATGGAGGAGCCGACAAAACCCATGGCGCCCATGCCGATATTGTTGCCGATATTCTTGAACTCTTCCTCCAGCGCGGCGATTTTCGGGTCGGGATTGCGCGAGCCGACGACGCGCAGGCACGACGCCTGCTTGCCGAGCACCATGGAGGTGTCCTTCGAGCCGCCGAGCCCGACGCCGACGATGGCCGGCTGGCAGGCGAGCCCCCGTTTGCCGAAGCCGATCAGGGTATCGAGAAAGAAGCGCTTGATGCCTTCGATGCCGTCGCCGGGAAACAGCATGCGGTAATCGGAGCCGAACAGTCCGCCTTTGTGCACGGTGGTCAGCTCGATCCAGTCGGCGTCGGGATGAAACGCGTATTCGATCTCCGGCGCGCCGATGCCGACATTGTTGTTGTGATCGGTACGCCACAGCGGATGCACCCGGTTCGGCCGCAGCGGCACGTTCGTCGTCGCGCGTGCGGTGGCGCGGCGCAGCGCCGCTTCCAGAGCTACCGGACCGCCTTCGATGCGGGCGTCGTTGCCGATCTTGACGTACCAGCGCGGTAGCCCCGTGTCGCCGCACATGGCGCGGCGGTCTTCCTTGGCGGCTTCGTAATTCTCCAGCATGGCCTTGATGACGAAGGCCGACAGATCGCCTTTTTCGGTATCGGCACAGCGGCGCAAGCCGTCGAGATAATCGTCGGGAATTTCGATGGCGGCCTTCGCCATCAAATCCTCGGCGGTGTGCTGGATGCTGGAGAGAGGAATCATGATGGGAATCCTGAACTGTCATCATCCGCGAATGCGGATGATCCAGTAGTCACAGTCGTATGAGATCGTACGGCAGCGTTCGCGATTACTGGATGCTCCGCCTTCGCGGAGCATGACAGGTTGGGAAGCGGCCGCGCTGATATCATTTGCTTCTCTTTTTCATTCGGCCGCGAGCGCGTCGCGGAGCAGCGTCTCGCCCGGCTTCACATGGGTGAATTGCACCGGACTTTCGCCGATCTCGATGCCGCCCGCGCCTTGCCGCGCCACCGTGAAGGTGGAGGTGGCGAAGTCGCCGGGTTCCGGGAAATCGGACCGGAAATGCGCGCCGCGGGAATTCTCGCGCTTCAGCGCCGCCAGCGCAATGACCCGGCTCACTTCGCACAATGAGCGCAGATTGAGCCAGTCATGCCAGGTCAAATTGAAGCGGCGATCGGCGTCGGCGACGCCGGTGGCCAGGAGTTCCGCCTCGATCCGGTCGAGCGCCGCAAGGCCGCGCGCGATGCTGGCGCGGTCGCGCACCACACCGACTTCATCCCACATGGTATCGAGCAGCGTTTCGCGTAGCGCGTTCAAGTCGCCCGGCTTTTGCGAAAAGGGATGCTGCGCCCGGGCAAGCTCGGCGTCGAGCACGTCGGTGTCCGGCTCCCGATGCCCCGGATTGGCGGCGATCCAGCGCGGCATCACGTCGCCGGCGATGCCGCCGAACACCGTCGAGTTGGCGACCCCGTTGCCGCCGAGCCGGTTGGCGCCGTGCATGCCGCTGGCATCCTCGCCGGCGACGAACAGGCCGAAGCGCTCCGTCGCGGTATCGACCGCGCAGACGACGCCGCCCATGAAATAATGCGCCGTCG
>JBAUYI010000385.1:0-11492 GCA_049584715.1 Xanthobacteraceae bacterium
TCGCGCTCAAGCTCGGATACGGGCTTTATTTGTTGCTGGCGGTTCCCGCGGCCGGTTTTCTGGTTCGTCTCTTCATGATCCAGCACGATTGTGGTCACGGCGCGTTCTTCCGGCATCGCCTCGCCAATGACTGGGTCGGGCGCGTCATCGGCGTGCTGACATTGACGCCGTACGATTTCTGGCGGCGAACCCACGCCGTCCACCACGCCACTTCGGGCAATCTCGACCGGCGCGGCATGGGCGACATCGATACGCTCACAGTCGGCGAGTATCTGTCGCTGTCGCGCTGGGGCCGGCTGCGATACCGGGTCTACCGCCATCCGTTGGTGATGTTCGGTCTCGGCCCGGCCTATCTGTTTTTCCTGCAGCATCGCTTGCCGGTCGGGCTGATGCGCGCCGGTTGGCAACCCTGGCTGAGCGCCATGGCGACCAACCTCTCCATTGTCCTGGTCGCGGCCGTCACGATTTGGGCTATCGGTTTCGGCCCGTTCCTGCTCGTGCAAGTGCCGGTCATGCTGATCAGCGCTTCGCTCGGAGTCTGGCTGTTCTACGTTCAGCACCAGTTCGAGGCTACGTCTTGGGCGGGCGACAAGACCTGGAACCTGCACGCGGCGGCGCTACACGGCAGTTCGCACTACGATCTCCCGGTCGTGCTGCGCTGGTTCACGGCCAATATCGGCGTGCATCACGTTCACCATCTGTGCAGCAGGATTCCGTTCTATCGATTGCCGCTGGCGCTGCGCCGGCATCCGGAAATGGCGAAAATCGGCCGGCTCACGCTGGTTCAGAGTATTTTATGCGTGCGCCTGGTGCTGTGGGACGAAGCGGCGCGCCGGCTGATCAGCTTTCGCGAGCTGCGAACACTGCCGGGCTACGCCGCCGGATAGATCGACGCGGCGAGCGAGCCTGCGTCAAAGGTCGCTGCGTAGCGGAATTGCGCCAACCAGCATGCCCCGGCACGCCAGCGCCTGCTTCAATTGACGGATCGCAATGTCCGCAGTCGCGGAACTGTTGGCTTTTTCCATGTGCCGTAGCAGCGCCTTCAAGGCCGGATCCTTGTCCCTGATCACCCAGCGGCGCGCAAACACCTTGGCGTCGTGCAGTGAAGTGATGCGCACGGTTTGGCTGGCGCCAGGGAACCCGGCGTCGAAATAATCAAGCGGTGGCACAGACATTCGATCCCCCCGGCGTTGGGCGACCACAATCAGCCGGCGATCCGGCAAGTTCAATGACCACGCTTGAGCCATCCCCGCTATTCCGGGGTCGCTGGCGTATGTTTTTGGCCGCAGAGGCTTGACGGCAACATCGGCTTTTGTCGCGGCGCGGTGGAGCGTGACGTCTTCTATTCCGCCGGCGCCACGGTTCCTTCCGCATCAGCCTCCATGACCGGACGCGCGTAATATAGGAAGATCAGGAACAGCGCACCGATCAGGCACGGCAATGCGGCGGCGTAGAAAATGCCGCCGACCTTGTAGCCGAGCCCGACCAGAACGCCGGTCAGGATCGGACCGAACACCTGGCCGACACGGCCCATGCCCATGGCCCAGCCGATACCAGTCGAGCGGATCGCGGTCGGATACATGCCCGCGGCTACTGCGATGAGGCCGGTTCCGGTGCCGCCGACGAAAAAGCCGGCGAGGAACGAAGCGATGCTGAGCGTTGCGATCGACGTCGTCGCCTGACCGAACCACGCCAGGCAAACGGCGCCGAGGATGAAACCGGGGATCAGCACCCGGAACGCGCCGCAACGGTGCACGGCCCAGCCCGACGTGGCGCTGGCGATGACGCTGCCGAGATTGTTCAGGCCGATGATCAATGCCGCGGCGGAGAGCGAAAAGCCGACCGAATTGAGCACCGCCGGCGTCCAGAACGTCACCGTCACCAGCACCATGAACACCATGAAGAACGGCACCCACAGCAGCACGGTCGGGATGGCGCGGCCTTCGCTGAACAGATGTTTGACCGGAACGCCCTGCCGCGCCGGGTCCGGCGGCGCCACAAGCTCGGCGCCGGCGGGGACCGCGCCGGGCATGATGCGCTCGAGCGTGCGCCGCACCTCGTTCTGGCGAATGCCGCGGGCGAGCAAGAAGCGGATCGATTCCGGAAGCCAGATCACGAGGATGATGGCGATGACGATGGGCGCCACCGCGCCGATATAGAACACCGTTCGCCAGCCGAATGCCGGAATGACCCAGGCGCTGGTGAGCGAGCCGATCAGGCCGCCGCCGGGAAAGGATGCGAACAGCACGGTGACGAACACGTCGCGCAGCCGCTTCGGCGCGAGTTCCGCGCCCATCGCCAGGAAGGCCGGCGTCACGCCGCCCAGCCCCAGGCCGGCAAAGAAACGATACGTGAGCAATTCATTGAGCGAGGTCGATTGCGCGGTCAGGTAGCTGAAGACCGCGAACACGATCATGGCGATGATCATGAACCACTTGCGGCCGAACAGATCGGCGAGCGGCCCGAACGACAGCGCGCCCAGCGCGGCGCCGACCAGGCCGGCCGAGGCGACCTGGCCGAACTGCGGCATCGGCAGGTGGATCACCGCGGCGATCGCCGGCGCGGTATAGCCGATCGCCTGGGTGTCGAAGCCGTCGAGCGCCGCAACCAGCATGCACAAGACCAGAACACCGATCTGAAAACCGGTGACCGGATGCCGGTCGATGAGATCGATGACGTCGACTTTGCTGGCTGCCACGGCGCTTCCCCCGAAGTTTCTTCGTTCGTATTCGATTACGGCGAGTATGGACTTTCCGCAAGCACTGCGATTGACGCTTCAGCGAAATCCTAAGGCATCGCTGGCCAGCGCCGCGCCCTCGACCAGCGCGCGCAATTTCGCCCACGCAATCTGCGGATGCGAACGGCCGCCGAAGCCGCAATCGGTGCCGGCGATGACGTTTTCCTTGCCGACCAGACGCGCGTAGCGTTGCAGGCGCTGCGATACCAGCTCCGGATGCTCGATAACGTCGGTCGAATGGGTCACGACGCCGGGGATGAGGATCTTTTCCGCCGGCAGCTTGACCTTTTGCCACACCGCGAATTCGTGCTCGTGACGCGCGTTGGCACCTTCGATCAAATAGGCCTGCGCCTTCACCTGCAGCACGATATCCACGATATGATCGAGCTCGAGATCGTAGGCGTGCGGGCCGTGCCAGCTGCCCCAGCACAGGTGATAGCGCACCCGTTCTTCGGGGATATTGCGCAGCGCATGATTGAGCGCCTCGATCCGCATCTGGCTGCGGGCGCGGAAGGCGTCGAGCCCCATGGCGATGCCGATGCGGTCCCACAGCGCCGGCAGCCAGGCGTCGTCGACTTGGAGGATCAGCCCCGCCGCGACGATCGCCTCATATTCGACGCGCATCGCCTCCGCCAGCGCATAGACATATTCCTCATCGTTCCTGTAGTGGCGATTGGGCCGATAGACTTCAAGGCTCGCCGGCGCCGTCGATGTCAGAAAGACGTTGTCAGTGCCGGCTGTCGCGATGGTGACGTCGATTTCCTTCTTGAGCTCGGCCTGGCCGACATAGTTTACGGGCCCGGTGCAAGCCTGCACCGGGCGTTTCTTGGCGATCTGCGCGCCCGGCGTATAGAACAGCGTGCCGCGCTCGTTGGCGTATTTGTAGAAATCGGCAAAAACTTCGCGATCCTTGCCTTGCTCGATCAGCGGCTTGCCAAGCGGTGTGTCGATGTCGGTGAAGCCGCCGAAGCGGTGCAGCATATAGCGCAGCCAATCGCCGCCCTTGGCATATTCGCCTTCGTTGACGATATCGATGCCGGTGTCGCGTTGCCGCGCGACGACCGCCGCCACGTCGTCGCGCAGATGCGAATCGTCGCCGGTCGCAATCCCGCTATCGGGCGAAAGGAACGGCAGACTGCCGACATGCGTCGTCAGTATTTTCGCAACGCTGCGCTGCATCGGCGGGCGAAAAAATCACTCCGCTGCGTGCAGCGCCTGCACGTCGCGGCCGGCGCGCACCAGGCGGCCGGGTAGGGCGCCTGTGTGCTCGCCGTGCTCGAAGATTTGCGTGCCGGCGACGAAGGTCCCTTCATAGCCGTCGACCTTCTGCACGAAGCGGCGGCCTTTGGCCGGCATGTCGTGCACCAGCTCGGGCTTCTGCACCTGCAGGCGGTCGTAGTCGATCAAATTCACGTCGGCGCGCAGTCCCGGCGCCAGCCGGCCGCGATCCGACAGTCCGAAGAAATCGGCGGTCTCGCTGGTCTGGCGCTTGATCAGCATTTCCACCGGCAGCTTCGGCCCGCGCACGCGGTCGCGGCTCCAATGGGTCAGCATGTAGGTCGGCACGCCGCTGTCGACGATCGAGGTGCAGTGGGCGCCGCCGTCGCTCAGGCCGAGCAGGCACGCCGGATCGTTGAGCATTTCCAGGATCGGCGCGTGGTCGCCGGTGACATAGTTCACCACCGGGAAATAGAGATACTGCGCGTCGCCGAGAATGTAATCGTAAGCCACTTCCTCGCAGGAGCGGCCTTCCTTCGCCGCAATCGCCGCCACGCTCTTCTCCGGCCCCGGCTCGTAGTCCGGCGGATTGCCCATGACGAAGAATTTGTCGAACTTTTTGGCGACCACCTGACGGAACTGGGCGAGCTTGGCGATCTCGGCCTCCGACGGCGTCTCCGACAGGATCTGCCGCCGCACTTCCGGATCGCGCAGCCGCTTGCGCTGTTCCTCGATCGGCAGGCTCTCGAGCTTCTTGTAGCTCGGTCTGACAGTAAAAGGATTCAGCGCGGTGCCGATGCCCATCATCACGCCGATCGGCCGGCCCGCCATCTGCGCCGTCACCGGCAGGCCTTCGGCGCGCATGCCGTGCACCGCCGTGATCAGGCGGCGCCAGCGCTGCGGATCGGAATAACGGTCGGTCAAAAGGAACCAGACCGGCCGGCCGGTCTCGCGCGCCTGCTTGCGGATCCAGCGCAGCTCGAATTCCTCGTCGTCGAAGTCGGAATTCATGCCGAAGGCGCCGGTGCCGGTGATGCCGAGCGCCTGGCCGATGCCTAAGAGCTCGTAATCGTCGGCGTCGCGCGACGGCACCAATTCGCCGTCCGGCGTCTTGTGCGAATCCGTGCGCGAGGTGGTGAAGCCGAAGGCGCCGGCGCGCAGCGCTTCGACGGTGAGCTTGCGCATCTCGGCGATGTCGTCGGCGGTCGCCGGCTCGCGGCGCAACGCGCGGTCGCCCATCACATAGACGCGGGTCGGCAGATGCGCCGCCTGGGCGCAGATGTCGATGGCGCGCGGCCGGCGCTCCAGCTCATCCATGAATTGCGGGAACGTTTCCCATTCCCAGTTCAGGCCCGCGGCCAGCACCGGATTGGGAATCTCCTCGACGCCTTCCATCAGATCCATCAGCGCGCCGCGATGCTCTTTCTTCACCGGCGCGAAACCGACGCCGCAATTGCCGAACATCACCGTGGTGACGCCGTGCCAACACGACGGCGTCAGCAGCGGATCCCACATCGCCTGGCCGTCATAATGGGTGTGCACGTCGACCCAGCCCGGCGTGACCATCAGGCCCGCGGCGTCGACCTCGCGCTTGCCGGGACCAAGCTTGCCGCCGACCGCGGCGATGCGGCCGCCGGCGATCGCCACGTCGCCCGAGAACGGCGCCTTGCCGGTGCCGTCAACGATGGTGCCGCCGCGAATGACGATGTCGTGCATGGGGGTCGCTCCCTGGTGGCGCCGGTGAATCGCGCCTGGGCCGTTGAATTTCGGCAATGATGCACCCCGCGGAACGGCCATGCAACGGCCCGGTCCCGCGTTCAGTGCATATGAGACCGAGACGGCGGAGGAGGCGAATCTTGCTGTCCGGATCAAACGGCGACCGGCACGCTGCGTTCCTTCTCCCCAGAGGGGAGAAGGACAGGTTGAGGGGTTCGGACGGCGGAGTTTGATTCTGAATCTTCCGAACCCCCTCACCCCGACCCTCTCCCCTCTGGGGAGAGGGAGTCTTCTGCGCCAGCTTCCGCGTCGGACTTTCATGGCAAGCGCCTCCGTTCTCGGGCGCGTCTCGGCGCCCGAGTTTATTTTGCGCGAGAAACGCGAATGGCTCGCGCGCTTGCAAAAATGTGGTCACGTCTAGCGCGAAACCGGTTTGGTCCAAGGAAAGGGCAGGGGTGGTGCCTGCCTTTCGGTCTTCCGTTACGCGGTTTCGTCGTTTCGTAGCCTGGATTGAGCGCAGCGAAATCCGGGAACGAAGGTTCGGCTCCATCGCCGCTCCCGGGTTTCGCTCTGCTCAACCCGGGCTACAAAATAAAATGAAGGACGCGGAACGCCGGCAAACGCTGGGTACCACCGCCGCATCTTGCGATGCGGCGCGCGCTCAACGGAGCGCGCACGCTTGACGGCGTTCCACCACGGCTCTCGCCTAAGGGAATTATTCCATCCCAAAGGTTCAGCTTCAGGCCAGGCTTCCTGGGACGCGGTCTGAACGGGCGTTACCCGCCTTCGCCTGTCCCAGTCCAGGGATGCACCTCCCACCCCGGTCATAATGCCGGGAGACATGATGCCCAAGCCGCCCGGGAGCAGGCTGCAAATCCACCCGCGGGCACCGCCCTCGCTCCCATGACGCGATGTGCCTCCGCGCCATGTCCTTCACCGGAGCGAGGATTGTGATGTAACTGTAGTAGGGACATATGTCAACTAAAAAGTGACGTCCGAGCGACGAGCGCGGTCTCCCTCTCCCCACAGGAGAGAGGGTGGGGTGAGGGGGTTCGGAAGCTCAGAATCAAACTCCATCGTCCGAACCCCCTCATCCTGTCCTTCTCCCCTCTGGGGAGAAGGGACGCAGCGTGCACGTTGCGACTGCGCGTCACCACGCGAAAGGCGCCGTCCGGGGACCGGCCTACTCGGCCGCACTACCGGCACATCGATTACAGGCAGCGAGACGATGGGCGGCATGGAAGTTTCCGCAATGGGGGCAGTTGGTGTAACCGTTTCTGTATGGAAACAGGGGACAAACTCGACTTTGGCGTTCGCCTTGCGGTCCTAGGGATTCTCATCGGTCTTCCGGGAACGCTGGCCTCCATGGCTCTCCCTTTCGCCTATCCGGACCTCCCGATTTGGGTTTGGCGCGCAATTTTCTGGCCATGCTTTCTCATAATGTGTGCGGCAGTCGCTTCTCTTGCCTTCGATCTGATATTGAAGCGGCTGCTTGTTTCCTCGATTTGGCCGCCCGGCGACAAGGTGCGGCGCGCGATTGGCATTTCCATCCTGTGCGTTGTGTTCGGCGGTGGCTACATTCTGTCGCGACTATATCCAGGCGCGGCGCTTGCCCCACCTGGGCCTGTTGCTGCCGCCGACCTTCAATCTCGTATGAGCAAATTCATATTTGCGTGCCCCAAGCCGCCAAGGACCGATCTGCGGTCACGTGAAGAGATCATGGAGGAACTCCGCAACAATGTTAAAGCCGTCGGCGACACATTTGGTGTCGAAATTACCATTGACGAAATTCCCCAAGGTTTCCGAATGAATGTCACTCCGGCATCGCCCGAGTCGATAATTAAAATGGGAGGCAATGCAGGTCACTTTGAGTTTAGGAGCGCGGGCCAGCAGATTTTGGTAGCCGCAATTGTAGATTTACCGTTTCCTTTGAGTCTCATTGCATCCATGGCGCCGATTGACCCAAAATCTGAGCAATCGCTCAAACTGAGAAAAACGGTAGAGACCATGGTCGGCGCGCGCCAAGGCGCCTGTCAGTTCCTATAAGACCCACAACCGCTTAATGGGTACTACCCCTTGCTGTCAGGCAGCTGATGCCCTGGGCGGTATGCGCTCGAGCCGTGATTGACTTAGGGCCCGACCAAGCGAGGCGGCGGCATCTCTTGCGCGGGTCAGATTGACCATATCGCTGAGCAAGCCATTGGGCAGCTTAACGCGCCACATGTTCGGCCATGTGGCGTCTGGCGTGATCGCAAGCATACGCGCGGACTGCGAACTTTCGCTGCGTTCGGCCATGAACAGAAAGCTATTGATCTTCTTCTCTTCGGCTTTGCGGAACGGGTTGCTCTCAGCAAGTCGAGCGTCCATCTCCGGGTCTGGCTTCCAAGGAACGTCCAACAGACTCCAATCGATTTGGATATAGTCCCCATCCTTCGAGATAAGAATGCCGACGCCTTTCGAAACTTTAGCGTCGTACATTGCTGCGTGGGTAAGGTTCTTGAGCCCAGTGATTCGAACTTTCTCGCCCTCGGCACCGGTAGCCGGAATTTCCGGGTCGAGCGGCGCGATCATGAACGCACAATCGGTGGGCGGAAAGGCCAAGCGGAATGGCCGGGTGAATTTCTTCTCCTGAACGACTTCAAGTGACTTCAAGAAGCGTACCTTCACCTCCCTCCAGACAGAGCGAGGAACTCGCGCGAACTCAAGCATGATGCGGTAGTAGTCCAATGGCTGTTCGGATCTCTGGATGTGGTCGTGCAGATTGCCAAGCAACCTTGAGAGGTCGAATGCCTCCATATCCTGAACGAAGCTGCGCAGAATCTCCCGTGATTTCGAGTCCGGAAGACCTTGCTCGCCGAGGAATGCACCCATGATGTCGGATTCGTCGATTCCATTGGCGTCGCCAAGTTTTGGGGTTACCTCCTCGCGATATGCAAAATAGCGCCGGATATCTTCCGGCACGCGTAGCTTTTCGAGAATGCCGAGATAATCGTGTGCGGCCAAGACATGAATGAACCCTGCTGTGCGGCTAACGTGATATCGTGTTCGCCAGCAGTCTTCTGGTAGCGCCCGTCCTGCGAGAAAGACGACCACCTTCGTGATGTCGGCAAGCTCTGCGCCGCGGATATAGAACGAATGACCGCGTTCGTTGGTGATGCAGATTTGCTTATGCTCTTGGAGGAACCGTAGGGTGTCCCGTATCTGACTAGTCGCTTGGCCGATAACTTTCCTCTGGAACCAAGATCGCTCGGCCTCGGGGTTTTCGGTCTCTTCGCTGCGTTCCTTGAGTTGCATCGCGATTGCATACGTGCCGAGCCACACTAGGTTATCAGCCAATTCGAATTCCGCCCCCGGTCGGGGGGTGAAGTTGTTCTGGGCGAAGGTGAATTCCTTCCAGAACGCGACGCCATTCAGGTGGGCGATATACTCTTCGAGGGTCATCGGTTGCGTTAAGCGGCCATACTCGCGCGTAATTCGGCCGAAGACATGGAACGGCAGCGACTTACAGTCAACGTCGAGGACAGCAAGCCGTCGGTTGGGAAAAGGCGCCTAGGCCGTGCCCACCAAAGCGTTACGGGAAGCTCGGATGTTCCCGGTATTCAGCGCGGCGGACGAATCATCCTTATGAGTGAGGCCGGAAACGGCCGCAGCAGATCGCGCGGGTCGGGCTCGCTGCCGAGCCAGCGCGCGTGCTGCGCGATCGGGATGATGGCTGGCATGCGGTCGTGGATCGCGCCGACCAGTTCGTTGGCCGGGACGGTGATGATGCAGAACGTCCGCTCCCACGCGCCATTTTGATTGCGCCAGTTCTCCCAGATGCCGGCGACGCCGAACGGCGTGCCGTCGGTCATGGCGAAGGCGTGCAGCTTCTTGCGTTTGTCGCGCTCGTAGAAAACATCCATCGGCACGATGCAGCGGCGTTTGGCATAGGCGTCGGCGAACATGCGCTTGTCGGCGACGGTCTCCGCGCGGGCGTTGATCGGCTGAATTTCGGGCCGTGCTTTCATCCAGTGAGGAATGAGACCCCAGCGCAGCTTTGCCGAGGTTATTTCATTGCTCTGCGGGTGCCGGCGCCACACCGGCAATTCATTCCCTGGCTTGGCATCGACCTCGCGGAAAACCGCGGCTTCGATGCGCGCATCCGATACGAACGGGTCTTCCTTGGAACGCACTCTGACAAGGGCACACATGCTGGACTCCGGGCCGGCAGCAGAGTAGAACAAAACAAGAACAATAGAGTCAAGCGGGTCGCGTAGGGGTCGAGCGTGGTGTACCGCAAGGGTGAATTATCGCCGGACGGCGTCGATCGCGGCTGGCCGTACCAGGTCGCGTTGCCGGCGAGCGCATGCGAAGGCGGCGGCTACAAAACGATCCACGACTTCTGCAAGGATTTGTCGCTGTGTCCGCGCGGCCATTGCGTCCGCCATGACGAGCAATGGTTCAACGTCTACTGCTTCGCCGCCGCGGCGGACGCGGAAAAATTCATGGCGCGTTTTGGCGGCGAGAAATTCGATCCGGCGCAGAGAGGGAAGGGGAGGAATTGGATGCAGTGGAAAAAATAAGCTCGTAGTTCGTAGGACGGGTAGAGCGTAGCGAAACCCATCATCTTTCGCCAAGCCACGGTGAGTTTCGTTTCGCTCTGCCCACCCCACGCGCTACACACCGCGCCCCCCGGGATAAAGGAAAAATAGGCGGTGCAGATCGTTTCTGATACAATAAATGTATGACCCCATCCGTCATCTGCCGCGACCCCGAGGTCATGAGTGGAACGCCCGTGTTCTGTGGAACGCGCGTACCGGTTCGGACGCTCATCGAATATCTCGAAGCCGGCGACTCGATTGATGAGTTTCTTGAAGGCTTTCCTTCGGTAACGCGCGAGCAGGTGATCGCTTTTCTGGAAGAAGCGAAGGAAAAGCTCGTCGAATCGGCCTCGTAAGAATCGGCGGCTCAAGATCGAAGGTGGAGCGTTTTTCTTCACGCTCGCGCTCGCCGGTTGAGGCAGCACGACGGAGAGATAAGGCCGCGCCGAAGCGGATCGGTCCTAGGGAGAAAGCCTAAGCATCGGCCACGCCTGCATCGACGTCGTGCAAGCGGGGCATGGGGGCCGTCAATGCGTTCCAGGCCGCGAGAGAGTCCATGTAGTCTCTCCAGTGCGTGATCTTTCGGTTTCCGATCTTGATGATCGAGCAGAACCGATTGTTGTACGTCACGCCCGTCGCGACGATTGTCCCGTGGACCTCGTATTCAATGACGACGACATGACCGTCGTCTGTCGTATGGACAATCAAGTTATCCGCAGACTGAAGCGCGATGTTGTCGACATAGCCCTTGAACGCGGCCATCAGGTCGGTCCGCCCCTTGATGACGCGAGGCCAGCCGGGGACGTCGTAGAGGACTTCGTAGACGACGTCGTCGGCGACGATGTCGAAGAAGTGCACGCCGTCGACCAGATCGCCCAGCGCTCCTCGAACCAAATCGAAATAAGGGGCGGCGGCCTCGTAGGCAGCGTATTTCGGCATTCGGCTTTCTCCACGCGCTTCGCGCCTTCGCCCACCCTACGCTTGCTCACGATGTTACTTAGCCGCAACATTTAAATGTTACCTAGCCGCAACAATTAAAATTCCACTCGGCACCAAAGAGGCTGATGCAGCGAAGCATGGCAGGACCGCGTGGCGGATGAGGCAGAACCGCTTGCAACCTAACCTATGCAAGCATAATCTCTTACAATCCCGCCGCATGCCGCGACACGTCGGCCGGAGGGTCTTTCCTAATATATTCCTGTTCGAAAATGCACGGCTGTAACGAGGGAGCAGATAAAATG